>JAIZOF010000002.1:5350-7717 GCA_020525365.1 Sulfurovum sp. | reverse complement strand
ATAGGGGACACAGATGTCACACCTGCATGGTTGACTCCAATCAAGTATTAGCTTTATGCAGGCAAAGACAAAGTTATGGATTGGGGGGGAGGGGGGGGGGGAGAGAGAGGGGAAGGGTTGTGATTGTCAGAGTTTTAATTAACGTGATATTGATAAATGGATGACATCTTGATAATTAATACCACGAGTGTTTGTGAGCTTCTTCCATTAGCCTCCCCTGGCCTCTTGTCACACAATGTGTGTCGTCACATTGCTAGTTAGGTGGTGGCTTTGGATTTAGTGACCTTTGTGTATTTATGCTTGTTCCAGCGCTAAAAGCAGTGTGTTATTGTTAAAGCGAGGGAGTCAGCTTTGGAACTGGTGCATTCATCAGCCTTCCATGTTTGTGTCATGCATGTATGGGGTTACAAAACTGCAGTTTCACAGTGCTAATTCATCGGCTTCCTTATGTGTGACTGGTGACAGAATTGTGAGTGCACCAGTTGGTACAGTCACTGGCCTCTTTATGTGTGTTTGGTGACAACATTGCAGTACACAGCGCAGAAATTGGTGCAGTCATTGGCCTCTTTATGTGTATCTGGTGACAAAATTGCAGTACACAGACCAGAAATTGGTACAGTCATTGGGCTCCTTATGCGTGTCAGGTGACAAAACTGCTAATATGGTGTAAAAGATTAGTAGTCATTTGTCTTTTTATTTGTGTCCACTGACAACAATGTAGTAGGCAGACCAAAAATTGGTATGTTCATTGGCCTCTTTATGTGTGTCTGGTGACAGCATTGCTGTACACAGACCAGAAATTGGTACAGTCATTGGCCTCTTTATGTGTGTCTGGTGACAAAATTGCAGTACACAGACCAGAAATTGGTACATTCATTGGCCTCTGTATGTGTGTCTGGTGACAAAATTGCAGTACACAGACCAGAAATTGGTACAGTCATTGGCCTCTTTATGTGTGTCTGGTGACAAAATTGCAGTACACAGACCAGAAATTGGTACATTCATTGGCCTCTTTATGAGTGTCTGGTGACAAAATTGCAGTACATAGACCAGAATTTGGTACATTCATTGGCATCTTTATGTGTGTCTGGTGACAAAATTGCAGTACACAGACCAGAAATTGGTACAATCATTGGTCTCTTTATGCATGTCAGGTGACAAAACTGCTAATATGGTGTAAAAAATTAGTAGTCATTTGTCTTTTTATTTGTGTCCACTGACAACAATGTAGCAGGCAGACCAAAAATTGGTATGTTCATTGGCCTCTTTATGTGTGTCTGGTGACAGCATTGCTGTACACAGACCAGAAATTGGTACAGTCATTGGCCTCTTTATGTGTGTCTGGTGACAAAATTGCAGTACACAGACCAGAAATTGGTACATTCATTGGCCTCTGTATGTGTGTCTGGTGACAAAATTGCAGTACACAGACCAGAAATTGGTACATTCATTGGCCACCTTATTGTATGGTGACACAATTGCTGATACATTGTACAAAAATAATCATCATTTGCCTTTTTATTTGTGTCCATTGACAACTTTGTAGCAGGCAGTGCAGAAATTAGTATATTCATTGGCCTCTTTATGTTTGTCTGGTGACAAACTGCTGTATGCAGTGCAAAAATTAGTGTGTCATTCATAGGCCTGTTAATGATGATGTGGGGCTTAATGTCCTCGGATGTCAGGCTGACATATTAGGGACAACAGTGGCCTGTTAGTGTATATTATATATAATGTATCCAAAGACAGTTATGCACCTGCAGTACAAAGCAGGTAATAAACCTTTGACAGGATGGAGAGAGAGAAATATTGACCTTGATATTTGAACAAGATCTCATCTTTCAGGACAAGGTCAAAAAAGAGTAAAATAGTGACATTGTGGGCAGTAACATTAGTATGCATAAAATGTTGCACGGACAATTATCAGCCTCATAAATGGCATGAGTCCCAGAAGGCTATCAAACATGGCAGCTGCTATTAGTGTTTGTGATGGGGCCTGTCTTTCAAGTCTGGGGGAAGCTGCAGCAGAGATCTGTGCCAACAGATTGGAACACTCTGCAGATCCCAGTGTGTCGTTGTTACACAGACGTAGTCTGTAAGTTAATGATGTAACATACATACATGTATTACAGTGATGCTGAATTTCATGGTGGTGGTGGTTATGCTACCAGTTTTTTGTTTATTTTTAGTGCTGTTTTTTTTGTTTTGTTTTTGAGATGTTTAAGGTGGATGCTGATGTTTGTACACAATGTAGTAAAGTCAAATGTAGAAGCTGTAAGTTATGACATTCTTTTTGTGACCATGTCTCCCAGTAAATTCAAGATTCTGTAACTTTGTAGATGTGGGGGCATGGACACACAACAAGTG
>JAIZOF010000002.1:0-2651 GCA_020525365.1 Sulfurovum sp. | reverse complement strand
TTTGGCAGACTTTTACAGATTTACAAGCGGTCAAGCTATTAACAGCAGTAAGAGATTTTGTCTATATATATATATATATATATATATATATATATATATATATATATATATATATATATGCATCATTTAAATCCAACTTACTTACAGAGAACTATCTTGACTTTGTTTGAATAAAATGTTTTAAGGATGGGTGTGCTTCCTCTAAATGCAAATCGCTTTCGCTATGCCCACGAAAATGCCTCCAAAATAGTGTGTAGTGTTTGTGAAACTGAAATTGAAGATGAAGTGCATTTTATTTGCATCTGTCCGTTATACAATGAACTTCGTCAGAAATACCTCCACCGGTATTTGCAAACTGAACATTCTTTTACGCTTTTGATGCAGTGTCACGAGAAAAATTCAAGTCAAAACAATTTCATTTTTTGTATTTCATGCCTCTAAAAAAGGTGATATTTACGTGCTACTGAAATAGACTGGTTATAGTCCGAGGATTCCCGTGGGGTCAAATGTTCAACGGGGCATGTGGCCGTGTGTGACTACATGTTACAAAGAGGATCGGTGAGGAAGGGACGGGTGGGTTGGTGGGGATGTTGGGGGGTTGGGGGGGAGGGGGGGTAGGTTAGAGAGAGAGAGAGATGTGAAAAGTGTGTCCATGCTCTTTACTAGGTTTTGATGTATGTTTTCCCACGCACTTGCGTTTAGGTTTGCCTAGTATATTCTATTGTTGTATCCTTTGTAGTGAATGTTGTAACTTACTATGTGTCGTACTTAACGTTCATATTTTGGGTAAAATGTCAGACTTTATACGTCACTTACAAGGAATGTGTTCCTGCTGTATTGTTAGAAGTCTTAAAGGGCCTGTAAAGGCAGTTTCGGGCCACAAAATCACTCCAAATCGAATCAAAACAACAGATAGGTCCGTACTAACGTTCGAAGAGAAGAAACAGTCTATTACTCACTTGTTTAAAACCTTTTCAGGCCTCGACTGGGTTGTAATGCGTTTATTTTGGCAAAAATGTCGGAAAATACGGTCAAATGAACGTTTCAAAACCAGCGCCATTTTGAATGCGAGATTCCGCGAGAGCTATTTTAAGCTAAAGGTCAACGGTCGGGCAGTGACGTCACAAACAGACAAGCAACCAAACGTGGAAGTCGGGTCTGTGTGAGTGTCCACAGGGCAACCGACTTGGAAAAATGTCCAGTTCAAATAATATAAAGAGGATTTCAAAACAACATATAGGGATGAAACTCCTTTTCAGTAGTTGGGCCTTTGTTTATTCCCCCTTGTTATTTCATCTTTCTCGAGCCTTGTTAGGTGCGTGGCGTTTCGGTCTTTTTCGTTGTGTTTAGCTTTCACTACAGGCTAGACCTCATCAGGGAGCCTGCCTTTTATTGGGTGTTTTATTTTATTTTCCCAGTTTAGCCTTGTTTGTTTCATCATAATGTAACGATGAAAAAGGTTTGTTCGTTCTAGTTCAATAGACTAGCGATTTCGTGGCCTCCCTGGGTTAGGGTTTGGGGTTGGGCTAGTTGCCGGTTCTTGCCATTCACTGTTTTTTCTCTTGGCTTGCCCTTTTGTTTCTCGAGTTATATCGTTCGTTTACGATGTACGAGTGAGGGGGGTAGTCTCGATGTTTAACGAACCGCTCATTCTTTCTTTGTGTGGGGTAGTTCGTGAGCGTCTGTTGCCCTGCCGTGTTGTTGTCGGCTGAATGGATTGTATCGTGTACACGGATTACGTGTATCCAGCCTTTGTCTCGTTGCTCGCTGACATTTCTTGCCTGCTCTTTCTTTTCAGAAAGCGTTGTTGTTTTGTTTTTCTCTCTTTTCCTCTTCTTTTCCACCATGCATTCTTTCATTTTTTAATCTCTGGTTTATTGGCCATTTCGTACCCGCTTGTTAGCTTGCCTGATTAGGGCAGCCATTTTGCATTTCTCTTTTCGTCTGCATTTGTTTACATCCCGATGCTTTGTCATCGGTAGTCCTGATTAGCGATTTGCTTTATCAGTCTGCAGCCTTTATTTTTCTAGATGGAAGCCGGGTTAGTGAGGGGTTAGTTAAGATTCATGTTAGTTATGGTTAATTTGGCTTTCCATCTGTTTGTCGGCACAGTTATTTTTGTTCTGTGCTCTTATGGCTGCAACAAATGTAGTCAATGTAGTCGTCCACTCATTTGTTGCAGACAGTAGTCTATTAGACTGTTGTGATTTGGTGGTGATTTTTCCACCTTATGTTTGCAGGTAGGCCACCGTTTGCGTTTTTGAGGTGGTTTCAGCTGTTTTGTTTGTTTCGTTTGGTGTCAGCTGTTTGCTTGCCTGATTAGGGCAGCCATTTTTCGTTTGCCATCAACATTTGTGGTTTGGTCTTTCTTTCTTTGCCATTGTGGTCTCTTTTTTTTCTTCTGTTTTTTCTTTTGTCACAGGCATTTGTTTCTTACTTACACGGCCTTTTCTGCTGTAGGCATTCGTGCTAGACTTACTGTCTTTGCCTTCTTTCTTTCTTAATGTTCTCAGATGCTAAAGAACATATTAGGGACAAACTGCGATGTCGAACGAATGGTGCCGTGGCTTCGGCGCGGCCCCATGAGAGTGCCGCTATTTTTCGCTACGCTCTGTACTATTCGTTGGTGCACAGGCCAGCCGAGTTTCTGT
>JAIZOF010000001.1:1453004-1458354 GCA_020525365.1 Sulfurovum sp. | reverse complement strand
GCTCAATCTTAGTGAAAGGGATCGTGGTGATCTAAATATTTCCAATGGTAATTGGGATTGTACCGAGCAGAATTTTTGTGAGCTAGATCTTACTAGGAAGATTGGCAAACAGTATATTTCTTTGCTGGATAGACTTAGAGGCGACTTGAAGCTTACTGTGAAATGTTCTATCTTGAAAGAGTTTAAGGTGCCTGCTAGTGCGGCATTTGTACCTTACCGTCCTAGTAGTAAATTTATCGCACACAGGGATACCGAAGACTGGGTAGTGTCTGGTGACCCAGGCGGTCGAAGAAGGTCATATTTCTTTAGAAAGACAGATGGTCATGGGGTATGTCCCAAAGACTATAGAGTGCCTACAGCAGCAGAGTGGATACAGGAGGTAAACTCTTGGTATACTGAAAATGCAGAAGGAGGAATGTTGTCTGCCTTAAAACTTCCTGCGGCTGGTACAGCAAAAGATGCCATAGTTACACCGTCTACTAAGGGTACAGTTAGTGCTTACTGGACTCAAGATGCTGCAGAAGGTAAAAAAGCTTGGGCAATGTATAATGGTACTAAAAAGGCGTTGTTCCGTAGCAAGGCACTGCCAATCCGATGTATTAAAAGATTACGGTGTGATAAACCTATTAATCATCATGGAATTGATTATGAGTGTATCGTAAGTCCTTTGACAGGCAGAGTATGGTTAGACAAGAACATCGGTGCTTCACGTAAAGCTACCGGACCTTTTGATATGCAGGCATACGGTAACTACTTCCAGTGGGGCAGAGAGGAAGATGGGCATCAGATGGTAAACTCTTCTGTAACACGCAGCAAGTCAGACAGTTTGCATAATCTCTCTTATGATGCAGGGGAGTTTAGTGGCGTTTGGCAGCGACAGGTAAATTATGATCGAGACCATATGGATCGTATTAGTAAACGATTGATTTGGGGGGCAGATTGGGCAACTGTAGACATAGATGGTCATCAAAGAGCTGCATTTTGGTCAAAATCAGACGGTTCAAGCATATGCCCTATAGGATTTAGAGTGCCTACCGCAAAAGAATTTTCAGATGAACTCAGGATAGACACAATATCTCATGAATTTTGGCAACGAGGTGGAGGTTATAGTTCATTTTTGAAACTTCCATGGACTGGCTATAGACGTAAGAATGGTGAGTATGTTTATAGTTGGGATGAAAGCAATGAGTACGGTTGTATTCTTGCTAAGGTAAGAGAGTATGAGCCAAGAGACAAAGAGTGGTGGGATGCAGCTATGACATACCACAAGACTCCATATTATGAGCCAAGATCACCTACTATATGTGGTACAGATATTGGTATGTACTGGACCAGTGAGCCTAGTGGTGGATTTACTGAAAATAAATCAAAAGCATTACAGATAGCACACAATGCCGGTGGTGTAGAAATTGTTGACATAGATCGTGGATTTGCTCTTTCGGTTCGCTGTATTATGGATGATTTGAGTGAAGAAGAGTAACATATATCATAGGCTGTAGTTCAAATAGAGATAAAATAAATTAGTAAGAAGTGTAAATTTTATTTAATAATATATGCACAATAATTGAGGAGAAAATGATGAAACCATATTTACAATGGATAGCAGTTGCAGTTGCATCGGTCATGCTGGGTGCATGTAGTGGTGATCTCAGTATTGGCAGCAATGGTCTTGGTGGCGGTACTACTGATAATAAAAGAGATACCAATGAAACCGGTGTAGTAGAAAAAAACCAAGTACCCACTGCGCGTATTGTGATGAGTCCTGACAAGAAGTCTCTTTTGGGTAGTACCAGTATAGGTGGGAGAAGTAGTAGTAATCCAACCTATCTTCCTAAAATTATAAAATATGAGTGGACAGAGGGAGAGACAATTCTCTCAAGAGAATCTTTTTTGATTAGTGATAAACTTACTCGGGGTATTCATATTATTACCCTTACCGTAGAAGATGAGTTCAGTTCAGTAGGAAGAGTAGACATGGTAGTTCGTAAAAATAGAGACAATACTCTCTCCGTATCAAATCGTAATACTGCACCAGTTCCTGCCGTAACAATTATCACCAGAAATGAAAAAAATACTCAGGCCATTAGGTTTAAATGGCAAGAAGTGATTGAATTCGATGGTAGTGAGACTACGGGTTCAGGTACCAGTAACGTAGTTACCTATCAATGGAGTGAAAAAATAGATAAAAATACTTTTTCAATTCTTTCGGATAAACCAAAGTTTCAAAAAAATGACTTTCCTGTAGGTTCTCACACTGTTTACCTCATAGTAATAGATTCAAATGGTAAAACAAATAAGGGAGCTGTTACAATAGACGTAGCACACACTGCCCATGAGCATAATGCAACACTAACACCTTCATTTCTGCCCCGAGAAGCAGAGGAGGCACTAGGACAGGGGCACTGTTATGATATTGCTACCAATGCAAATGGTGAGACGAAAAAGATTTTAAATGGTAAAAAATTTAAATGGGGGGGGCTTTGGTATGGTTGTGTAAAATCAAAAAACACAGGTCGAATATGGCTAGACAGAAACTTGGGTGCTCAAAAAGTAGCCGAATCTGTCTGGGACTTAGCGGCAATTGGCTGGTACTATCAGTGGGGTAGAGAGACAGATGGACATCAATTTATTAATTCACCCGTTACAGAAGAAAGATCAGCTACTATATTTGGTGTCACTCATAGATATGATAACGGAATCTGGGCAGCTCGAAGATCTAGAGGTTTTATCGCTGTAAGTCGTGATAGAGACTGGATAGAGGATGGTTCTGCTACCATAGGAGAGAGAAGTTACAAGAAGAACCCAATCAGTTTCTGGCGAGGTCTAGAAGTGATAGGATTCAACTTTGAAGTAACGCAAGGTGAGGGTGGTTCTGACAATAGAGGATGGATTAGATCAAATTTCTGGTTAAAGGCAGATGGCTCTTCAGGCATATGTCCTTTAGGGTTCAGGGTGCCTACTGCTGATGACTGGTGGCAAGAGGTAAAACATTGGGATGACTATAAGGATGCTTTTAATTCTGAATTACATCTTCCACTTACAGGTCATCGATGGTCGGGGAATGGTCTTTTAGACCTTAATGATGCAGGTGTAAGTATGTTGGTGAGGGAATACATAGCAGAATCTTACTATTGGACTGCCACTACCAATGCCAACTTTTTTAGTACCAAGTGGGTCGATACTGGAGCCTTTGATGCGATACCACCAACTGAGGACAACAACTGGAAGGCAATGGCGGTATATTATTGCTCTGGTAAACCAAAAGTGATATGGATGCCTCGCGCAAATGGAATACCTATTCGTTGTGTTCAAGGATCAACAATACAAATGACTAGATCTGGACTTAAAGACTATGGAGAGGCAAAATTCTAGTAAGAGGCATATCTATACAGAATGCCTTTTTGTTATATAAAAAAGAGGCAAGAGACATAACCCAAAGGAGAAAGGTATGAAATCATATTTGCAGTGGTCAATAGTCACCATAGCAATCGTAATCTTTAGTGCGTGTGATAGTCATATTAGTATTAGTGACGGCAATATCACGCTTCATTACCCCAATATTGAAAGTGGTGATACCAACAATACTGCTAAAGAGAATACCAATGCTCCTAGAACCATATTATGTAGAGTAAGGTATAAAGGGATTATGTACGGGTGTGCAGCCAGTGAAACAGGTCGAATATGGCTAGACAGAAATCTGGGTGCTTCACGGGTAGCTGCCTTGCCTTCTGATGCCGCATCATATGGTTACTACTTTCAGTGGGGAAGACCAGCAGATGGACATCAGCTTGTATCTCCAGATAAGAGGCATCAACGAGCAACAACCGTACATCCTTCATTTGGTGAGTTTATTACTGTCAATAACACTACGACAGATTGGGTAGTTGATGGTGTGGATGCCAATGGTACCCAAAGAGAAGCATTCTTGTGGAAAACAGACGGTACAGGCATATGCCCTAAAGGGTTCAGGGTACCTACTGCAGAAGAGTTGCTTAATGAATTTTTCCAACCTCATTTTAAATCTACACTGAACTTCCCTTTGGCAGGATTTCGCAATAATGACAAAAATGATATAGAGATTTCAGAAAGTGCAAATGATACTTTTTGGGATCCTGCTGGTTACTATATGGCTTCAGATAAATCTTCAAATGGAGTGGCAAAAGTTCTCTTTTTGAATCAAAACAAAGGAAAGATAAGCACAAAAGGTCGTGCATACGGTTACTCGGTTCGTTGTATTAAAAGAGAGAGCTGGGAAGTGGCACCAGCAGTGCCGTCACCTAGTGAAAATGCAACAGGCACTGATGGAAATGGAGCCTCCGGAGGATCAACCTCTGATGGAAATACAACAGATTCAAATGGTACATCATCAGTTAGTATCATGCATCATGGGTTTGTGTATAAGCCTATACTCAGTCAATCAGGTCGAACATGGCTAGATAGAAATCTAGGTGCTATAGATGTATTGGAATCACCTTCTGATCAGGCATCATACGGTTACTATTTTCAGTGGGGAAGACCAAAAGATGGACATCAATTTTCATATTCAGACAAGGTCAATTTACAAGCAGAAACGATAACGCCACCGCATGATGAATTTATTACCGTAAATAGTAGTGCTACAGATTGGGTAGTTGCCTCTGTGGAGGGTATTGATGTGGATAGTGATGGTACTAAAAGGGAGAGATTCTTATCAAAAATAGATGGTACGGGTATATGCCCCCTAAACTATAGGATACCTACCGCAGAAGAATTGCGTAATGAGTATCTACTTGAAACGATTACCACTGAATCTAACTCTATATTGAAATTTCCTTTGGCTGGAATTAGAAACAGTGTAGATGGAAACATCACAGAAGATGCCAATACTATCTCTGCTGAAAATGCTGTTGGCTACTATTTAACTTCAGAAAGTGCTTTAAATGGACAGGTAAAAATTTTCTTCTTGAATCAAAGTATGGGAAAAATAATTAAAAAAGACCGTGCATATGGCTACTCAGCCCGTTGTATCAAGGCCCTTCCAGGGGAAGAAGCACTATAGCGAAAGAGCAAAACTTCTAGAGGAGAAGCGGCGCTAACTGATTATCTGCTAGACGTAAGCTTTGCCATGAAGCATAGTCTCATATAAATAGTATTTGATTTTAATGTAGGTAAGATTAAAAAGAGAGGTTACCGGAGGTGCCTCTAAAGAAGGCTGTAGTACAGCCATAATTTCATATTGTTGAACACTGATAGTAAACTTTCAGGTACCCTAAAAAGTTTAGAGTATCTTGTATATCTGCATTTCTCTTCGTTATATTAAAGAAAAATAGTTAATTTTTAAGGTATAATAAAGCCTGTATCTGCGTGGAGT
>JAIZOF010000001.1:1430996-1448046 GCA_020525365.1 Sulfurovum sp. | reverse complement strand
GGCAGTACAAAGAGTAGTGCTGAGACATTCTCTTCAAGGGTTAGCCCGAAGAAGACCTTCTTCTCTCTTAGTCCAATATTTTTACCATGCAGTATGGTGACTGAACCAGCTCCTGCCTTTTTTGCTACCTCTATAGCGTCCTCTTCATGTTTGTCTTCCAAGACAGCGACAAGTGCAGTAAATTTCATATATGCTCCTCCTTATGTTGGTGTGTCTTTTTACGATAGTACTCTGCACGTATGCCGTAACCCATCACCGTTAGCATGGGAAAGAGTGATGCAAAAGCAATAAGTCCAAATCCATCAATGAGTGGGTTTCGCCCTTCAATGTTTTCTGCTAGGCCTAGCCCTAATGCTGCTACCAGTGGTACAGTTACTGTTGAGGTGGTTACACCACCACTGTCATAGGCAATAGGGATAATATATTTAGGCGCTAGCCAGGTAAATAGAATGACAAAGATATAGCCGACAATGATATAGTAGTGGATAGGGTCACCAGAAACGATACGGTAGGCACCAAGTGTGATTCCAAGTGCTACACCGAGTGCAACAACTATACGTAAGATATGTTGTTTAATATTTCCTTCACTAATCTCTTCTGCCTTAATGGCGATGGCAAGTAGGGCAGGTTCTGCCATAGTGGTTGAAAAACCAATAAGAAAGGCAAAGAGATAGATAAGTAGATCATTTTTCATCTCTGTCAGCTGAAAGGCGATAGTCTCCCCAATAGGAAAAAGCCCCATCTCTAGCCCTACAATGAAGGCGTAGAGCCCTAAAATGACCATGACAATTCCCACAGAGATACGGTGCAGGTGTGCGACAGGTTTTTTGATGATGATGTACTGAAAGAAGAAGATTACCGCGATGATGGGGGCAACGTCCTTGACAGTGCCGACAAGGTCAAAGAAGAGATTACTCCAGAGGAAGTGATTGATTTGTTGGGTAGCCTGTTGTACAGTTTGGGTGACTGCCTGTACAGCCTGTGTACTCTCTCCTGTTGAGTAGGCAAGAATACCGTAGAACTGTACAAATATCATGGGTGTAAGTGATGCAAAAGCGATGAGTCCAAACCCATCAATGACAGGGTTGCGCCCCTTAATGGATGAGGAGAGTCCAATTCCTAGTGCTGCCACCAGTGGCACAGTTACTGTCGAGGTGGTTACACCACCGCTGTCATATGCTAATCCAATAATCTCTACTGGGGCAAAGAAGGTAACAGCTACAACAATAACATATCCACCAATAATATAGTAGCTGATAGGGTGACCTAGTAAAATACGAAGCACTCCTAGTGCAATAGCAAAGCCCACTGAAAGTGCTACAGTGATACGTAGCCAAAATGCATCAATAAGACCATGAGAAATAAGTGCTGCCTTCTTAGCAATGGCAATGAGTGCAGGTTCTGCAATGGTAGTAGAGAAACCTACAGTAAAAGCAAAAAGCAATAACCAAAAAATAGATCCCTTGCGGGCAAAATCCACTGCTAACCCTTCACCAATGGGGAAAATACCCAATTCTAATCCTCGTATGAAGAGTGCCAGCCCTACTGCCACGATGGTCAGTCCGATGATGATGGAGGGTAGGTTCTCCGGCACGGTTCGGATAATAGCGCCTTGAAAGAGGGTAACGACAATAATAATTGGTATAAGATCACTAAAAGCACTCTTTAGGTCGCCAGTAAATATTTTTAGACTAGATATCATAAAAACATTATAACTCCTCAAGGCTTCTTGTTGGTATCATGCAAGTATTTAGGTTACTGTATTGCACTCAATTGTAACTATTTGACCACCATGCAGATAAGTCAAATCTATAAAAATAAGATTATTGTTTATAAGGAACTTTTGCTGAAGGAGTTTTGTAGCTTGTCTTTTCTAAGTGTACGTCTTGATCGTCGAAGAAAATATCTGCTTTGAAAGATTTGATCACTCTGTGCTTCTCGATACCTCCAAGAAAAAAGGCTTCATCGATATGGACACTCCATGCATCAAAAGTACGAATAACACGTTTGAAAGTAGAAAAATTTCGTGCAGTGATAAGTGAGGTCTTGATGGGTGATTGCTCCATAGGAAACCTTTTCTGAATATGCGAGATCACCTTAAGTAGTTTGGCAAATGGTCCCTTAGGTAGTGGTTTGTTGGCATTTTTTCGCTCATGCTCCACAAAGGCTTCTAATCCATTCTTTTGATAGATTTTTTCTGATTCATCCGAGAAGAGTACCGCATCACCATCAAAAGCAATACGTACATCCTTTCTTTTTTTCTTCTTGTATTTTTTAGGAATAATACGTGCTGCGGCAATACCGGCATTGATAGCTTCTTGTACATCTTTCTCATGAGCAGAGAGAAAAAGGTCAACGTTAAAAGCTTTGAGATAATTACCAATAGGTGTACCCGATGTCCAGCCTGTCCGTTCAATATCGAGTTTGTACTTCTCTATAGAGTTTTGTATACGAAGTCCAGTAGCTGCATTGTTGCGTGAAAGTACAATTACCTCAATAAGTTTGTCATCAAAATGGCTATTAATACGCAGAATATTTTTAACAAAATCAAATGCTGCACCCCGTTTGAGTAGTTTGTTTTCATGATTAATCTGATAACGATAATACGCTTTTAGTCCCTTCTTTTCAAACAGCTGGTTTTCATTTTCTAAATCAAAGAGTGCTCTTGATGAGATTGCAATCACCAGTTTATGTTTCAACTCATATGCCATTTTAGCACCTTTTTAATATAGTATATCATGAAATACTCAAAAGATACTTTTATATTATTTGACACTTCAATATAATAAATTCAATACCAATTTTATATTTATATACTCCAAAATAGATCTGTATTATTAATAAGATACACAAAATAAAATTATAAGATTTAAATTAAGATAAATTTTATCTTAATTAGACTATAATACAACCATATCTTAGGTATCAGCTAGAAGACTTTTTTTCATTTTTCTTCCTTTGTAAAAGTTTTTTGTACCGACTTACCTCCCATACCCATAGCTTTTTATATGGCTGGTATCTAAGATATTATTATACTTAAAACCCAAGCCTCTCAATTCAAATCATACCTATCTTTTTCTACGAAAACCTGCTATAATGCCAAACTTTTTGCAAGAGCGTACTAAACTCCCTTATTGTGAGATAGGCAACATCTTTTCTATTCCCACGAAATATAAACGTGTGATACAGAAGTTTGGTATTGGTTGTATAAAAGAGGATTATTTTTTTATTGCCGTACCTTAGATTTGTCTAATGAGATTTGTCTAATGAGATGTTGCTATGCATTGAATAATACCGACTACTTTAACATAAAGAATAACGATTATGATATTTTCAGATTTTAACTTTAAGCCCACTATTTTTGATGCGGTAGCTCAAGCTGGATTTAAAGAGCCAAGCCCTGTACAGAAAGAGGCAATTCCTCTCATCCTCAAAGGTGCTGATATTATTGCACAGGCTCAAACAGGAACGGGAAAGACAGCAGCTTTTGGGTTGCCTATTATGAATATGATGAAAGCAGATGGTACCGTGGAAGGACTGGTTATTGTTCCTACCCGTGAATTGGCTATGCAGGTTAGTGACGAACTCTACCGTTTTGGAAAACTTTCTGGGCTTAAGACAGCAACGGTCTATGGTGGCACACCTTATGGTAAGCAGATTGAGCGTATCAAGCAGGCCTCTATTGTGGTTGCGACACCAGGCAGACTTCAAGACCTTCTAATGAGTGGAAAAATCAAGCTCAGTCCAACCTTTGTTGTGCTTGATGAGGCTGATGAGATGCTCGATATGGGATTTCTTGATGAGATCAAGAATATTTTTACTTTTCTGCCTCAAAAACGCCAAACATTGATGTTCTCTGCAACCATGCCAAAAGCAATCAGGAAACTAGCAGAAGAGATTCTTGATAGTCCAAAGACAGTTTCTATTACCAAGAGTGAAAGCACTAACTCTAAGATTGCACAGTATTACTATGTGGTACAAGAGCATGAAAGAGATGATGCACTTGTTAGACTTATTGATTATAAGAATCCTGACAAGTGTATTATCTTCTGCCGTATGAAAAAAGAGGTTGACAGACTTGTTTCACACTTGACCGCACAAGGACTAAAAGTCAGTGGCTTGCACGGTGATATGGAGCAAAAACAGCGCGAGGTAACCATCCGTTCTTTTAAGCAGGGCGGTATTGATGTCTTTGTAGCAACAGATGTGGCAGCCAGAGGACTTGATGTTAATGATGTCACCCATGTATTTAATTACCATATTCCTTTTGATTCTGAGAGTTATGTGCACCGCATTGGTCGTACTGGACGTGGTGGGAAAAGTGGTGAGGCAATTACACTTGTTAGTCCCAATGAATTGCGTACCATTAAACGTATTGAAAAAGATGTAGGCACCAAACTCATTACACAAGTTATTCCTACTCGAATAGAAGTACAAAATAATCGACAAGATGATCTCATTACTAAAATAGCCAATACACAGATTACTGATAAGGCAGTTGAGTTAGTCAAAACCTTACAACATGATCTTGACATTGTTACCATTGCACATCTACTCTCTTCGATGATACAGAGCGAAAATGCTGTCAAGGGTAAAGATATTATTGGTTTAGGACTTGAAGAGATTGAACTGCTTATTGAGCGTGCCATACAAAATCGTGGTAATGATAGGGAGAGAGGACGTGGTCGTAGCAGATATCGTGGAGATAACTCTAGACGAAGAGGCAGCAGTAATAAAAACCATCATAATAGAAATGGCCGTTCAAGCCGTAATGGTGGAAGAAATAGAGGGTAACCTCCTTTTTATTATAAGAAATTTGAGCTATATTTAGCCTCTGGGTTATTCCTGTATTGACTTCATATTGTTAGAAGATATTTTTCTCTTTTCTAGCACCTCTTGAACCCCATCTATATCCTTCTCATGTCCGAAACATGCCGAGGAGTTGCAGATCATGTAACCATCATTGGTGTCGGTCCTGAAGAGGGTGAAGGGGTAGGGGAGCCTGTCCTGCTGCCCCATATGCTTTTGCAGTTTCTCCTCTGTCGCTTTGATGATGATATCATCAAGCAGATAACGGATGACCATCTTGCTCAGTTTGGGAGTTGAGACGGGCTGGCGCATCACGTCGTAGGAGTGTATCTCGAGGCTTTTGAAGACAAACTTCTTGTAGACCGTGTCGATGAGTGAAGAGACGGAGTGAAGTACGCCAACCATCGTCGCAAGAGAGGAGGGATAGGAGCTGTCGTAGATCTCTGCATCGGTCTCAAACTCCCCACGTGAGAACTTCCACATGCCGTTCTTGTAGAACTTCTCTATGGTGGTATTGGCAAGTTTCTGTGCGATGATGAGGTGGGTCTCGTCAAGCGTCGTCTCATAGGCTTCGATGAGCGCTTCGCAGAGGTAGGCGTAGTCCTCCAAAAAGGCGTGGATCTTCGGTTCTTTGCCGATGAGGGTCGAGTGGAAGAGCTGCGAGTGGATGTACATGCTCTCAAGCAGTTTCTCCAGTGACTTCTTCGCCGGCTTGAGGTACTTTTCATCGACCCGGGCGGCTTTGAAGAGCGATGTGACCATCATGGCGTTCCATGAGGTGATAATTTTTTTGTCAATGAATGGATAGATTCGTTTCTCTTCTCTGCGTTTTTTTAATGCAGTTATAGCTTCTTGGTAGTAAGGAATTTTATTCATTTTTTGTGGGTTATCAATACGTACAATATTTTTGCCCTCAAAATTTCCTTCAGGGGTAATATGTAACGCCTTGCAGAGCCGGTCAAGTTCTTTTTTGGGAATACCGGCTTTGAGGAAGGATTTGCGTGCCTTCTCGTAGGTATAGACAAAATATTTACCCTCCTCCCCTTCGGTATCCGCATCACTGGCTGAATAGAAGAGGTGTTTCTCCTGCATCTTTTCAAGCATGAAGTCGAGGGTCTCGAACGCGACATCTTTGTAGAAGGCATCCTGTGTGACATGGTAGGCTTTGAGGTATACCTGTGAAAGTTGTGCGTTGTCGTAGGTCATCTTCTCAAAATGCGGTATAAGCCACTCATTATCAGTAGCATAGCGACAGAAACCACCCTCAACAAGATCTCTTAGACCGCCTTTTGCCATATTGACTAGCTGTTTTTCTACCATGCCACGTGTCTCTTTATTGCCATTCAGGGCATGGATATCAAGCAACAGATCAAGCAAAGAGGCTTGTGGAAATTTGGGTGCTTTGCTAAAACCACCAAAGTGGTGATCATACAGTGTGTCTGCATGCTCAATAGTACGGCTGATAATACTAACATCAAGTTTGGTTGCTTGAATCTTGTCTTTATCAGGATTGAGGTGTTTGAGTATCTTTTCTGCCTCTTCGACGAGTATACCCTTCTCATTTTTGTATTTATCTGCAATGACTTCAAGCAACGTAGAGAAGCTCATCATACCATAGCGTGGTTCTGGTGGAATGTAGGTAGCTGAGTAGAAGGGTTTGAGATCTTCAGTCAGAAAAATGGAGGTGGGCCAGCCACCAGGTCTACCATTCATCAGTTGATAGACCTCTTGAAAGTGCTTGTCAATGTCTGGTCTCTCTTCACGGTCAACCTTAATGCTTACAAAGTGTTTGTTAAGTATTTCAGCAGTTTGAGGGTCTTCAAATGATTCATGCTCCATAACATGGCACCAGTGACAAGAGCTGTAGCCAATGCTTAGAAAAATTGGCTTGTGCTCATTGGTTGCTTTCCTAAAAGCCTCTTCCCCCCAAGGGTACCAGTGAACAGGATTGTTAGCATGTTGTTGCAAATAGGGAGAGTGTTCGTCCTTAAGATAGTTTGCCATTTTGTCCTCAATGATATATAGTTAATCCATTTTTGATAAGATTACAATAAGTTTACATACAAATAGTACAATACAATACTATAAATTTAGAATATAAAGAGAGAGAAAATGCAGTCTATGGTCAAAAAGTTACTCTTTTGGGGGCTCCTCCTCAATACATTTGTCTTTGGTGATTTTGCCAGTATACTTGCCAAAAAATCAGTATTCCTCCAGCCTGAAGAGGCATTTCATATTGTAGCAGTACAAAAAGAGGATACCATTGAAACCAAGGTAACACTTGCAGATACCATACATATTTACAAGGAGGATGTAAAGTTTCGCATTGTGGCACCTCAGAAATTGACGTTACACCCTAAGTTGCCACCAGCACACGAGATAGATGGTGACAAGGTTTACGAAAAAGAGATGGTTGTGAAGATTCCTGTCAAAGAGATTACCTCAAAAGTCAAAGGAGACTATACACTTGAGATTGAAGTGGTTGGTTGTTCAGATAAGGGTATCTGCTATCAGCCTTTCCAAAAACAGTTTACCTTTAAGGGCAGAGTACCAAGTGTGTTTGATAAAATCTCCTCTTTGACACAAGAGGGCAATACAGCAAATATTGCCAATGTATTAGGTAGCGAGAGCTCCCTTTTTATCATTATACTCTTTTTCATTTTTGGGTTGCTGTTGGCACTGACACCGTGTATTTTCCCCATGATCCCCATTCTCTCTTCCATTATTGTTTCACAAGCGGGTGACCAAAAGCCGAGTGTTGCTAAAGCTTTTTTCACATCACTTGTCTATGTGATTGCTATGGCGCTGACCTATACCGTGGTTGGTGTGGTTGCAGGGCTTGCAGGAGCAGACATCCAAACAGCCATGCAGAACCCATGGGCACTGACTGCATTTGCAGCAATGTTTGTTGCACTTGCCTTCTCGCTTTTTGGNCCACCAGCATTATCATTGAATGCAATCTGGCGACCATTTGCATCTAAAAGAGTTCCGTATGTATCTGTTAAGCCTGTTGTCTCTACAGCCAATATTCCTCTGCTGGGAATGTGGATTTTAAACCAATCTTCATCTCCAGCTGTTTCAATACTTCCTGATGTTGTGCTGTTTGGATTGATGGGTGTTGCTGTACTTCTAGTGTTGGCATGATCATCAGGCAAAAAATGAGACACAAGCATATAAGAACCAGTTCTCGTAGCACTACTGTGTTTCACTTTCACATAATAGGTTCCAGCCGCTGTGATGAGCTTTGAGATTTTAAAGTTCTGACCTAAACCGCCAGCATTATCATTGAATGCAATCTGGCGACCATTTGCATCTAAAAGAGTTCCGTATGTATCTGTTACACCTGTTGTCTCTACAACCAATGTTCCTCTACTGGGGATGTGGATTTTAAAGAAATCTTTATCATTAGCTACTTCGATGTTCCCCTGTGTTGTGCTGTTTGGATTGATGGGTGTTGCTGTACTTATAGTATCGGGACGATTATTCGGTGTAAAATGAGACACAAACGCATAAGAACCAATTCCTGTAGAACTATGGTGTTTCACTCTTACATAATATACTCCAGCCACTGTAATGAACTTTGAGATTTTAAAGTTACGATCTGAACCACTATTGTCATCCAATGCAAGTTGAATACCGCTTCTATCTAAAAGGTACCCATATGTATCTGTTGAGCCAGTTGTCTCTATAACCAGTGCTCCTCCCCTATTAGGGATTTCGATTTTAAAGTAATCTACATCCCCAGCAAAGTCAATGTGCCCCTGTTTTGTATTGTTGAGACCTATGGGTGTTGCTGTATAGGCATCATATCCATAATCACTAGGTATAAAATGAGACACAAGTGCATAACTGCCAGTTCTCGTAGTACTATGGTGTTTTACTTTCACATAATAGGTTCCAGCCGCTGTGATGAACTTTGAGATTTTAAAGTTACGGTCCGAACTACTCATATTATCATTGGATGCAAGCTGGACACCACTTGCATTGTAAAGGTATCCTTTTGTATCTGTGGTGCCAGTTGTCTCTACAGCCAGTGCTCCGGCACGAGGGATTACAATTTTAAACCAATCTTCATCTCTAAATACTTCAAGATTTCCTGATGTTGTGCCATCTGGCTCCATAGGTGTTGCTGAATCCATAAGATTACTATGGTCATCAAAACGTATAATAAGCCTATAACGACCTGTTGATGAAACACTACTGTGTTTCACTTTCACATAATAGGTTCCAGCCGCTGTGATGGACTTTGAGATTTTAAAGTTCTGACCTGAACCACCATTGTCATCCAATGCAATCTGGGTACCGCTTGCATCGTAAAGAGATCCTTTTGTGTCTGTTAAGCCGACTGTCTTTGCAACCAGTGTTCCGGTACGAGGGATTACGATTTTAAACCAATCTGCGTCCCCAGCTCTATTAATGCGACCTTGTGTTGTACTGGCTAGACTGATCGTTCCTGCATCATCCCTGCTATTGGTATAATCATCGGCTATCAAATGAGACACAAGCGAATAATCGCCTGTTGATGAAGCAGTATGGTGTTTCACTTTCACATAGTAGGTTCCAGTTGTTACAAATTTTGAGATTTGAAAGTTATTATCTGAACTACTTATATTATCATTAAATGCAATTTCTCTGCCACCTGCATCGTAAAGGAATCCTTCTGTATCTGTGGTGCCTGTTGTCTCTACAACCAATATTCCTGTACCAGAGATTACGATTTTAAACCAATCTACGTCCCCAGCTTTATTAATACGTCCTGATGTTTGGTTGTTTAACTTTATGGGTGTTGCTGTATCCATAAGATTGCCATGATCATCAGATGGTACTACTTCATCTTTTTGTTTTTGAATACAACGGACTGAGTAGCCATATGCACGACCTTTTGTCTCTATCTTTCCCGTATTGTCTTGATCAAAAGAGAGAGTTCGTGCCATTTTATTTGAAAATTTGTCTGAAGCCATATAGTAACCAAAAGCATCCTCCAAAAAACCATTGCTTGCACTTTTAAAAACCTCTATACTGTTTTTAGTATTGTTGCGAAATCCTGCCAAAGGAAATTTCAATGTAACATCAAAGTCAGATTCATAAGATTCACGAATCAACTCCTCTGCAGTAGGTACCCTAAACCCTTTAGGGCATATGCCTGTACCGTCTGTTTTCCATAAAAATGCTTCTCTTTGGGCACCATTATCGTCCACACCATCGACTACCCAATCTGTCGTAGTGTTATTGACAGTAATAAACGCACTAAATGAAGGACGTATGGTTGTTGCTCGCCGATTTGTCTTATCTGGAAATGCAATCTGATGTCCATCTGCTGGTCTTCCCCACTGAAAGTAGTAACCATATGATGCCTCATCAGAAAGTGAGGTAGCTACCTGTGAGGCACCTATATTTCTGTCTAGCCATATTCGACCTGTTTTACTGGTTACACACCCGTACGTAAGACCTTTATACATGATTGCTTTAGTAGTACATGATATGGTCTTAGAAGTAAGCCTATTACCACTATTGGTACTACCGCATGCACCAAGGATTGCTATTACTATTGTGGCTACTGACCACTGTAAATATGATTTCATATCTTCTCACCTTTTTAAGGTTTTTTGTTGCATTGCTCTATTTTTTTCAATACAACGAAAAAGCACTCCACGCAGATGTAGCCCTTATTATACCCTACAAGCCTTTAATGTAGTGGCAAGTATTTTGCCTATAAACCCTTTAGGATCTATGAAAGCTCACTACCAGCATGAAGATGATTGCCATGCAAACACTCAAAAGAGTACAACGCACCTACAACAGCACTTTAGTGAAAAGTGCTGTATAAAACTACTTATTGGTTTGGGCTAGGTTGCTAATTGGGTATAAACCGAGAAAAAAAGGTGTAACTATCAGTTAGCGAAGCATGCACTTGCACATAAAATGTTCTACCCAAGTAATAAATTTTCCCACTACTTCCAGCTGCTGATGAAGCACTCACTCTCACATAGTATGTTCCAGCCGTAAGGGATCGTGTGATTGAAATGGTATTGGTTGCACGTACAGTCAATGCTCCTCCCCCACTAGGGATTTCAATTTTAAACCAATCTACATCCCTGGTTATTGTTAACCAATCTCTATCCCCGGTTACTTCAAAGCGTCCCCGTGTTGTACTGTTTGGATTGATGGATATTGCTGTGCTTCTATCGTCATCTTGCCTAGGTGCAAACTGAGAAATAAGCGTATAGCCATTGCCAGCTACTTGATTATTATAATTTCTCACTCTCACATAATAGGTTCCAGCGGTGACAAATTTTGAGATTTTAAAGTTATTGCCTGTATCACTAACATCATCATTGAATACAAGTCGAGTACCATTTGTATCTAAAAGCTCTCCGACTGTATCTCCTGAACCGGTTGTATGTACAGTCAACACTCCTCCTTCGCTAGGGATTATGATTTTAAACCAATCATTATCTCCAGCTTTATCAATGCTTCCTGATGTTGTACTGTTGGGGTCTATAAGTGTTGCTGTTTCTTTAGTATTGCCATGGTCATCAGAAACGTCTGCTTGTAGTGTAAAACGCGTAACAAGCGAATAAGAACCGATTTTTGAAGCAAAATAGTATTTCACTTTTATATAATAGGTTCCAGCGGTGACGATTTGTGAGATTCTAAAGTTCCGGTCTGTACCACTATTATCATCAGATACAGGTCTGGCACTACTTGGATTGTAAAGGGTTCCGACTGTATCTCCTGAACCAGTTGTATATACAGTCAATCTTCCTACACTTCCACGAGGGATTACGATTTTGAAGTAATCTATGTCCCCAAATGTTTCAATACTTCCTAATGTTGTGCTGTTGAGGTCTATGGGTGTTGCTGTATTTTTACTGCCACCATGATCATCAAGAACTTGTGCTTGTGATGTTTCACCGGCTATAAACCTTGTAATAAGCGAATAAGAGCCAGTTGACACAGAACGATGGTGTCTTACTTTTACATAATAGACTCCAGCCGTTATAAATTTTGAAATTCTAAAGTTATTGTCTGTACCATGATTATTATCGTACACAAGTTGGGTACCATGTGTATCGTAAAGGAATCCTTCTGTATCTGTTGAGCCGGTTGTACTTACAGTTAATGTTCCTCTACGAGGGATTACAATTTTAAACCAATCTTCATCCCCAGCCACTTCAATACGATCTTGTGTTGTACTATTGAGGTCTATGGATATTGCTGTAGTTTTACTATTGGTATGATCGAGTATAAAACGAGACACAAGTGTGTAATGACCCGTTGACACAGAACGATAGTGTTTCACTTCCACATAATAGGTTCCAGCCGTTACACCTTTTGAGATTTTAAAATTAGAACCCAAACTACCGTTAGCATTATCATTTCGCACAATCTTATTACCGCTTGCATCCAAAAGGGTTCCAACTGTATCTGTTGAGCCAGTTGTATTGATAACCAATGTTCCTGCAGCAGGGATTTGGATTTTAAAATAATCTTTATCTCTAGGTATTTCAATACTTCCTGGTGTTGTACTGTTTAGACTGATGGATATGGGTAATAGGAATTCAGCAGCAAACGACGTCTAAACAGTACAACACCAGGGAAGTAATAAATACCTAGAGATAAAGTATTATTTTAAAATCCAAATCCCCTGCTGCAACATTGGTTGGCTATCAATACAACTGCCCAACAGATGGCGCTGGAACCCTTTTAATGCAAGCGGTACGACAAAAGGAAATGAGAAGCACGGTAGTTTGGGTTCCACTTTAAAATCCTCGTGTAACGGCTTGAACCTATTATGCAGCGGAAACACTACTTGTCTCTATGTCAACGGCCATTAAGCACACTTGTGTCCTCGTTTTATACCGATCATACCAATAGTAAAACCACAGCAATATCCATAGACCCCAATAGTACAACAAGACTGCATTGAAGTGGCTGGGATGAAAGATTAGTTTTAAAATTGTAATCCCTCGTGGTAGAAACACAACTGTAAGTACAAACTGGCTCAACAGGATACAGAAGGATTCCTCGATGATACACACATGGCACCCAACTTGTGTACGATAAGCAATAATCATGGTACAGACAACTTTTAGAATTTCAAAATTTATAACGGCTGGAGTCTATTATGTAAAAGTAAGACACCATCGTTCTGTGTCAATCCGGCTCTTATTCGCTTCACAAGGTTTATAGTTTGGTGAAACATCACAAGCACAAGTTCTGATGATCATGGTGGCAGTAAAAATACAAAACACCCATAGACCTCAACAGCAATAACAACATTAGGAAGTATTGAAACATTTGGGGACATAGATTACTTCAAAATCGTAATCCCTCGTGGAAGTGTAGGAAGATCAATTGTATATGTACAACTGGTTCAGGAGATACAGTTTGAACCCTTTACAATCCAAGTAGTGCCAGACCTGTATCTGATGATAATAGTGGTAAATAGACCGAACTTTGTGAATCTCACAAATCGTCACCGTTGGAACCTATTATATAAAAAGTAAAATACTATTTTGTTTCCAAAATCGGTTCTTATTCGTTTGTTACGTTTTACACTACAAGCAGACGTTCTGATGACCATGGCAATAATTAAAAGAAAACAGCAACACTTATAGACCCCAAATGCACAACATCAGGAAGCATTGATAAAGCTGGAGATAATGATTGGTTTAAAATCATAATCCCTCATGTGAAATATGGTGTTGACTGGTAACATACAACCGGTTCAGGAGATACAGTCGGAGAGCTTTAGATACAAATGGTACTCGACTTGTATTCAATGATGATGTTAGTGATACAGACAATAATCCTTTAAAATCTCAAAATTTGTCACCGCTGAACCTATTATGTATGAGAAATTATATTAATCAAGTAGCTGGCAAGTAATGGCTATATACGCTTATTTCTCAGTTTGCACCTAGGGCAAGATGATTATAGAAGCACAGCAATATCCATCAATCCAAACAGTACAACATGGGACGCTTTGAAGTAACCGTGATAGAGATTGGTTAACAATAACCAGGGATGTAGATTGTTTAAAATTGAAACCCCTAGTGGGGGAGGAGATTGACTGTACGTGCAACCAATACCATTTCAATCACAATGATCCCTACGGCTGGAATACCATGTGAGAGTGAGCGCTTTCCACTCAAAGCAGCTGGAAGTAGTGGGAAAATTCTATTACTTGGGTAGAAATACTATGCAAGTGCATGCTCTAGCTAACTGATAGCTATAATCCTTTTCCTCGGTTTATACCCACTAGCAACTCCAGCCCAAAACCAATAAGTAGTTTTTATACAGCACTTTCACCAAAGTGCTGTTGTAAGTGCGTTGTAATTTTGAGTGTTTGCATGGCAATCATCTTCATGCTGGTAGTGAGCTTTCGTAGAGCCTAGCAATTTATAGGCAAAATACTCTGCCACTACTACATTTCAAAGGCTTCCAGGGTGTGCTACAAGGGCTACATCTGCGTGGGAGTGCTTCTTTTCTGGGTTGCATTGAAAAATAGAGCAATGCAACAAAACCTTAAAAGGTGAGAAGATATGAAATCATATTTACAGTGGTCAGTAGCCACAATAGTAATAGCAATCCTTGGTGCATGCGGTAGTACCAATAGTGGTAATAGGCTTACTTCTAAGACCATATCATGTACTACTAAAGCAATCATGTATAAAGGTCTTACGTACGGGTGTGTAACCAGTAAAACAGGTCGAATATGGCTAGACAGAAATATAGGTGCCTCACAGGTAGCTACCTCACTTTCTGATGAGGCATCATATGGTTACTACTTTCAGTGGGGAAGACCAGCAGATGGACATCAGATTGCATTTCCAGATAAGACAAATCGGCGAGCAACAACCATACGTCCTTCATTTAGTGCGTTTATTACTGTCAATAACACTACGACAGATTGGGTAGTCGATGGTGTGGACGATAATGGTGCCCAAAGAGAAGCATTTTTATGGAAAACAGACGGTACAGGCATATGCCCTAAAGGGTTTAGGGTACCTACTGCAGAGGAGTTGATTCGTGAATCTTATGAATCTGACTTTGATGTTACATTGAAATTTCCTTTGGCAGGATTTCGCAACAATACTAAAAACAGTATAGAGGTTTTTAAAAGTGCAAGCAATGGTTTTTTGGAGGATGCTTTTGGTTACTATATGGCTTCAGACAAATTTTCAAATAAAATGGCACGAACTCTCTCTTTTGATCAAGACAATACGGGAAAGATAGAGACAAAAGGTCGTGCATATGGCTACTCAGTCCGTTGTATTCAAAAACAAAAAGATGAAGTAGTACCATCTGATGATCATGGCAATCTTATGGATACAGCAACACCCATAAAGTTAAACAACCAAACATCAGGACGTATTAATAAAGCTGGGGACGTAGATTGGTTTAAAATCGTAATCTCTGGTACAGGAATATTGGTTGTAGAGACAACAGGCACCACAGATACAGAAGGATTCCTTTACGATGCAGGTGGCAGAGAAATTGCATTTAATGATAATATAAGTAGTTCAGATAATAACTTTCAAATCTCAAAATTTGTAACAACTGGAACCTACTATGTGAAAGTGAAACACCATACTGCTTCATCAACAGGCGATTATTCGCTTGTGTCTCATTTGATAGCCGATGATTATACCAATAGCAGGGATGATGCAGGAACGATCAGTCTAGCCAGTACAACACAAGGTCGCATTAATAGAGCTGGGGACGCAGATTGGTTTAAAATCGTAATCCCTCGTACCGGAACACTGGTTGCAAAGACAGTCGGCTTAACAGACACAAAAGGATCTCTTTACGATGCAAGCGGTACCCAGATTGCATTGGATGACAATGGTGGTTCAGGTCAGAACTTTAAAATCTCAAAGTCCATCACAGCGGCTGGAACCTATTATGTGAAAGTGAAACACAGTAGTGTTTCATCAACAGGTCGTTATAGGCTTATTATACGTTTTGATGACCATAGTAATCTTATGGATTCAGCAACACCTATGGAGCCAGATGGCACAACATCAGGAAATCTTGAAGTATTTAGAGATGAAGATTGGTTTAAAATTGTAATCCCTCGTGCCGGAGCACTGGCTGTAGAGACAACTGGCACCACAGATACAAAAGGATACCTTTACAATGCAAGTGGTGTCCAGCTTGCATCCAATGATAATATGAGTAGTTCGGACCGTAACTTTAAAATCTCAAAGTTCATCACAGCGGCTGGAACCTATTATGTGAAAGTAAAACACCATAGTACTACGAGAACTGGCAGTTATGCACTTGTGTCTCATTTTATACCTAGTGATTATGGATATGATGCCTATACAGCAACACCCATAGGTCTCAACAATACAAAACAGGGGCACATTGACTTTGCTGGGGATGTAGATTACTTTAAAATCGAAATCCCTAATAGGGGAGGAGCACTGGTTATAGAGACAACTGGCTCAACAGATACATATGGGTACCTTTTAGATAGAAGCGGTATTCAACTTGCATTGGATGACAATAGTGGTTCAGATCGTAACTTTAAAATCTCAAAGTTCATTACAGTGGCTGGAGTATATTATGTAAGAGTGAAACACCATAGTTCTACAGGAATTGGTTCTTATGCGTTTGTGTCTCATTTTACACCGAATAATCGTCCCGATACTATAAGTACAGCAACACCCATCAATCCAAACAGCACAACACAGGGGAACATCGAAGTAGCTAATGATAAAGATTTCTTTAAAATCCACATCCCCAGTAGAGGAACATTGGTTGTAGAGACAACAGGTGTAACAGATACATACGGAACTCTTTTAGATGCAAATGGTCGCCAGATTGCATTCAATGATAATGCTGGCGGTTTAGGTCAGAACTTTAAAATCTCAAAGCTCATCACAGCGGCTGGAACCTATTATGTGAAAGTGAAACACAGTAGTGCTACGAGAACTGGTTCTTATATGCTTGTGTCTCATTTTTTGCCTGATGATCATGCCAACACTAGAAGTACAGCAACACCCATCAATCCAAACAGCACAACATCAGGAAGTATTGAAACAGCTGGAGATGAAGATTGGTTTAAAATCCACATTCCCAGCAGAGGAATATTGGCTGTAGAGACAACAGGCTTAACAGATACATACGGAACTCTTTTAGATGCAAATGGTCGCCAGATTGCATTCAATGATAATGCTGGTGGTGATGCAAATGGTCGCCAGATTGCATTCAATGATAATGCTGGTGG
>JAIZOF010000001.1:1422532-1430164 GCA_020525365.1 Sulfurovum sp. | reverse complement strand
CGCCCGACCATTTGTCGTCGCATTAAAGGTTTTTTAAGTTATAATGGGTAACTGTGCCTGTATGGAATATTTTTCGTTGTATTGAAAAAATAGAGCAATGCAACCTAAAACCTTAAAAAGGTGAGAAGATATGAAATCATATTTACAGTGGTCAGTAGCCACAATAGTAATAGCAATCCTTGGTGCATGCGGTAGTACCAATAGTGGTAATAGGCTTACTTCTAAGACCATATCATGTACTACTAAAGTAATAAGGCATAAAGGTCTTACGTACGGGTGTGTAGCCAGTAAAACAGGTCGAATATGGCTAGACAGAAACTTGGGCGCCTCACGGGCAGCCACCTCACTTTCTGATGCCGCATCATATGGTTACTACTTTCAGTGGGGAAGACCATCAGATGGACATCAGCGCGTATCTTCGGACAAGAGACATCAGCGAGCAATAACCATACATCCCTCATTTAGCCCGTTTATTGCTGTAGATAACAATACGACAGACTGGGTCGCTGATGGTGTAGACGATAATGGTTCCAAAAGAGAAGTATTTTTATGGAAAACAGATGGTACAGGCATATGCCCTAAAGGGTTCAGGGTACCTACTGCAGAGGAGTTGATTCGTGAATCTTATCGACCTGACTTTAATGCTACATTAAAATTTCCTTTGGCAGGATTTCGCAACAATACTAAAAACAGTATAGAGATTTTAAAAAGCGCAAGCAATGGTTTTTTGGAGGATGCTTTTGGTTACTATATGGCTTCAGACAAATCTTCAAGTAAAATGGCACGGATTCTCTCTTTTAATCAAGGCAATACGGGAAAGATAGAGACAAAAGGTCGTGCATACGGCTACTCAGTCCGTTGTATTCAAAAACAAAAAGATGAAGTAGTGCCATCTATCAAAAAAGCAACAATATTATCTGATGATCATAGTAATCGTATAGATACAGCAACATCCATAGACCTAAACAGCACAACATTAGGACATATTAATAAAGTTGGGGACGTAGATTGGTTTAAAATCGTAATCCCTCGTACCGGAACACTGGTTGTAGAGACAACTGACACCACAGATACAAAAGGATATCTTTACAATGCAAGTGGTGTCCAGCTTGCATCCAATGATAATATAAGTAGTTCGAACCATAACTTTAAAATCTCAAAGTTCATCACAGTGGCTGGAACATACTATGTAAAAGTGAGACACAGTGGTACTACGGGAACAGGTATTTATGCACTTGTATCTCATTTTATACCCAATGATTATGGATATAATGTCAATACAGCAACACCCATAGCTCTCAAAAGTACAACACGGGGGCGTATTGAAGCAGCTGGAAGTGGAGATTATTTTAAAATCATAATCCCTAGTGGAAAAAGAGGAACATTAATTATCAATACAACTGGCTCAACAGATACATATGGATCCCTTTTAGGCGGAAGCGGTGCCCAGCTTGCATTGGATGACAACAGTGGTTCAGGTCATAACTTTAGAATCTCAATAAGTGTCACAGCTGGGACATACTATGCGAAAGTGAGACATCATAGTCCTACAGGAATTGGTTCTTATGCGCTTGTGTCTCATTTTGTGCCTGATGATCATACCAGTAGTAGAATTGCAGCAACATCTATCAATCCAAACAGTACAACACAAGGGCGCATTGAAGTAGCCGGGGATGTAGATTTCTTTAAAATCCGAATCCCCAGTAGTGGAACACTGGTTGTAAAGACAACCGGCTTAACAGATACATACGGAACTCTTTTGAATGCAAATGGTCATCAGATTGCATCTGATGATAATGGTTCAACCTATAGTAACTTTAGAATCTTAAAAAGTGTCTCAACTGGAACATACTATGTGAAAGTAAAACACAGTAGTGCTTCATCAATTGGTTATTATACGCTTATTTCTCAGTTTATATCTGATGATTATGGCAATACCAGAAGTACAGCAAAACCCATCAATCCAAACAGTACAACGCAGGGGCGCATTGAAGTAGATGGGGATGTAGATTTCTTTAAAATCCAAATCCACAGTAGAGGAACACTGGTTGTAAAGACAACCGGCTTAACAGATACATACGGAACTCTTTTGAATGCAAATGGTCATCAGATTGCATCTGATGATAATGGTTCAGCCTATAGTAACTTTAAAATCTCAAAAAGTGTCACAGCTGGAACATACTATGTGAAAGTAAAACACAGTAGTGCTTTACTGGCTGGCAGTTATGTACTTGTGTCTCATTTTGTATCTGATGATGATCATGGTGACAGCAGAAGTCTGGCAACATCCATAGACCTAAACAGTACAACACGGGGGCGCATTGACTTTGCTGGGGATGAAGATTACTTTGAAATCCGAGTCCCTGACGGAGGAGGAAAATTAATTATATATACATCTGGAACAACAGATACACAAGGATACCTTTCTAGCGTAAGTGGCAGAGAAATTGTATCTGATGACAATAGTGGTTCAGGCAATAACTTTAAAATCTCAAAGCTCATAACGATGCCTGGAGCATATTATGTGAAAGTAAAACACCGTAACCCTTCATCAACCGGTGATTATCTGCTTGTGTCTCGTTTTGTGCCTGATGATCATGACGACAGTAGAGGTGGAGCAACACCCATCGAGCCAAATAGCATAACACAGGGGCGCATTGAAGTAGCTAATGATAAAGATTACTTTAAAATCCAAATCCCCAGTGGAGGAACATTGGTTCTTTACACAACTGGCACCACAGATACACGAGGATACCTTTATAATGCAAGCGGTACCACCCAAATTGCATTTAATGATGACAATGGTTCAGACCAGAACTTTAAAATCTCACAAAGCGTTACAGCTGGAACATACTATGTGAAAGTGAGACACCACCTTTTTTCTTCGGGGACGGGTGATTATTCGCTTGTTTCCGAATTTACACCTAGTCAGTAGCGGCCTAGCCTTACATTATACATACAGCACTCTACCAGGGTGCTGTATGTATGGCAAAAATATCCTCTTTCAATATGCTATCATACAGTCATAATTTCATATGTTTTAATACCAATAGTGAACTTTTATAGGCTCCAAAAGGCTTAGCGTACTTTATCTGTCTACATTTATTTTTATTATATTAAAGAATATTTGGTTTTTTTTGGTATAATGGGGGCACACTTACGTGAAGTACTTTTTTATTACATGAAAAAGATACAACAATATAGCCCATAAAAAAAGGGGGGAAAAATGAGATCGTATTTACAGTGGCCAGTAGCCACAATAGCAATCGTAATCCTTAGTGCATGTGGTAACAATATCAGTGTCAATGATGGCAATACCACGCTTAATAGTCCCAGTACCAAAAGCAGTAACGGTAATACCAATGCCAAAGACAATACCGATACTGCCAAAGGCAATACCAATACTCCTAGAACTGTATTGTGTGACATAAGGTATCAAGGGTTTAGGTACGGGTGTGTAGCCAGTAGTAAAACAAATCGAATATGGCTAGACAGAAACTTGGGTGCTTCACGGGCAGCTACCTCGCTTTCTGATGAGGGATCATATGGTTACCACTTTCAGTGGGGAAGACCAAAAGATGGACATCAGGGTGTATTTTCAGATAAGACAAATCGGCGAGCAACAACCATACACCCCTCATCTAGTGCGTTTATTGCTGTAGATAACAATACGACAGATTGGGTCGCTGATGGTGTAGACGATAATGGTGCCCAAAGAGAAGCATTTTTATGGAAAACAGACGGTACAGGCATATGNTAATCCCTCGTGGAAGTGTAGGAAGATTGACTGTATATACAACTGGTTCAGGAGATACAGTCGGAACCCTTTACAATCCAAGTAGTGCCAGACCTGTATCTGATGATAATAGTGGTACAGACCGGAACTTTAGAATCTCACAAATCGTCACCGCTGGAACCTATTATATAAAAGTGAAATACTATTTTGCTTCAAAAATCGGTTCTTATTCGCTTGTTACGCGTTTTACACTACAAGCAGACGTTTCTGATGACCATGGCAATACTAAAGAAACAGCAACACTTATAGACCCCAACAGTACAACATCAGGAAGCATTGATAAAGCTGGAGATAATGATTGGTTTAAAATCATAATCCCTAGCGAAGGAGGAGTGTTGACTGTACATACAACCGGTTCAGGAGATACAGTCGGAGAGCTTTTAGATACAAATGGTACTCGACTTGTATTCAATGATGATGTTAGTGATACAGGCAATAACTTTAAAATCTCAAAATTTGTCACCGCTGGAACCTATTATGTGAGAGTGAGAAATTATAATAATCAAGTAGCTGGCAATGGCTATACGCTTATTTCTCAGTTTGCACCTAGGCAAGATGACGATAGAAGCACAGCAATATCCATCAATCCAAACAGTACAACACGGGGACGCTTTGAAGTAACCGGGGATAGAGATTGGTTAACAATAACCAGGGATGTAGATTGGTTTAAAATTGAAATCCCTAGTGGGGGAGGAGCATTGACTGTACGTGCAACCAATACCATTTCAATCACACGATCCCTTACGGCTGGAACATACTATGTGAGAGTGAGTGCTTCATCAGCAGCTGGAAGTAGTGGGAAAATTTATTACTTGGGTAGAACATTTTATGTGCAAGTGCATGCTTCGCTAACTGATAGTTACACCTTTTTTTCTCGGTTTATACCCAATTAGCAACCTAGCCCAAACCAATAAGTAGTTTTATACAGCACTTTTCACTAAAGTGCTGTTGTAGGTGCGTTGTACTCTTTTGAGTGTTTGCATGGCAATCATCTTCATGCTGGTAGTGAGCTTTCATAGATCCTAAAGGGTTTATAGGCAAAATACTTGCCACTACATTAAAGGCTTGTAGGGTATAATAAGGGCTACATCTGCGTGGAGTGCTTTTTCGTTGTATTGAAAAAAATAGAGCAATGCAACAAAAAACCTTAAAAAGGTGAGAAGATATGAAATCATATTTACAGTGGTCAGTAGCCACAATAGTAATAGCAATCCTTGGTGCATGCGGTAGTACCAATAGTGGTAATAGGCTTACTTCTAAGACCATATCATGTACTACTAAAGCAATCATGTATAAAGGTCTTACGTACGGGTGTGTAACCAGTAAAACAGGTCGAATATGGCTAGACAGAAATATAGGTGCCTCACAGGTAGCTACCTCACTTTCTGATGAGGCATCATATGGTTACTACTTTCAGTGGGGAAGACCAGCAGATGGACATCAGATTGCATTTCCAGATAAGACAAATCGGCGAGCAACAACCATACGTCCTTCATTTAGTGCGTTTATTACTGTCAATAACACTACGACAGATTGGGTAGTCGATGGTGTGGACGATAATGGTGCCCAAAGAGAAGCATTTTTATGGAAAACAGACGGTACAGGCATATGCCCTAAAGGGTTTAGGGTACCTACTGCAGAGGAGTTGATTCGTGAATCTTATGAATCTGACTTTGATGTTACATTGAAATTTCCTTTGGCAGGATTTCGCAACAATACTAAAAACAGTATAGAGGTTTTTAAAAGTGCAAGCAATGGTTTTTTGGAGGATGCTTTTGGTTACTATATGGCTTCAGACAAATTTTCAAATAAAATGGCACGAACTCTCTCTTTTGATCAAGACAATACGGGAAAGATAGAGACAAAAGGTCGTGCATATGGCTACTCAGTCCGTTGTATTCAAAAACAAAAAGATGAAGTAGTACCATCTGATGATCATGGCAATCTTATGGATACAGCAACACCCATAAAGTTAAACAACCAAACATCAGGACGTATTAATAAAGCTGGGGACGTAGATTGGTTTAAAATCGTAATCTCTGGTACAGGAATATTGGTTGTAGAGACAACAGGCACCACAGATACAGAAGGATTCCTTTACGATGCAGGTGGCAGAGAAATTGCATTTAATGATAATATAAGTAGTTCAGATAATAACTTTCAAATCTCAAAATTTGTAACAACTGGAACCTACTATGTGAAAGTGAAACACCATACTGCTTCATCAACAGGCGATTATTCGCTTGTGTCTCATTTGATAGCCGATGATTATACCAATAGCAGGGATGATGCAGGAACGATCAGTCTAGCCAGTACAACACAAGGTCGCATTAATAGAGCTGGGGACGCAGATTGGTTTAAAATCGTAATCCCTCGTACCGGAACACTGGTTGCAAAGACAGTCGGCTTAACAGACACAAAAGGATCTCTTTACGATGCAAGCGGTACCCAGATTGCATTGGATGACAATGGTGGTTCAGGTCAGAACTTTAAAATCTCAAAGTCCATCACAGCGGCTGGAACCTATTATGTGAAAGTGAAACACAGTAGTGTTTCATCAACAGGTCGTTATAGGCTTATTATACGTTTTGATGACCATAGTAATCTTATGGATTCAGCAACACCTATGGAGCCAGATGGCACAACATCAGGAAATCTTGAAGTATTTAGAGATGAAGATTGGTTTAAAATTGTAATCCCTCGTGCCGGAGCACTGGCTGTAGAGACAACTGGCACCACAGATACAAAAGGATACCTTTACAATGCAAGTGGTGTCCAGCTTGCATCCAATGATAATATGAGTAGTTCGGACCGTAACTTTAAAATCTCAAAGTTCATCACAGCGGCTGGAACCTATTATGTGAAAGTAAAACACCATAGTACTACGAGAACTGGCAGTTATGCACTTGTGTCTCATTTTATACCTAGTGATTATGGATATGATGCCTATACAGCAACACCCATAGGTCTCAACAATACAAAACAGGGGCACATTGACTTTGCTGGGGATGTAGATTACTTTAAAATCGAAATCCCTAATAGGGGAGGAGCACTGGTTATAGAGACAACTGGCTCAACAGATACATATGGGTACCTTTTAGATAGAAGCGGTATTCAACTTGCATTGGATGACAATAGTGGTTCAGATCGTAACTTTAAAATCTCAAAGTTCATTACAGTGGCTGGAGTATATTATGTAAGAGTGAAACACCATAGTTCTACAGGAATTGGTTCTTATGCGTTTGTGTCTCATTTTACACCGAATAATCGTCCCGATACTATAAGTACAGCAACACCCATCAATCCAAACAGCACAACACAGGGGAACATCGAAGTAGCTAATGATAAAGATTTCTTTAAAATCCACATCCCCAGTAGAGGAACATTGGTTGTAGAGACAACAGGTGTAACAGATACATACGGAACTCTTTTAGATGCAAATGGTCGCCAGATTGCATTCAATGATAATGCTGGCGGTTTAGGTCAGAACTTTAAAATCTCAAAGCTCATCACAGCGGCTGGAACCTATTATGTGAAAGTGAAACACAGTAGTGCTACGAGAACTGGTTCTTATATGCTTGTGTCTCATTTTTTGCCTGATGATCATGCCAACACTAGAAGTACAGCAACACCCATCAATCCAAACAGCACAACATCAGGAAGTATTGAAACAGCTGGAGATGAAGATTGGTTTAAAATCCACATTCCCAGCAGAGGAATATTGGCTGTAGAGACAACAGGCTTAACAGATACATACGGAACTCTTTTAGATGCAAATGGTCGCCAGATTGCATTCAATGATAATGCTGGTGGTGATGCAAATGGTCGCCAGATTG
>JAIZOF010000001.1:516380-682420 GCA_020525365.1 Sulfurovum sp. | reverse complement strand
TTTAGGTTTAGTGCGCATTATACCATAAAATTTCCTTAAAAGAACATAAAGCAATTTTTTCAAGTAAAGAAATGTAATATAACTATGAAGATCTATTTAGGAAATTAACGTATTTTTTAATAATTTTTATTTAGGTAGATATAGAAGAATATGGTGCGTCAGAGAGGATTTGAACCTCCACACCACTAGGGCACTACCCCCTCAAGGTAGCGTGTCTACCGTTCCACCACTGACGCATTCTGTAGTTGACAGATCAAAGACTATCAAACTTAAAATAAGGGGTAAAAAGTTGTAGCGGAAGTATACCGCTGCAACTTTAAGTTTTCCTGATTACAGGAAAGGGTTTGCATAGAGTGCAATAAGTGCAATTACTAGCGTATAGATAACTTGTGCTTCAATCATTGCAAGTGCAATAAACATGGTTGTCATCAATTTACCACCAAGTCCTGGATTTCTAGCAGTACCAGCAATTGTTGCAGCAGCCGTGTGTCCCATACCAATCGCACCACCAAGTGCAGCAAGACCAAGACCAACACCAGCAGCTACTACAGAGTAAGCCTGAACCATAGCTTCACCTTCATTAGCAAAAGCAACAGCACCAAGTGCCAAGAAGAGTAAGAAAAATTTTTTCATCATTATATCCTTTAGGTTAATAGAGTTTAAGTCTCTTCGACTGTTTTCTAAAGTCTGTTCGGATAGCGTAAACAGTATCTCACTGCCAACCCACACATAAATGCAATGGATTTCCCTACTTATTACTTTATACTAACGCTGGCATTATAGCAGAAATGATTTAAAAACTGTTCTGTAGTTTATGTATCACTGAAATAAGACGGTGTTGCCAATTCAACCTTCTTTCCTTTTTGCTCCATAACCACCACTTCTATCTCATCGCCTTCGCAATAGCGTTCTTCTATATTATCTACACGTTCCTTGGCAACTTTAGAGATATGCAGTAGGGCATCAAATCCATCAGGCATCTCCACAAATACACCAAAGTCTACAATTCGCTTAATCTTTCCTTTGTAGGTTTTTCCAACCTCATAAGTCATCTGTTTTTGTATTGGTGTATTAGCAATCTTTTTGATATGCTCTTTTGCCGTAGAAACTTTCTGTTTATCGCTTCCTGATACTTTCACTCCACCAGTATCTCTATCAATATCGATACTAACTTCAAATTTTTCAATTATGCTACGAATTGTTGCACCCGCCTTACCAATAATATCACCGATTTTACTAGAATCAATAGTAAAATGTTCCGTGCTAGGAAGGGCTTCACTCTCTATAATATTTTTCTCTGCTTCTTCCATTAAATCAAGAATATGATTCTTGCCATAATTTGCTTGAATCAATACTTCTTTGAGTATCTTCAGACTAATACCACCCAATTTAATATCCATCTGAAGAGCGGTAGTTCCTCTCCTTGTACCTGCAATCTTAAAGTCCATATCACCATCATGGTCTTCAAGTCCCATAATATCAGAAAGTATAATATGTTTGCCATTCTCGCTCACAAGACCCATTGCAATACCAGCCACCATATTAACCATATCAATATTAGCAGAACGAAGTGCAAGAGAGCCACCACAGATTGTTGCCATAGAAGAGGATCCATTGCTTTCAAGAACTTCTGCTACCAACCTAATTGTTCCATCATGGTTAAGAGGAATAGCGGGCTCTAGTGCCCTTTTAGCAAGATTTCCATGTCCAAGTTCTCTACGCCCAGGTGCCCCAATAAATTTTGCCTCACCAACAGAAAAACCTGGAAAGTTATAATGCACCATAAAGTTTTCAGATTGGCTATTTTTATCAGTAATAAGCTCAAATACTTGAGCATCTTTTTTGTCTCCTAGTGTTATGGCTGCCAACACTTGTGTTTGCCCTCTTGTGAAAAGGCAAGTGCCGTGCACAGAAGGAAGGATATTGGTCTCAATACTGATAGGGCGTATCTCATTAAATGCACGACCATCTGCACGAATACCTTTTTCGAGAATCATGTGACGCACAATATGCTTCTTGTAGCGTTCAAGCGTTTTCAAGATAAGCTCTTTTTCTACCTTTTCTCCTTTGGTTTCAAGTGTCTCTATAATATGCTCATATACTTTTTTTAATTCTACAGAACGCTCCGATTTTGCCATATGAGAGATAGCATCTTCTACTGCTTTAGCATAGTTATTTTCAATCCATGCATAAAGCGATGTATCCATTTTCTCTTCTATCAATTCAAGCATCAGTGGTTCACGTACCGCTGGTGCAAGTGAAATACTATATGCCTCACTTGCTTTAACAATTGCTTCTTGTGCCAGTGCAATTGCCTTTACTAAAGCCTCCTCATCAAGCTCATTGGTCTCTTGATGCTCTAAAGTTGAACTGACAATATCTACTTCAGTATTGTGAATAACCTTAGATGCCATAGTACGCATTTCAATCATTAAGATATCATTTCCTAAACCAACCACCAAAAGATCAAGTACACTTTTATTCTGCTGAGAGAGGGTTGGATTAATAACAAATTCTCTTTCAATCTTTCCAATACGAACTGCACCAATAGTCTGCGATATGGGGATATCAGAAACATAAAGTGCTGCCGATGCAGCATGCAATGCAGCCACTTGCATATCGACCTCATTGTCACTACTAACCACCATAACCGTAATGGTCACTGGATAATGGAAGTGATCAGAAAAAAGTGGTCGCAAAGAACGGTCAATAATACGTGATGTTAAAGTCTCAAAATCACCAGGTTTGGTTTCACGCTTAACAAACCCACCAGGAATCTTTGCAGCAGCATAAGCTTTTTCAATATATTGTACGGTTAGTGGAAGAAAGTCTTCATCTGCCACTTTCTCATCAATTGCTACTGCTGCAATAAGTGTTGCTTTTCCCTGACGATACATCACTGCACCGCTTGCTTGTCTGGCTATTTTGTTGCACTCATATATCTCTTTGAGATTATTAACATTGACCTCAATGATCTGTTCTTTCATTATATTTCTATTCCTTTATTGATGTTCAATTTCTATTTTTGGCTCTTCTTTTTTATCAAACTTTTCATAGGACTCCATCATACCCAATATCTCTTCAAAACTTAAATGCTGGAAGGTTTTATAATAATATTCTATTGAAATGTAGTTATCTATTTTGTAAGGGCAGAAAACACCATCGCAAACTGCTAAAAGATTCTCATAAACTGCTCTATCTAAAATAGGTGTTGCAATATAGATATTCTTTGCTTCTCTTTTGATTACCGATTTGAGTGCTACCATCATTGTCAAGCCTGTTTCAATACACTCGTCTACCAATACTACATGCTTTCCTTTTAAAGAAAGAAGATCCTTCCCTTTTCGATATTGATATACATAGCCAAGTATCTCTTCATCATGTTTGCGTTGTGCCTCATTATAGACAAAGTCTTCATTAATATCAAATGCATCAATCAATGCCTTGTGTACTACCATCTCTTCTACTTCAGAAATCATGGCAATGGCTACTTCAGGGTTGTTCGGTGCCAAGATTGGTTCCGTTAAAAGAATATCCATTTTAGCATGTACTGCTTTGGCGATCTTGTCTGAAAAAAAGACTCCTCCTTTACTAACACCAATAACAATAGTCTCATTCTCACGCAACAGATCTAATGGAAGGGCTTCAACCAGTTGCGTAGCAGCATCTTCTTGATCTTCAAAATAGTAGTGGTCAGGGCTTGAATCTTTGGGCATAACCCTCTCCTAAAAATTGTTTATTAATCTCATCTTCACTAAAAGTATAACGAAAATCCTCTATATATCTTGTCAAAAGCTTATAGGCATTATTTAATGCCTCCATCTTTTCAGCATCCCCTCCTAAATCAGGGTGGTATTTTCTTGCAAGAAAATGATACTGTTTTTTAAGATCCTTCTGGGTAATAAATTTAGGCATCTCCAATACCTCTAAAGCCTCTTCAATTATTTCAACAGAATTTTGCATCACCATATCCTTGATTAGAAACTGGCAAAAGGAGCAAAGTTAAATTGTGCACTAAAACCATACTCTTGCCTATCAAGATTTTTTCCAATACTAATTGGTTGAGGCAAAATATTCGTATGTGCTCGTACCGTAACACTCCAACAATCTTCCTTATAGGAGGCACTTATATCCCATAATTTATTTTGTACTTCTTTTAAACTATATATTATCTTACCGCTATAGGAGAAGTGGTCATTGTAATCATATGTAAAGTTTATATTCAAGTCATTGGATACTACAGACTGGTTGAGTAGTTCATTATACTTTTTATAAATGTGACCAAAACTCATATGGTAGTAATTCTCATCAAAACTTACAGAAGTTGAAGATTCACTAATGTTTTTGTATTGATACGAATAAGAGATATTATTATAAAACTGCCATTGATTCCAATAGTAGCGCATCTCATTTTGGATATTAGAAAAATGGTAATCCTTGTTTGGATAGTAGCCTTGAGAAAGACGTTGGAAAAAAATAAGGGTCATTGTCTTATCATAGAAATATTGATTGAGGGAAAAAATAGCACGTTCTTCAGGCAGTTCTATGAAAAAAAGTTCTTGAATATCTGATTGTATATTATCATCCATACTATATGTATCTTTAAGCATTTTACTAAGCGATGAAGCAAGTCTCTGGCTCTCTTTTTCAGGTTTAATATAATAAATAGAGGGTTGCACGATATGGGCAAAATCTGTATATTTTTTTGTTAAATCAGAGAAAAGTTTGACCAAATGGGTATGGGTGTTGCGGTTAAGATAAGGAGACTCTAAAGTATTATCATTTTTAAAAAAAAACTGACCAAAAGAAAATGACTCGCCTAGTGATATATTTACAAAGTCATCCAATAATGCAAAATTTACTTCAAGAGGAATGTTCAACTCCACCTGATTTAAAGTTGACCCTGTTTTCCGATCCAATCGCTTTGTTTGTACATCTACAGAATAAGTCAAATGATCCCAAAAGAAACTTTTAAGATATTTATGTACCTGCAATGAAGGGAGTATCTGTACAGTTCCATCATTGTTCTCTAAACGGGTATCAATAAAATATTTGGCATTAAGTCCACCATACCATATATCGTTATAAAGAAAATAGTTTAGTCTTGATTCCTGTAATGGTACTTGTCCAAAGTGTTTTAAGCGAGTAGTTTTCTGTAGGTTCAGATAGTCAATATCATTCAAAAATGTTGTATTCATATATAGTCCATCAGTATAATCTTTAGAAAAATATTGATTGAAAACTTTTGAAGAATCATATAAAAACTCTAATCCATAGTGCTTGTCTTCAGAAAGACCATTCTTTTTCACATAAGATGTGTTATCTTTAAAGTATCCTATCCTCAGCTGCCCAGAGGAGTGAGGTGAGTCTGCAAAACGATAGGTAGCATACACCCCCAAACTCCGGTTTTTTCTAATTTGTGGGTTGAATTCTATATCCATACTCTCATTAATTGCCCAAAAGACTGGCTGTTCATATAAAAATCCTTCTTTTCTAAAATAGTCGAACCGAGGAAATAGCAGTCCTGAAGAGCGCCTATTGTCTATTGAAAAGGCGAGATAAGGAAAATAGAAGATTGGAATATCATTAAAATAAACTTTGGAATTGTAGACTTCCATATACCTCTCTTTGCTGTCATATAGTGATTGAGAAAAGCGCATAACCCAAAGGGGATTTTCAATTTCACAACTAGAGAGCATACTGCTTCCAAATGTATAATTTCCCTCTTTTCTGTTGGCCTTATTGGTCAAAAGCCATATATCATTCTCGTTGGTAAAAAAAAGCTCTTTAAAATTAACCCTGCTACTTTGGGTGTCTATCTCCATATGAGAAGTATGCTCTTTTGTACCCTGATATCCAATCATCTCCACATTACCATCTGCAATAAGGTGATGTTCTTTTTTATTATAGAGTACATCATCGGCACGTATTATCATATCTTGATAGTAGATAATTGCACCACCTTTTGCATGCAGTGTCGTGTTCGTCTCTTTAACCTCTTTTGCACTTACTTCAAGATTATTATTTTTCTTAGAATTAGCATAAACCATATTGATACATACGATATAAGCAAACCAAAGAAAAATAATTTTATGCATCGACCACAACACAATTGGAGAGCTTGTCATGTAGCGTCTGGCGCAAAGAGGAAAAGAAAGCAAAAAGAAAGCCTAAGTAGAAAAACATCTCACTAACAAGCCTAATAGATGCACGCAAAAATGCTTGCCAAAACAAGGGAGAACTCCCTGTTTTATAGTCAACCACTCTAATCTTCATCACATATTTTCCCAACGTCATACCACTTTGCCATACAAGCAAGGTATGGTAGAGTACTTTTACCATAAAAACAATGATTGCATTATCCATGACAAACTGGTTAATCATCATGACAGTCGTTTCATCTATTACTGTAACATTCCCCATCAATGCTTTTATTGGTTCATAGAAGATAATGATTAAAAGAAGATTAATAATCATATCATCAATCACAAAAGACCATATACGTTTATTATGAGAAGTAACAGAAAATATATTTTCACTCATGACATATCCTACAATACCTGATAGGCAATATCAGTACGGCACTGTTTTCCAGAAAAATGTACTTGCCCTACTAACATATATGCATGATCTCTTGCCTCTTTAATACTGCAACCAAGCCCTACACAGACAAGTACTCGTCCACCAGAAGCATAGAGTTTTCCATCCTCACCACGACTTACCCCAGCAAAAGAGATATGTGTATTCTCTTTTAGTTCTTCATGATGAACCTCATCAATAATAATCTCTACCAATGGAGAATTTTTGTAAGGGTAATCTTTACTTGCCATTACTACACCAACTGCATACTGATCTTTAAATTCAATTTTAATATTTTTAAGATCACCCGTAGCAGCCTTATAAAAAAGCTCACTTGCGGGTGATTTAAGCAATGGCATTAACACTTCACATTCAGGATCACCAAAACGTACATTATACTCAAGAATAATAGGCTCACCTTTAACAACCATCACACCAATGAAGAGTACACCAGTAAATGGCATTCCCTCCTCTTCCATTCCTTTAAGGGTTGGCTTAATGACACGCTCATCAAGCTTGTGGTAAATCTTATCATTAACCAATGGCGTTGGTGCATAAGCACCCATTCCTCCCGTATTGGGCCCCTCGTCATCGTTAAGCAAACGCTTGTGATCTTGTGCAGCAGGAAGGACTATATAGTCCTTCCCATCACAAATAGCAAATACAGAAAGCTCATAACCATCAAGAAACTCTTCAACTACAATGGCTGTTCCTGCTTCACCAAAAGAGTTGCCTGAAAGCATCTCTCCAGCCACTTTTTTTGCCTCATCATGTGTCTTGGCAATAATGACCCCCTTACCACCACAAAGCCCATCTGCTTTGATAACAATGGGTACTTGTAGTATACCGATAAACCTATATGCCTCTTCTAGTGATGAAGTTTCGATATAGCGTGCTGTAGGAACATTATGTCGTGCCAAGAAGTTTTTCATAAATACCTTAGAGCCCTCTAGTTGTGCTGCTTTGGCAGTAGGACCAAAAATAGTCAGTCCTCTTATTTTAAAAATATCAACAATTCCTTCTACAAGCGGTGCCTCTGGCCCAACAATAGTCAAATCGATATCATTGTCCTCAACAAAGTCTGCTAGTGCATTAAAGTCTACAGCAACAAGGTTCTCTCCTAGTTTATCTGTTGCACCATTACCTGGTGAAAACCAAAGTTTTTCTACATTCTCATCTTTACTTAGTGCTAATCCAATAGAATATTCACGCCCACCACTGCCTATAATCAGTATTTTCATTCTTTTCTCCAGAATTTATGAGATATTTTCTAAATGTAACCTAAAGTGATAGCATTTGTGCGTAGAGGGTTTTCAAAAGGCTTAAAGACAAACTTATTTTTGTTTATTTAAAAAGCTTTTGGAAAGCCTATGCGTGCAAAAACCATCGCCAGTAAGCTACCCAGATAGCCGTTCTGCATAAAGTCGGCCCTAATAAGCCAACGGTGCGGGAGAGGGAAGCGCTTTAGGGGGAAAATCCTTACATGTTTCCATGCTCAAACAGAAGTACCCACACACCACACTTGCCACATATCCTGCAAATAGTAAATGTTGGACCCCATATTACAGTAGTCGAACCATCTAGGCTGATAAATTATAACCTATTTAGAGTTAGAAGTGCCCTAAAGTAATTGTGCTTTTTCGATACAAGACATGATAAGTGGGCGGTCTGCTACCACGTATTTCACCTCCTTGGGAAGATGGACTCTAGTAGACTCCCCAATGACCACTGCTGTAAAACTTTCATCCCAATTGAAGTTTCTAAAAAAGCAATGGATTGTTGAGGGAGAAGTAAAGATAATAATTGCCTTTTTTTCTGGCATCTCTTTCAAACCATACATACAACACGATGTCTCGTAGACAATCTGTTCTTTCAGGCTAATCCCCTTTTTTTGTAAATAGGTTTTGGTATCAAAAGAGACCTTTTTGGGACGAAAGTAGAGCATCTTTCGTTCCTTGAGAAATGTAGCAATATCTTGGCTAAGCATCTCACCATAAAAATTTTTCGGACAATAGATAACCTCTCCACCAAGTACTTCAATCTGTACTTTGGTTGCGCTACCAATAGCAATACAAGGATAATCTTTCCATCGTTTATCAATCATATCTACCGTCTTTACTGCCTGTTTGGAAGTAAATATGAGTGTATCAGCATCATTAAAGTCCAGATATTCAGCTACGGTTTTAAAGCTGATCATGGGTAATGAAATTATTCCCTCTTTGGGTGTAGGTGACAATAAATAGATTGGTCGCTTAGTCATCTTTTTTTATTTTTTCCAAATCAACAAGCGGTTTACCGTGCAACATTGCTTCATTCATATCTTCATCATCATATGGATCAAAGTGTGGAGTAATGACCCAACGTTTATTGGAATCAAGTGGCATAATCTTCTCTTCAACCTCATCAGCAATACGGTGTGCCTCAAGCAGTAGCATATTTGGACGAAGCACCATATGAAACTCCACAAAATTAGTTGAGCCATCTGTACGGGTACGTAACCAATGATAACTTGTCACCTCTGGATGATTGGAAATAATCTCATCAATTTTAGCTATTGTGTTACTATCAAGTGCTTTATCAAGTAAAATACCAACCCCTTCAACAATAATCTCATATGCCGAATAGATAATATAGAGTCCAATACCCGTACCAAAAACTGCATCAATAGTATCAATTCCTGTTATAGATACAAGTACCAGTGCAATCAGTACTGCCGCATTGCTCCAAAGATCTGTTTTGTAGTGTAGCGCATCTGCTTTAATAACAATATTATCTGTCTCTTTTGCAACATCAAGCAGGTAGCGGACTAAGAGCCAAGTCATTACAATAGAAACCACCATAGCAACAATAGATGGTACCAACAGTATGGTCTCCTTATGATGCATTAGTTTCTCAATAGCAACATAAATAATGTAAAGTCCCGATATAGTAATGATAGTTCCCTCTATCACTCCAGCAATTGCTTGTATTTTTCCTTTTCCATAGTGATACTCCTCGTTAGGTGCCTCTTCAGTTTTTTTAATCGCAAAGAAATTGAAGATAGAAACCCCCATATCGAGTAGGGAATCAATAGCAGATGCAAGCACTGCGACCGAACCACTAGCAATTCCAATCATCAACTTAACAAAAACAAGCAGTGCGGCAACAGAGGTGGAGATGACTGTTGCTTTTTTTTGTGGTGACATGGGTTGTTGATTCAAGGCAATTCCTGATAGATTAAAAATAGGATTTTAGAAAGATTATAGCATAAAGTTGGGCTACAAGCCCAATGCTAAATTGCCTTGATTGCTAGTTTAGCAATACGTTGCGAAAAGGCTGTTTTGTCTTTAGGTTCAAGTCCTTCAGAGAGTTTTGCAGTATCAAGCAGTAACCATGCTATATCAGAAAAAGTTGTATTGTCTTTAATGTTCTCAAGTTTCTTAATCATCTTATGGTCAGGGTTAATTTCAAGGATGAGTGGGGTCTCTGGTATCTCCTGTCCCATTTGTGCAAACATTGCTGCCATTCCTGCCATTGGATCAGAACTATCTTTGACTACACAACTTGGAGATTCCGTTAGACGTGTTGAAATCTTTACCTCTTTGACCTCATCGCCAAGTGTCTCTTTGAGCTTTTCAACCAGTGTCTTAAACTCCTCTTCAACCTCTTTTTTCTCTTCCTCTGTACGAGAATCAGGTGCTTCAATCGTTGTAATATCCTTCAGTGTCCACTCTTTGTACTGACCAATCATCGGTGTAACAATAGTATCAACTTCACGGTCATCCATAATGAGTACTTCTATATTAGCTTTTTTATACGCCTCAAGTAGCGGAGAGTTTCTAAGTATCTTCTCATCTTCTCCAACAATGTAGTAGATCTCTTTTTTTTCACTATTTCCTCTAGAAATATAGTCTGCAAGAGAGACCATGCCCTCTTCATTAGAACTCTTATAGCGAACAATATCAAGCAGTAGTTCTTTATTGGTAAAGTCAGTATAGATGCCTTCTTTAATGACTCTATTGTACTGTGAAATAAAACGATCAAATTTCTCATTGTCAAGCTTCTTAATACCAGAAAGAATTTTCTTGACCGAGTTTTGTTTAATGTTTGCCAAAATACGATTCTCCTGTAAAATCTCACGACTAACATTTAATGGCAAATCCTCACTATCAATAATTCCACGTACAAATCTTAAATATGGTGGCAACAACTCTTTGTCATCATCGGTAATAAAAACACGTTTAACATAGAGTTTAACTCCAGACTGGTAGTCTGCACGGTACATGTCCATTGGTGCAGTGTGTGGAATACAAAAGAGTGTTGTAAATTCATTAGCACCCTCTACTTTATTATGCAGATAAAACAGTGGATCTTCACTGTCATGTGAGATAGTCTTATAGAACTCAATATAGTCCTTCTCTTTAAGTTCACTTTTTGGTAATGTCCACAAGGCAGTAGCAGCATTAATCTGTTCTTTTTTGTGTACCTTCTTCTCTTTTTTCTCTTCTCCTTCACCTTCAAACTCAGTATCTTCATAATTAAGCATAATAGGATAAGCAATATGATTGGAGTACTTTTTGACTACCTCTTCAGTACGCCACTTGTCAAGAAACTCTTTCTCATCCTCTTTAAGTTTAATATAAATCACCGTACCATGAGACTCTTTGGTTACAGCCTTTATCTCATACTCGCCTGTCCCATCCGTTGAAAATTTGTATGCCTGCTCTTCACCTGCTTTTTTAGAAATGACATCAATATGTTCTGCTACCATAAAAACTGAATAAAATCCAACTCCAAATTGCCCAATAAGGTTGGAGTCCTTTTTGGTATCTCCAGTCATCTGTTCCATAAATGCTTTGGTACCGGACTTAGCAATAGTACCAAGATTCTCCATGAGGTCAGACTCATTCATGCCGATACCATTATCTCCAATAGTCAAAGAGCTATCTTCTTTATCTAGCTTAATAAATATTTCTCCTGACCACTCTGTATCTTTGAAGCGCTCATCAGTTAACTTTAAGTAGTTAAACTTATCAATGGCATCACTCCCATTAGAAATGAGTTCTCTTAGAAAAATTTCTTTATTCGAATAGAGTGAGTGTGTCATAAGCTTGAGTAGCTGCCCTATCTCTGTTTGAAATTGATGTTTAGCCATAATAGTTTCTCCTGTATCTATAAAAAATATTTTGGATATTATAGTATATTTTGAGAAATATTTCAAGTTTTTTTGAAAGAAAGTTTAGTCATATTGACTAAATAATATAAAAAATTATTTATTTTCATATGCTATAATGCATCTTAAAAAGGAGGAATTGTGTACTTCAAAAAATACTTCTTATACACAATACTCCTTATCTATCTACTCTCTTCATTTTTACAAGCATCGCATATACATCATGATAAACATACTTCACATGACAAGATGGCATGACTGCAACTTTTGCATATCCCATGACGTACCAGAGAGGATTAATGTCGTATCATTAATGATGACGGGATAAACTGTATGTTTATGATATTAGCAGCAAGCCTCCTGCTACTATTGAGTGGGGAATAAAAAAAGTAGAATCAAGACATCTATGATAGCCACAAACAAAAGAGCGTTTTCATAAGTCAACCTAGGACAATTTGCAGCCATTGGTGTGGCAGTAAGCTTACTCTTTTTTGAGGGAACATATAATTTTCCTTTCACACTACTCTTTGCCCTCATTGGGGCAGGACTCATCTCCTTTGCTATCTATAGAGTACAGCATATAGAGGCATTTATTGGTATGCTTTATGCTTTGGGAGCTAGTGCTATCATTGTTTTACTATCAAATACTACAGAAGGTACAGAATTGTTTAATAAATTACAAGCATCTGATATCTTATTTACCACCACTAGTGACTTAATAGAACCTTTTTTTCTCTATAGTACAGTAGCTATACTCTACTGGCTCTTTTATAATAAACTACAAGGTCTTGCCAAGGAGATACTCTTTTTTGGGTTACTCTCTCTGACAGTAACCTCTTCTGTGCAATTGGCTGGGGTTTTGGTGGTCTTTATATTGCTTATCGTACCTGCCTATCTGGCACTATTACAACAACAGTTCCATAAACTTATTTTTGCTTGGACAATAGGATCTTCGATGATTATATTGGCTATGATTGTATCGTATATATATGATTTACCTACAGGGTATACTATTGTTTTTATCGTATCACTTATTGGTATATTGTGGGTACTTATCAAAGGAAAGGAAAAATTAAATGTCTAAATTTACCTCTTTTATTGTCTTTAATATTGTTGTCTATGTGCTGTATGGCATTATAGATAAACTCTTTACCCTGCTCTCTCTTTATTCCAATCCAAAACTAGGTGAGAGCCTATCTGTGATGCCTACAACAGGAGATATAATACTTATTTTTATTAATATCCTATTCTCTTCTTTAATAGGATTGTATCTCGTCCACAAAATCAAAAAGATGATTGACTTATAGCTTAACTCTTTTGTTTGTGGCTATCATAGGTGTCTTGATTCTGCTTTTTTATTCCCACTCAATAGTAGCAGGAGGCTTGCTGCTAATATCATAAACAACACGGTTTATCCCGTTAATCTCATTAATGATACGACGACTAATCCTCTCTAGTACGTCATGTGGGATATATGCAAAAGTTGCAGTCATGCCATCTACTGATTCAACCATACGCACACAAATAGTATTGTCATAGGTACGATTATCACCCATAACACCAACAGACTGCACATTTAACAATACAGTAAATGCCTGCCAAACCTTATCGTAATAGCCAGCAGACCTAAGCTCTTCTTGCATGATAGCATCAGATTCACGCAACAATCTAAGTGCTTCTTCATTCACTTCACCCATGACACGAATAGCAAGTCCTGGTCCAGGAAAAGGATGACGACCAATCATATGTTTGGGTAGTCCTAGCTCAAGTCCTAGCTTTCGTACCTCATCTTTAAATATCTCACGCAATGGCTCAACCAGTTCAAAAGTCATCCAGTCTGGAAGTCCACCAACATTATGGTGGGATTTAATGGTTTTAGAAGGTCCCTTTACGGAGACCGATTCAATAACATCGGTATAGAGTGTTCCTTGTGCAAGAAAAGCAACATCAGTATGTTTACTTGCCTCTTTGTCAAAGACTTCAATAAACTTCTCTCCAATTGCCTTACGTTTTTGTTCAGGATCAGTTACACCAGCGAGTACTTCCATAAACTCTTTTTTTGCATCAATAGCAATAAGTGGAATATCGAGCAATTTAAACATATCTTGAACCTGCTCTGCTTCATCTTTACGCAACAGCCCTTGGTCAACAAAAACGCAGATGAGTTGCTCTTTAGGGAGTGCCTCATGCAGCAGTGCTGCAACAACCGAAGAATCAACACCACCAGAAACACCACAGAGCACCTTCTTTTCTCCAACTTGCTCTCTAATCTGCTTGATCTTCTCTTTGGCAAAACTTCCCATATTCCAAGTGCTTCCACAATTACAGATATACTTAGCAAAATTTTTGAGCATCACCATGCCCTCAGTAGAGTGGTGCACTTCGGGGTGAAACTGAAAGGCGTAGATATTTCGGCTCTCGTCAGCAATTGCTGCATAAGGAGAGTTTTCACTTGTTCCAATCACCTTAAAGCCCTCAGGAAGCCTCTCTGCACGATCTCCATGGCTCATCCATACGATGGAATCCTGTTTGATATTTTTAAAAATTGGTGCATTTTGATTCTCAATATATAATTTTGCCTTCCCGTACTCATGGTGATTGGCAGGAATAACAACACCACCAAAATGTTGTGTGATCAACTGCATCCCATAACAGATGCCAAGAATTGGTAACCCTAAATCCCAAATACTTTCATCAAGATGGTAGGCATCTTCACTATAGACTGATGCTGGACCTCCAGAAAGGATAATTCCTTGTGGATTTCTTGCTTTGATATTTTCAATATTTTCAGAATATGGAACTACTTCAGCATAAACACCAGACTCTCTTAATTTTCTAGCAATAAGCTGTGTGTATTGTGATCCAAAATCAAAAACTAAAATAGGTACTTGCTTCATATGGAGTTTCCTTGTATTCTTTTATCGTGCCTACTTAACGAGATGGTGTGCACCAATGTGCAGTAGTTCAAACTGTAAATACCAAATTACAATAGAAAGGATATACCCCAGCAGTACAGTCCATGCATATTTCATATGAGATGCAAATGTATAAATACCGTGCATTTTTCCCATAACACCAACACCTGCTGCCGAACCAAAAGAGATGAGGCTTCCCCCTACCCCAGCTGTCATTGTTACCAGCATCCATTGTGACTGTGCATCCATGCCCATATTGGGGTCTGCTTTAAGCACGGCAGACATAACTGGTACATTATCAACCACAGCTGAGAGGAAACCAACCCCAATATTTACCACGGTTGCGCCAAATTGATTATAAAGTGCTGTAAAATATTCAAGGAACCCAAGAAAATGAAGTCCACCAACAGCCGCAAGGATACCAAAGAAAAAAAGTAGGGTATCGTTTTCTATCTTGGCAATCCAACTAAATGCATTAATCTTCGTCGAGCCACTATTTTGATTAATATAGTAAACATACATTTTTAGCAGTGCCAAACCAAACATCATACCCCACATTGCAGGCAAATGTAGTACCTGATGTGAAAGTACTGCCATTGCAATAGTAAGTGCAAAAAGTCCAATAATCTGCTTACCACCTTCGGCAATCTCTGCTCTTTTCTCATCAGTATTAAATGGGGGTTCACCTTCAGGAACATACCGTTTAAGCAGTGAAGCTGTCAGAAACCAACCAAGGAATGCTGCGGGAAAAAGGAAGAGGAACTCAGTAAAGTCCCCTTTGCCATCTACCCATACCATCAATGTTGTAATATCACCAAAAGGTGACCATGCGCCCCCTGCATTAGCAGCAACAACAATATTGATAGCGCCAGGAACAAGAAACTGTCTATTCTTGTTATCAATCGTCAGTAATACAGTAGAAAGAATCAGTGCTGTAGTCAAGTTATCTGCAACTGGAGAGATAAAAAATGCCAGTATACCTGTTACCCAAAAAAGCTTTTTATAGGTGTAACCTTTGGAGACCAGTCTATAGCGTAGTGCAGAGAAAACCCCACGATCAATCATCGCCTCAATGTAGGTCATTGCCACCAATAGAAAAAAGAATATGCCTGCAATCTCTATAATCAGATGATTGATACTTGTTTCAAGGTAGTGTCCATCTAGTCCATTCATTGAAAAATAGAGACCAATGAGCATAAAGATACCTGTCCCTGTTAATAGTGCTGGCTTGGCTTTATTGATATGGTATTTATCCTCTGTAGCAATAAAGTAATATCCTACAATAAAGATAATCAAAGAGAGTATTCCTACCCATGTTGTTGTTAAGTGCATTTGTTCGTGCATCAATTCTCCTATTTGATATGGTGAAGTCTATAGATTGGTTATCTAGACTCAATATAATGTGAGCCTAAAGATTCTGTCCGTGCCAATGCTGCCTCTACAATTGCCGAAGCAGTATTGAGCCGAAGCTCTAACAATCTGCCAATCTCCTGATTTTTCATATCATAAATCAAATTTTTGGCTTCATGTAACCCTTTTGTTGTCCGAATGATACCAATATCATTCCACATAATATGGCGTAGCTTCTGCTTGTAGATCTTGTCATTTTCTTTGTGCAGAATATTACCATAATCCTTCTCAAACGCAGGTGTCTTTACCTGATGGTATTCTTTCCCCAAAAGATACTCTACCGTACGCTGAGCAAAGACAACTCCCTCAAGTAATGAATTGGAAGCAAGACGGTTAGAACCATGCACACCTGTACGTGCTGCTTCACCTATAACATAAAGTCCTTCTATGCCTGGAATGCACCCATTGGTATTACATTGAATTCCCCCGTTGGCATAATGAAATGCCGGAGAGATCGAAATACGATCCTGTGGAAAATGATACCCTAATGCCTCAAATGTATGTGTAATATTTGGAAACCGTTCATGAAACCATTTCTCTTCAAACATAGAGAAATCCAAATAGGCATTCTCTCCCATTTTGCGCCTATAATCAAAAATACCCCGTGCCACAATATCACGGCTGGCAAGCTCTCCTCTTTTGTCGTAATCAAACAAAAAACGGTTACCTTTCTCGCCTACGACATGAGCACCCTCGCCACGTAATGCTTCTGTTAAAAGTAATTTTCTTGCGTAAGGTGTATCAACAAATACTGTTGGGTGAAACTGCATAAACTCCATATCGGCAAGTACAATACCTTTTTCGACACAAATACCATGAATATCTGCAGAGACTGTACGGGAATTGGTATTGTAAGCATACAATGACCCAATACCGCCTGAAGCAATAATAATATCATCAGCATAGATAGTGGTTGGTTCATAGTTAACTGTTGCTTTCACGCCATAGCAACGACCATTTTGTATTAGCAAATCATAAACGAGTGTATTGCGCTGAAGCTGATGCTTGTTCTGCACCATTGCAAAATAGTGCATATAACGCCCTGTCGCATCTCCACCAGCATGAACAATACGTGCGACAGAGTGTGCTGCCTCTTTGGTATAAAGAATGTCTCCTTTCTCATTCTTATCAAACTTCATACCCAACCCAATCATCTCAGGTATGATACATAAAGAGGTTTTAGAGAGAATTTCGACAGCCTCTTTATCATTATGATAGGTACCTGCTGCCATCGTATCTTCAATATGTGTTGACACATCCAATTCATTGAGTGCTGTTGCCATCCCACCCTGTGCATAGAAGGTATTGCATTCCCATGGGATATCTTTACAGACAACCAATACTTTCTTGCTTTTGGGCAGCTTCATTGCTGCGTACAAACCCGCAATTCCTGCACCTATAATGATTACATCATATTTGTTCAAGGGCACTTCTCTTGCATGTCACTTTTTTGGTAGTCTGTTGTACCGGTGAGGTACCTGACACATAGACAGGATCTGTCTTGTGTCCGCATCCCACGAGGACTATACAGTAAATTGATGCTATAATCATTCTATGAAAAGTATGTCCATAATCTTGTCTCATCTTACCAGCCAACCTCAATTCAAATATCTAAACCAGCATACGTGTTATAGGAAATTTATCTCACTTTTAGGAGAAAAATGGCAAAAAGCAATTGCCTTTGTCTATATCAAAAATGAAATACTTTTTGTCGCACTCTCACATCCGTGCAAGGATGAGAGCAATGAAGAGATATCACATAACTATGATATCTTTACTTTAGTAAAAAAACGTCTCATTCATCTGTGGGAGAGTATACGCAAAAGAGGTTGACGAAATCTATATTTAGAAAAATTAAAAATATACTCTTATAAAATAGAAATACACCTCTATCTGTTTTTTGAAGGTGTATAATCTTGGGAACAGTATATAATGTTAAGGATTTTTTCCTCTTTATGATTTTTGAAATTCTTTTATTAGTAACGTTTCTGTAATCCTCCATTGATGCAGCATAGATTGGTTCCCAAATGTACCCTTGCTAAAATAGTAGTTTCTTGTATAGTTTCACGTTTCTTCTTTTTATGATCCAAGAGTGATAATTTGAGTATCCTCTTATGTTTTTCTTTGATGCAGTAAGTCACTGCATAGCGATGTGCCTTCATTCCCTTTGATGCTAGACCCAGAGGGAAGACGACTATCGTTAGCTTTAAGTTCCATTACATACCTTTCTGTGTGTATAGGAGTAGATCTTTGCTGCTCCTTTTTGCACGGTGAGCCTTGAAGCGTCGAGTTTCTCTTGCAAATGGGTAAATTCACATCAAGATTAACCCCTTTGCTTCAGTGAAGCTTTAGCAAGGTTGAGGTTTGTCTGTTCCCCACCTAGGAGTAACCAAAGATCAGTGGCGGCATTTTTAAACAATGATACGCCTTGGATGTTATCTCTTCCTATTTGCCTTAAAAGAGGGGAAAGCTTGCCTTTTTTATCAGATAGACAAATGCCTTGCTCCTTGTGAAAAAAAAGTCACATTAGAGACTTATGGAAAGATTGTGCAAGAAGCCAAAGAGGGGTTACTCAAGCGCAAAAAACTGACTAAAAAACTCAGTGAACGCATGGATACACTAGCAATACAGGAGCGTTTTGAAGAAGCTGCAACCATGCGTGATATGATACAATCCATCAAATCATTAAGTATCCATTCGTCTATTGACCTTGCCAACACTCTTAATGTAGATATTTTTGCTATTATTAATGGTGATGCGCGTGGTGTTATTGTGAAACTTTTCATGCGAAATGGCAAGATTATCTCCTCATCTTACACCTATTTTAGGCAAACCCATATCTTTGAAGAGAATGAAGCCTACAAGCAGGCTTTGCTAGAGTTCTATACAATCGATACACCACAAATGGCTAACGAGATTCTTGTCTCACACCCTTTTGTAGATATATCACAAACCGCACAAGTACTCTCAGAGCGTTTTGGCAAAAAAATTACCATCACACACCCCAAACGTGGATCCAAGTCAAAACTAATTACCTTAGCACTACAAAATTGTAAAGAGTTATTGCGCCAAAAAAATCCTGATAGTCTTATCGAACAACGTATTGCTGATCTACTAAACCTCTCCTCTATCCCTTATAGGGTTGAGGCCTTTGATAATTCACATATGATGGGTGTCGCAACAGTTGGCGGCATGGTCGTCTGGCATGAAGGAAATTGGGATAAAAATAGCTATAGGCGCTATGAACTCCATATTGGAGATGAAGTAGGGCAAATGAGAGAGATGCTGTCAAGGCGTATCATTGATTTTAAAAATACTCCTCCACCTGATCTTTGGATACTCGATGGGGGGCAGGCAAACCTCAACCTTGCTAAAAAACTACTTGCCGAAGCAAAGGTTAATCTTGATGTAGTTGCCATTGCCAAAGAGAAACTCGACGCTAAGGCTCACCGTGCAAAAGGAGCAGCAAAAGATCTACTCTATACACACGAAGGTATAATGGAACTTAAGCCTAACGATAGTCGTCTTCACTGGATACAACGTCAAAGAGATGAGGCACATCGCTATGCAGTGACTTACCATCAAAAGAAAAAACGCCAAGAGGATACTCAAGTATCACTCTTGGATAAAAAGGGGGTAGGAAAAGCGACTATACAAAAACTACTTGACTATTTTGGTACATTTGAGGCAATCTATGCTGCATAATGGAAGAGATTGCAAACGTTACCAATAAAAAAATTGCAAAAATCATAAGAGGAAAAAAATCATAACATTATATACTGTTCCAATATATGCCTAAAGCTACTTTCAAAGAGTTATGAGATACTATTCAAGAATGACTTAAGTAAAAAATTAAGAGGGGCTACTTAACTATGTACTGCATTATAAACCAAGACAGACAAATTATTGCTATTGATTCTCAACTTCTCTCAAATATTGGGATATCTAATACAGATACATTTTACAAAAAGGTGGATCTTCAAGAGATTATCTTTAATCTCGGTGAAGAGGAGGTGGCTATTAGTACCGGTAGCACAACAAAATACTATAGTGCAACTATCTCTTGCTTGGTAGGCAAAACTGGTGATATTTATTTGGTCAATATTCATGAGGAAAAATCAGGAGCAGATATCTCTATCTCTGAAGAAAAAACTGAAGAAGCAATCGATTTAGACCTAGATATTGTTGAGCTATTTGAAAATGAGGAGTCCACATCAGAGGAAGCAGTATCTACTGCCTCAGAAGAGGATAAAGAGACAATTGCTTTAGACCCAGATATTGCTGAGCTATTTGAAAACGAGGAGTCCACATCAGAGGAAACAGTATCTACTGCCTCAGAAGAGGATAAAGATCTCTTTGAGCTTATCCTTCCTGATGATACAGAGCCTGAAATCACAGAGACCCAGAGTAGTCTGCAAGATCAAAATGAACCTATTTATATCGATATCAAACATATCAGTGAAAAAATTGGAATATCAGCAGATGATTATAATCTCTTCCTAAAAGAGTACATTGATACAGCATTAGGGTTAAGACAGATACTTCAGGGTCAAAATGAAAAAGAGAGGAAAGAGGCACTTCATACCTTAATCCATCTCTCCAATGTCTTGCATCTACCCTTTGCCGAAGATACTTTGAAACAAATCAGCAATGCCTCTTCCACCGAACAACGTAACACTGTCATAGAGTCCTTTTTTAAAATACTAGACACAGTACATTCCAAGAAAGAGGATCTTTCATCAGAAGGAGAGAGGGCACCTATTGATCTTAGCGATATCAAACCAGTCCATTTTGATTTTCACATTAAAGAGTCTGCTGAAAAACTTGCCCTTCCTGTCGACTTAGTTGAGGAGTTTATCAATGATTTTACAGTACAGGCGCGTGAAGAGACAGAGAAGATACTTGCCTCATATAACGACAATAACCTCGAGACAATACAAAAAATAGGGCATCTTCTAAAAGGAACTTCAAGTAACCTATATATCGAACCACTTGCTGACACACTCCACAAAATTGAACTCAATCAAGACATTGACAGGGTTCCTGAGTTAGTCAAGAATTACTGGGCATATTTTCTTTCACTTGAGAACCAAGTCAAATCTGTCTCTGAATAAAAAAGGAGGCATGCCATGACCATACACAACAGACTCAAGTTAATTGCTCTTGTACCAATCTTGTTGCTACTTCTGTTTTCAAGTCACTTTTTTATAACTTCATATATTGACTACAAAAAAGCACAAGCTTTAAAAACTGTACTAAGTAATAATGCATATATCAGTAAAGTACTCACGCATACAGGAAAAGAGTATGGATTGACTGCACTTTACATGGGAAGCAACCAAAAAGCCTTTGGCAAACTTTTAAAAAAGCAATATATCTCTACTGATAACATTTTATTACAATTGCATAATAAAATTGTAATACGTAATGAAAGTCTACTTTCTCTTTTGCCAGTACTGCCTAGAGAAAATATTGAGCTAAATACTACACTTTACCAAAAGCTTTTAAAGAATTTTAAGGGCATTACTCTAATTCGAAAAGAGACTACTTCTTCTACAAATACTTTTAAAAAAGTATTTGTAGATGGCTATGTTCAAAAACTCTCTACACCCATAATGCAGAATTTATTACACATTAATAACTTTGAGCTCAATACCGATATTACCTCCTTGATCTCCACCCTTTCTCAACTCTATATTGCCAAAGAAGGTGCCGAGATTGAACGTGGGCTTATCTCTTACTATGCAACCCAAAGAACATCAATGGATTTTGATGAGATGATGCTATGGAATAGTGCTAGAGTCAGGGCAAATATCTTTGATATAAAACAGGTTTCCAACCCACAACTGCGTACCAAGCTTAACAATATTTTCAATAACCCAAAAGCCAAACATCTACTCCAGAAACTGGCTAAAACTTCTTTGGGCATACAAGTAGCTGCTAATGGTGGCAAGCACACAGAAGATCCTGCAGATTGGTTCTCGTTACAGACTCAAAAAATTACACTATACAACAAAGCAGAGATAGTTACGTCTAACATGCTTTGGCACAAAACAGGTCTCTATCTTAAAAAGCAATTTTCACTACTTGTAATCTCCACTGCTATTCTCTTGTTAAGTTTACTGCTTGCCTATCTTGGGTACATCACCACAAGAGGTATGACTAGAAATATCAAAAAACTTGAAAATATACTCAATCACATAGTGATAGACATCAAAGAGAACAATGAGTGTCTCGCCGTAGATACCTCACATATTGAAAATATTGATCTTGATACACTAGAAGGGACCAAAGAAGGATACAAATTCCTTGAAACACTGGTTAAGACTGCAAGACAAGATAAGCTCCTTGCCCTTCAGGCAAATAGAGCAAAATTACTCTTTTTGGCAAATATGTCACATGAGATACGTACACCCATCAATGGTATTGTTGGATTTACCAAAATACTCAAAGATACAGATCTCAATACAGAACAACGTGAATTCCTTAATATTATTGATAAAAGCTCCAGGAATCTACTAAATATTATTAGTAATATTCTTGACCTTTCTAAGATTGAAAGCAATAAGGTTGAGATTGAAAATATTGCTTTCAATTCAGCTGAGGAGTTTGAGAATGCAGTTGAGACTTACGCAGCCAGTATAGCAGAGAAGAATATTGATCTTAACTTCTACATGGATCCAACAATCTCTCCAAAACTTAAAGGAGACCCAACCAAAATTAAAGAAATTATTATTAACCTACTCTCTAATGCTCTCAAGTTTACTGACTATGGTGGTATGATTAATCTTAAAATAGAAAAGATTAAAGGGGATGCGGGTAGGTCAAATCCACGTATTGTATTCTCTGTACAGGACAATGGTATTGGTATGACTGAAGATCAGAAAGGGTATATCTTTGATGCCTTTTCTCAGGCTGATGTTTCTGTGACAAGAAAGTATGGAGGTACTGGTCTTGGGCTGACTATCTCTAAACAATTTGTTGAGTTGATGGGTGGCAAACTTGAACTTGAGAGTACCGAAGGTCATGGAACAACCTTCTATTTTACTCTCCCACTTGAAGAGATTGAATCAACAGAGGAGGATTATGATCATGCCTTTGAAGACATGACTATTGGAAAATATCAAGCAGAAACTCCAACTGTTCTTGACAACTATCTTGATACATACTTTGACTACTTTGGATCAAAAGTGAAATACTTCGAATCTCTAGATAAATTCAGAGAACTAGACGAAAAAAAAATATGTAAAACTTACTGGATAGATCTAGATAAAGCAGAGCAGGATATTTTAGATGGGCTTGCAAATATTGACAAAAGCAAGTTGATTCTTATTGCAAATGTTACCAGTCGGGCAAAAATTGAAGCCATAGGTGTTAATCAAAATAATGTTATTTTTAAACCTGTAACACTCACCAAACTTAAGATGATGCTAAGTGAAACTGTCTTGACTTCTTCAGAATTGGTTAAGAATAAGCCAAAGGTACAAACAGTTCAATTTAATGCAAAAATACTTGTTGCTGAAGACAATACCATCAACCAAAAATTAATTAAATATGCACTTGAAAAGCATGGTATTGAGGTAGAAGTTGCAAATAATGGTTTAGAGGCTTTTGAAAAACGTCAAAATACTGCCTATGACCTAATCTTTATGGATATTCAGATGCCGGTAGTAGATGGTCTTGAGGCAACACATAAAATTCTTGACTTTGAAAAAGATAAGGGAGTACCCCATGTGCCCATTGTTGCTTTTACAGCCAATACCCTCAAGGGTGATCGAGAAAATTTCCTTTCCAAAGGTATGGATGAGTATATTGCCAAACCTATTGAGACAACTGACCTACTCTATATTTTAAATAAATTCCTTTCAAGTAAAGCAGCACAAGATGGACTGCTAGAGAAACATGAACAACAAATCAATGAAGAGACGGTAGTGCTACAAAAGTCACAACAAGAGGATACTGTCGTATCAGTTGGGCAGATTAATCTTGACAACATAAAAGAAGACAAACAAGCTAAAAAAATACTTATTGCCAAAAAATCCCTACTTGAACAAAAGATTTTAATAAAACTACTCGATAACTTAGGCTACGATTATGATATTGCTGAGCACCAAAATGAGTTAAAAGCAAAACTACACACAGGCAATTACGATATACTCTTTACCGATTCTGATCTTGCAAGCTGGGGTCTTTCTGGTGTAGAGGATACCATTACCATTATTACAGACAGCAATAGTAAAGATAAAATCAAAGCAGCTATAGAAACTATATAGAAAACAATCCAATAGAAGCACTTAAAAAATATGATTAACTATCTTCTCAAAGAAGGGCTTCTTTTAAGACCTCTTCTGCACTAGATACACTTATAATTTTAATATTTTCTTTTACTTCATCTGGAATGTCCTTAAGGTCTCTTTCATAGTTCTTTATAGGAATTAGTGCCTTCTTTACCCCTGCCTTATAAGCGGCAATAAGCTTCTCTTTTAGTCCTCCGATGGGGAGCACTTTGCCAGTTAGTGTCACTTCGCCCGTCATCGCAACACAATTATCTACTTTTTTGTCACTTAAAATAGAAGCAATAGCAGTTACCATCGTAATACCCGCACTTGGTCCATCTTTGGGGGTTGCACCTTCAGGAACGTGAATATGGAGATCATATCGTTTATAGGCTTCACTTGGATCAAGAACCGTATCCTCTTCTTTCTCTTTGGCTGTACGAGGAATAGCTGATGTATCCATCTTAAGTTTGCGCTCATCAATAAGTATCTTCACTACAGAGTACGCAATACGTACCGACTCTTTCATTACATCACCAAGACTTCCAGTCAACTGTAGTCCACCTTTTCCCTTAATCTTAATTGCTTCAATGGTAAGTACATCTCCACCAACTGCAGTCCATGCAAGCCCAGAAACGACACCTACTTGTGGCTTTTTGTCTACAGGTAAAATCTCAAAAACCTTCTTATCGACAAACTTATGAAGATTCTTTTTGGTAACTTGCACAATCTCTCTGCTTTTGTCCTCAAGCAGTATACGTGCTGTTTTTCGCATTAATCCTGCAATGCGTCTACGAAGATTACGAACCCCTGCTTCTCTCGTATACTCATCAATAAGCATATGAAGTGCTTTGTCAGAGACATAAAACTCTCTTTTCTTTAATGCATGTTTCTTAAGCTCTTGGGGTACCAAATAACGCTTTGAAATCTCAAACTTCTCTTTAGGCGTATAGGAGTTGAGTCCAATAAACTCCATACGATCTCGTAATGGTGAAGGGATACGCCCCACATCATTTGCAGTGGCAATAAAAATTGCTTTGCTGAGGTCTATATTGAAGTTAAGATAGTAATCACGGTATTTGCTATTTTGTTCAGGGTCAAGTATCTCAAGTAGTGCTGCAGTAGGGTCGCCCCTCATGCTTCTTCCTACCTTGTCTATCTCATCAAGTACAATGACAGGATCCATACTCTTAGCTTCAATCAAACCCAATACCAAACGTCCAGGCATCGCACCTACATAGGTTCTACGATGCCCCCTTAACTCGTTTACATCCTCTAGCCCTCCAAGGGCAATACGTACCAATGGTCTACCAAGCGCATGGGCAATAGAGTTTGCCAATGAAGTTTTTCCTACACCCGGAGGTCCAGAAAAACAAAGAATTGCCCCACCCGTCTCTGTTCGACTTATGCCACGAAGCTGTGCTAGTTCTCTAACAGAAAAGTATTCAACAATGCGCTCCTTTGGTTTTTCTAACGAATAGTGATCTTTGTCAAGCTCAGATGCTACATCTTCAACAGAAAGGGTCTTTTTTGTTACTTTTCCAAACGGTAACTCAAGCACCCACTCTAAATAGCTCTGCAACAAGTTTGCATCGGCTGAATCAGGATGCATCCGTGCAAAACGATCAATCTGTTTACTAATCTCCTTATAGGCATCTTCATTTATATGAGGCTTAAATGCCTCTATCTTCTCACGAAAGGCTACAATCTCCTCTTCTCTTTGGGTATCCATGCCAAGCTCTTGCTGGATCTCCTTAAGCTGCTCTTTGAGAAAATACTCCTTATTGGTCTGCTCAATCTTATTGTGGACTTTAGAATGTATCTCTCGTTGAACCTTGGCAGACTCTATCTCTGAAGTAATCACATCAATGAGCCCAAGCAGACGTTTTTCAATATTTGGCTCAATATAAAGTGTGTACGCTACCTCTTTGTCAAGCTCTAGCATAGAAGAGACCAAGTCTGCAATACGCTGTGGTTCATTATTCTCTTCAATGGTACGTACAAGATCTGTTGGCACACGAGGACTCAACATTGAGAGCTTCTTAATCTTATCTCGAATTACATCCATCAAGGCATCGGTACGAAGCTGATCAAAAGACTCTGGCTTAACCACATCTATCACTGCTTTATTGATCTCCTCAGAGAGTGGCTCAATAATTTTTCCACGTGTTAGCCCTTGAAAGAGTATCTTGACTCTTCCATCTGGAATCTGAACCTTACGCATAATGGTTCCAATAACACCCATTTTATACATAGCATCAAATTCACGATCTCCCTCTTTTCCTGCAACCGAAGATGTAACAAAAAGAAGGGAATTATTCTCCATAGCATCTGTTACCGCATCAATATCTTTTTGATGACTCAAAAAGATTGGGCTGATCATAAAAGGGTAGAGAAAAAGCTCATCCTCTACTATGACTGGAAGTGTATTGGGAAAAGCATCATAATCACTAAGTTGCACATTAAATCCTTTAGAATTTACATCAAATATAATCTGTGTTTAATTAAACATCTCTCCAAGAAAACCACTCTTCGGTGGTGTAATATCTGCTATTTCAACAAGAGAATGTTTATTTTTTTTACGGTAAAACTTTGCTGCTACGGGCTTATCAATACGATCGTAGAGTGCAGCAATATTTTGATTGAGCAAATATTGTGACATATAAAGTCTTGCTAGTAATGAATTAACCATAGGTTTATATGCTGAGTCTGGGTAGCGAAGCAAATAGAGCTTGGCACGACTAATACTGTCTATAATAAGTTTTTGATCTTTATAGACATCTTTCACACCAAGAAAAGAGGCTTTGAGTTTCATAAATTCGGTATATTCATGCTCCCCTTCATTGGCATAGCGCTTATTATACTCATCCCAATAGTAGTTAGCAAGCAGGTACTCCTCTTCTCGCATGTGTGCTTGTGCAAGTATCATTATGGCTGTTGGCAGTAGTGGAGAATGCGTATGCTCACTTTTGAGTGAAACGTAATACTTATCAGCTTTATCCATATTGCTCACCGCAATACTCTGTACAATATGCTTGTACCAGTAGAGTGCGGGCTTATTAAATTCTATGGCATTCTCATGCTTTTGGCATGCCGTAAAAAGAAAGGCCAGTCCTACAGCTATGCCTACAATAAGAAGACTTTTTTTAGATTGCATACCTTGCTTCTCCACTCTTATAAATTTATCGCTATCATAGCGAAGCGTACGTAAAAAATGGCTTTGAAGAAAATAGCAAGCCATATTGCATCAATCAAAAAGTATGTAGTTACATACATAAACCAGGTATAATCGTTTCAAAAGTGGGACTAGCACATGATAGATAAACATAAACCTTACATATCAACTCTGAAGACATGCTTCAAGACAACAGGCTTCACAGAAAATATCAATGGCAAAAAAGAAATGACTAAAAAAACTTGATGAAATATATGTTTTAGTATATACTACACCCTATCACAATCTTACAAGGCACATACAATATGAGGCAACCAAAAGAGATACTCATCACCAATGATGATGGATTCGAATCACAAGGATTAGTAGCACTTCGTCATGCTTTGGAGCCATTGGGAAATGTGACGGTGGTGGCTCCCACAACAGAAAAATCAGCCTGTGGGCATTCACTCACACTTACACGTCCACTCCATTTTGTACAACTTGAGGAGCACTTTTTTAAACTTGATGACGGCACACCAAGTGATTGTATCTTTTTGGCACTCAATAAAATCTATAGCAATAAAAAACCTGATCTTGTCGTATCGGGTATCAATATTGGCTCAAATATGGGTGAAGATATCACCTACTCTGGTACAGCAAGTGCAGCAATGGAGGCAGTGCTTCAGAACATACCCGGTATTGCCATCTCTCAAGTCTATACTGAATCTGGCAAGAGTATTGACAAGCTTGGGTACACATTAGCACAAGAGAGTATTGCTACATTGGTTGAAAAGATCTTTTTGGGTGACTTTCCTCTCCCTCCACGAAAATTCCTAAACATCAACATTCCTCCTATTCCCAAAACCCAGTGCAAAGGCTTCAAGGTCACCAGAGCAGGCAATCGTCTCTACGCACATAATGCACAAGTGCACCACAATCCCCGTGGAAAAGAGTACTACTGGATTGGTCTGCCTGAGCTTGGATGGTTAGACACCAAAGGGTACACAACAGATTTTGAGGCAATCGATGATGACTATGTCTCCATAACACCCATACAGCTTGACATGACTGCACATGGCGAGATAGACAATGTACAAAAATGGCTCAATGAAAAAGCATAGCTGGTCTCACCTTGCATCAATATACCCATTGATACACATGAAAGAGATGCCATGAGGTATGAGCGTTGCCGTATGCTCTTTGGAGAAGATTTTAAAAAACTCCAAAAAGCAAAAATACTTATTCTTGGTGTGGGAGGGGTTGGCTCTTACACGCTTGACTGCCTTTATCGCTCGGGAGTGAATGACATCACTATTCTTGACTTTGATACCTATGATCAGACTAATCAAAATCGACAGATTGGCTCTGATGCAGTGGGTGAGGTAAAAGTGAAACAGCTTGCCAAGCTCTATCCAAATATCAAGACTATCTGTCAGAAAATGGATGTGGCGTGGGTGGAAACATTTCATTTTGAACCATATGATATCGTTATTGATGCTGCCGATACCACCAAAGTAAAAATAGCAGTAGCAAAAAAGGTTTACAAAAAGCTCATTATGGCGCTAGGTTCTGCTAAACGCTATGATACCTCCAAGATAGAGGTTGCTTCCATTTGGAAAACACATGGTGATGCATTGGCACGAAAAATACGCAATGAACTCAAAAAAGCAAAATTTGACAGAAACTTTACAGTTGTTTTTTCACCCGAAGAGGATAAATGCAAAGAGAAAGGATCCTGTGTGGCAGTTACTGGTGCTGTCGGATTAACCATCTGCTCTGAAGCAATCAAGCGAATTATTCAAGCATAGTCCAGTTCTGTATGACTCAATTGGTATCTCTGTAATACAAGAGTACCAATATAACTTCAAGAGGTTTTTGCAAGATTCCTATTTTTTGTGGCAAGCAGTGTTAAAACAAAAAGTCCTGCCACACCATAATAGACCCACATTGGGATAGGCACAGGGTCACCTGCAGCGTAAGAGTGTAGTCCGGACAGATAGTAGTTTACACCAAAATAGGTCATTAAAATTGCTGAATAAGCCCACGTTGCAGCAACATTGTAGATAAAAGTATTGTTAAGCTTTGCAATAAAACGCATATGGAGTACTGCTGCATAAATCAGAATGGTCACTGCTGCCCACGTCTCCTTAGAGTCCCATCCCCAGTAGCGACCCCAAGACTCATTAGCCCAAACACCGCCAAGGAAATTCCCTACTGTCAGCAACATCAATCCAATAATGAGTGCCATTTCAGAGAGGTTGGTCAACTCTTTAATGGATCGATCAATATTCTCATGCCCCTCCTTGCCTCTGGCAATAAAGAGAATGAGTACCATCAAAGAGAGAATAGAACCAAGGCCAAGAAAGCCATCACCAGAGGTGATGATTGCCACATGCATCATCAGCCAGTAAGATTTAAGTACTGGTACAAGATTGGTGATCTGAGGATTAATAAAACTTAGGTGTGCTACGGACATGGTAATACCTGCTAGCAGCGCAGTACCTGCTAATGCAAATGGTGAACGACGTGCAAGAATAATACCTGCAAGTACAGTTGCTGCAGCAATAAATACAATGGACTCATAAGCATTTGACCAAGGTGCATGGCCTGCAATATACCAACGGATACCCATTCCTGTGACATGTAGTGCAAAAGCCACAATCAGTGTTATCCATGCAATACGCATAACCCATTTCATGGAGAAGTTTGGTCTAAGTACATGCATAAAGGAAAATATGAGGAGTATAAGTCCTAGCATGAGATAGACAGGGAAAAGTTTACTAAAGAGTCCCAATCTGTTATACCAAATTTCTGCCTTAATATGGTCTGGACTTGGCAACACCTCTGCACCATAACGTCTTTGGTATTTTTTGATTGCTGCAATACCAAGATTTGCTTTGCTCCAGTCACCAGTTTGCAGACCATAAGTAACAAAAGCAAAATAGGCAGAGATGGTCAGTTGTACCTCTTTTTTTTCTACTTTAGAAAACGTTTTGAGTGCATCAAGTGGTGCAACCCACTTATTATTCTTGTCATGGGGTACTGGGTAAATACGCATCAGTGTACCCTGATAAGTCATATAGGAGACATTAACCCGTTCATCAATTTTAATGAGCTCTCTATCATATTTCGACTTCTCTAAAGGCTTTTTTCGACTTGCCTTGGTTACCGCATCGAACAATTTATAGCTTCTGTCTCCCTCTCGTTTAAAGAAGTCAGTAAATTTAGCATATTGGGTATCTTCAGGAAGCCCAAGAGCAAGAGCAATTTTTTTATGCCCTATCTTTATCATTGGAACATTCTGATAAATCTCCGGTTGTATGGTCATGCCAAGAAACATCTGATCAGGATCAAGATCATATAATTTTGTACGACCAGTAATTTTGGCAATCACATCATGTGCAACTGTATCCATTGGCTTCATTCGCCCTCGATGGTCTTGTACCGGTAAGGTTCCAAAATTTTTAGCATGTTCAATGCTGTAGGCATGCATCTGCTTCAGTACATCTGTACTGATTGCTAGTGGTGCTGCTTTGGTATGTTGTGGTGCCATTAAAAAAGCAATGGCCACAAGGGTAGCAGTCATACCATGTTGAAGTTTTCGTACCCCCTTAAAAAGTTTCTGGAAGCGTCCATTGGGGATAAAAAGGCTCCAAATCATTCCTAACCCTAAAAGAAAATAGGCAATATAGGTAGGAAGTGTGCCTGGATCATGGTTAACCGAAAGTACCGTACCCTCTTCATCAGGATCGTAGGAAGATTGAAAAAATCGGTAGTTCCTATGGTCAAGCACATGGTTCATATAGATATGGTATGGCATCCTTATTCCCTTTTCTTGGTCAACAAGAATAACCCTACTCGAATATGATGCTGGCGTCATAGACCCTGGGTAGCGATCCAGTTCAAAGTCAACTAACTTGATGGCAAATGGTAGCGTGATGACCTTTGCACCAATACGCATCTGAATATCCATACCATTCAGGGTAAACTGCTTCAGGTCACCCACTTGTCCCTTCATTGGTCTAAAGACCACCTCTTTACTTTTGTTGCCAACAGTAACGTTTAACTTGATATATTCAGGTTTACCTGATTTGGTTTTCAGTGCGTGTGACACTATCTTAATGGTTGATTTTTTATGAATATCTTTCAAAACAATTGCACTATTTCCGAAGCGATAAAGTATACGACGCGTCAAAGGATTATCTCCTGGCTGTATCTTGGCAGGTGTTCGAGTATCCATATTGAGCGTTTTGATAGCAAGTGGAAAGTTTACCTGTAAGTGATCTGGCTTGCCTGTAATCTTGAAGGTAGGTTTATCTGTCGGAGTATCTACAGCCCCATACGAAACATAAAAGGTATCGAAATCTTTAATATCCCCCCTCTTAAAGTAATAGATTTTTCCCCTACCTCCAGCAGAGATCTTCATCTCAAGTAGTGTCGTACCATTTAAATCAGATACAACCTCTTCATCAGCAGTCGGAAGGTATGTTTCAAGTGATACTTTAAGGACTTTATTGCCTACTTTGAGGCTCTCTGAAAGATCATTGTGTGTCATTGTAGAGAAGAAGAGTGGTTTCTCAAGAGAGGCATTGTGCTCTTTGGTCTTGACAAAAAGCTCCATCACTTTTATATCGGAGACCATCTTGTTTGTCATCTGCCCTTCTCTAATATGCATAATCCCTTCATACCCTACATATCGGGTAATAAGCGCGCCCAATGCAACAACAATAAAGGAAAAATGAAAAAGAAAAACAGGGAATTTGGTTTTGTATGTTTTATATGTAGCAATCTGATAGATTAAAATAGAGATAAAATAGGCAAGAAATATCTCAAACCATTTTGCTTTATAGACTAATGCACATGCTGTCTGTGTGCCATAGTCATTCTCTATAAAAGTTGCAACTCCTATTATAATACCAAATGAAAATAGCATTAAAACTGCCATTTTCATTGAAAAAATCTTCTTTAACATTGCTAGTACCCCTTAGAAAACGAATAGGGAATCATTCTAACCAATATTTATTAACGCTATATTAATTAGGAGTCATTTTATCTAAATATACTCTTATACAGTATTTCAAAAGTAACCTACTTAAGCTCTCCCCATCTACTCCCTGTACTGACAGAACACTCTAATGGCACGTTAAGTTCGTAAACAGACTCCATGATGTCAACAAAACGCTTAGAGAGCACATCGACCTTATGCTCTTCTATTTCAAATATAAGTTCATCATGAATTTGGAGCAACATAAAGGCATCAAGATTCTCCTCTTTAATGCATGTATCTATCTCCAACATGGAAAGCTTAATTAAATCTGCTGCCGATCCTTGAAAAACAGTATTGACCGATTCTCGCATAAATGCAGCTTTTTGCATACCATTGGCACTATCGTAGTCAAAGAGCCTACGCCTTCCAAGTATCGTTTCAACATATCCATCAACTTTTACTTGTTCTTGTATGCCTTCAAGAAACTGCTTCACTGTAGGAAAAGAGTTAAAATAGTTAGCAATAATCTCTTTGGCTTCAGCTTGAGTGACACCCAATTCATCAGAGAGCTTTTTGGGTCCCATACCGTAGAGTAGTCCAAAGTTGACCGATTTAGCAAAGTTACGTTTGGCTTTTGCCTCACTTTCTCCAAAAAGCTTTATTGCCGTTGCCATATGAATATCAACACCCATCTTAAATGCTTCAAGCAGTGCTGCATCCTGTGAAAAGTGTGCCAGTAGACGCAATTCAATCTGAGAGTAGTCAATACTCACTAACCTATAGCCTTCTTTAGCAATAAAAGCATCACGAACACGCCTACCGAGTTCTGAACGTACTGGAATATTTTGAAGATTGGGATCTTTGGAGCTGAGCCTTCCTGTTGCTGTTCCCGTCTGTAAAAAAGAGGTATAGATACGACTTTTTTTATCTTTTTGTGCCAGCTTCAACAGCGGTTCTACATAGGTAGAGAGTATCTTCTGATATTCGCGATAGCTCAGTATCTTCTCTATCACTGGATGCTCTTTTTTGAGTGATTGCAGCACTGCTTCATTGGTACTATAACCTGTCTTGGTCTTCTTGCCTCCCTGAAGCCCAAGTTGCTGAAAAAGTACTACCCCAAGTTGCTGGGTTGAGCGGATATTGAACTCTGTTTCTGCCAGTGCGTATATCTGTTCTGTCAACAATGCAAGCTCTTTACTCAACTCACCCTGAAGTACCTCCAAGAGTGGCTGGTCAACCTTAATGCCAAGCTGCTCCATACGAATAAGAACATTGATAAAAAGATACTCCACCTGTTTAGCCTCTTGAAGCAAGTGAGTCAGCGAACCAAGCTCCATCTTCTTTTGAATGGCGCCATAGAGCAGAAAAGTCATCCATGCATCTTCGGCTGCATAGAAGGTTGCTTCTGCAATAGCAACAGAAGAAAAATTCTCTCCTTTCTTGACCATCTCCTTGAAGGGTTTCATCTCATATTTAAAGAATTTCCGTGCTAAGGCATCCAGCCCTACTTTACGCCCAGGATCAGAAAGCCATGCCATAATCATCGTATCTGCAAACGGGACAATCTCCTCCTGATTATAACGATTATAGAGTAGTGAAAGATCAAACTTAAGGTTCTGTCCAATGACACGACATTGCATTAGCTTTCTTAACGCCTCTACAGCATCCTCTTCACTATTGAGAGAGATCTAGAAAATCATAGACATCATCGCGCATCTGCACTAATTTGCGAGAGAGAAAAGCACTCTCTTTGCTCTCAAGTAGTAATTGCTGAATACGTGGGGTGCCTGCATTTTCTATGTCGGCATAGATTGCTTCAAGTGTATGATACTCATTGATAAGTTTTGCCGCACCCTTAACCCCAATACCTTTAACCCCAGGCACATTGTCAGAGCTGTCTCCAACAATTGCTTGAAAGTTAATGAAATCCTCAGGGGATACCCCAAACTTTTTTACACATGCCTCTTCGTCAACCTCTTTTTGGTCAATGGGATTATACATCACCACTTGTGTGTCATCTATAAGCTGATAAAGGTCTTTGTCGTGTGATACAATCGTTACCTTCATATTTTGCTCTCTAGCAAATTTTGTTACAGTCGTGATAATATCATCTGCTTCAAAGCCCTCTTCAGAGAGATTGGCAAATCCCATTTTCTCAATCCATTCAATTGCTATGGGCAGCTGCTCAATCAGCTCTTGGGGCGGTGACTCCCTGTTGGCTTTATATGCTGGATAAATCTCATTTCTAAACGTTGGTCCCTTGCTGTCAAGTGCAAAGACCAGATAGTCTGTTGCATGATTACGATGTAACGAATCGACAAGATTGATGAAACCTGTTAATAGCCCTGTAGGGAACCCTTCAGAGTTACGTAATGGAGGAAGTGCATAGTAGGCACGAAAAAAGAATCCGAATGTGTCAATAATGGTGATTGTTTTCAATAAAAATACCCTCTTTTTTACTATTTTAGCCAATAGTCTGTTAGACCTTTGCTTTATCGTTCCATCATCGTCAAGTAGCTTGTGACCTTTGAGGCTAGGCTAACTCTTTTGCAAGATATTCACCCGTATATGAACCTGTTGTCTTATGTTCGGCTGCAAGTTTTTCAGGAGACCCTTCTGCAATAATCAATCCACCTTTGTTCCCCCCTTCAGGTCCCATATCTATAATATAATCTGCATTCTTTACCATATCGAGGTTATGCTCAATAACCATCACCGAATTACCAAGATGGACAAGGTGGTGCAATACCCCTGTTAGCCTATCTACATCAGAAAAATGCAGTCCTGTAGTTGGCTCATCAAGCACATAGAGTGTACGACCTGTATCTTTTCGACTAAGTTCCTTGCTTAGTTTGATACGTTGCGCCTCACCCCCTGAGAGCGTTGTTGCGTTTTGTCCAAGTGTAATATAGTCAAGTCCCACTGCTGCTAACGTAGAGAGCTTGGAAGCAATGGCAGGAATGGCTTTAAAAAACCCTAATGCTTCTGCCACACTCATGGAGAGTACATCAGAGATTGACTTGCCCTTATAGCGTACTTCAAGTGTTTGGGCATTGTAGCGTGTGCCATGACACGTATCGCACTCTACAAGCACATCAGGCAAAAAGTGCATCTCAATCTTAATCTGCCCATCTCCTTGACACTTTTCACAACGCCCACCCTTGACATTGAAGGAGAAACGCCCTATTTTGTAGCCACGCAACTCTGCCTCTTTGGTTTGGGAAAAGAGTTTACGAATCTCATCCATAATGCCTGTATAGGTTGCAGGATTGGAGCGCGGAGTACGTCCAATGGGGCTTTGATCGAGGTAGATTACCTTATCAAGTTGTTCTAATCCATTAATCTCTACGCCATCAACCTTATTGACCTTCTTGGCATGGTTAAGCAGTTCACGTGCCACTGGTAGCAGGGTCTGAAGAATCAATGATGATTTTCCTGAACCGCTTACCCCTGTAATGCAAACAAAGTTATGGAGTGGGATACGCACATTAAGACACTCAATATTGTTAAGTGTCACATTTTTAATCTCTATCCACGTCTCCTGAGGACGGTCATGGGCATAGCTTATCTCCTTCTTACCATTAAGATACTGTGCAGTCAGTGTCTTGGCTTTGAGTAGTTTCTTTTGAGTGCCAGCAAATACCACTTCACCACCAAATGCCCCTGCCCCAGGACCAATATCGACAATATAATCTGCTGCCATAATGGTCTCTTTGTCATGCTCAACGACAATAACAGAGTTGCCTTTTTCTTTGAGTGAGTTGAGGGTTCGTATAAGCTTCATTGTATCACGCTCATGTAGCCCAATGCTTGGTTCATCAAGCACATACATCACCCCTGTTAGCCCCGAACCAATCTGTGAAGCAATACGGATACGTTGTGCCCACCCTGAGATAGCAGAGCCGTGCATCACGGCTAAGTGTAATGTATCCAAGACCAACATCATACAGAAAGTAGAGACGCCCTTAATCTCCTTTAGCATGGACTCAGCAATCTGTTTTGCTGTTCGCCTCAAGTGTAAAAAGTTTTTTCCATCAGCAAAATAGGCATAGCCCCTCCTCAATAGGCATATCAATAATATCAGCAATACTGTACCTCTATCTTAACTGCCAAAGAGCGTGGATGCAAGCGATATCCATCACACTTATCACATACCTTTCAAATACATACCACCATATCCTTTCATCTTTGAACATGTCGTAGCAAACTTCACCAATCTCCTGGCCATTCACGTTTGAGCTATGACGTTCCATGCAAAGTCCACCATAGAGCTCCGCTGGTACCATAGAGTATCGCCTTTTGCTGATGCTCGTTCACCATAATAACTGATGTGTCACTGCCATTCTGCTCACAGAATGCATTAAGAAACTCTTGGGTGTAGTAACTTGTTGAAGCCATACATAATTTTTACAGCACCTTTGTCGATAGTGCTTAGTTCTTGGTCTATTACCTTTTAAGGTCTATGGCATAGCGGATCCCCCAACCCGTCACAGGCAGGACAGGCACCTGGGTGAAGCTAAAAGAGAAGCTCACAGGCTCCAACGGCTCAAAACTGAGCTTTACAGTCAAAACACATGCCAAATGTTCGGAGTAGTGATAGTCCTTGCGATCAAGCCCTAACACTTCGTGGTTCAGTACTCCACCCATCTCCCTGCAGCTCTCAAGTGCCTTTCACATCCTGCCCAATTCCGGTCTCGGCTCTCCTCTTTGACCACAACACGATCAATAAACCACTTTGATGGTATGTTTTGGTTTTACTTAGCTCGATTTCATCGTCTAAACGCACCATCACTCCATTGATCATTGCACGTACATACTTTGTGACGCAGTGATTCTAGCATTATCAGCAAAGGTGCCTTTTTTCTTTAACCAATGGTGCCATAATAACCAATTTTGCCCTTCAGGAAACAAACGTAGCACCTCTTCAATAATATCTGTCGCACTCATGGAAGAGATAGGTTTTTACACTGATGGCAGTATTGTTTCCTCACTCTTGCAAAGAGTAGGCGTAAATAAATATAGATTTCTTATGATTGTTCCTACTGTTGAACGTGATTTTAGAGGTGGTCTTTTGGTCAATGGCAATGGCAGGTGTGAGTCCCTCTATCTTGTCAACATCAGGCTTACCTACACGTCCTAAAAACTGCCGCATAGCTTGAAAGTGACTCAATATAACGACGTTGCCCTTCCGCGTAGAGGGTAGAGAATGCCAATGTTGATTTGCCCGGAACCAGAGATGCCGGTAATGACTACTAGTTCATTCTTGAATAGAGATATCAATATTTTGAGGTTATTCTTTGCGCCATAGACATGGATCATATCTTGTTTTGTTGCCATACTTTTGCTCTTTGCCTTGTTGAGAAATTAATTTGGAATTATAGATAATTAACTAATATTGGTCTCTAGTATTCAATGGGTATTTACACTATACATCTTTTGACTGTATATATTTATCTTAATGCATCAAGGGGTGCAAGTAATATGATTGTTATGGTTTTTCTGAGGAAAGGGTAAAAGATTTTAAATTGACATATTTGTATACATATATCAGAATATTTTTTATTAATTATTATGTTAAACATAGTTTTTATGATAAAATGCCTATACTTTCCTTCTTGAATATATAGTTATTCATAGTCAAATTGCAACAATAACTTTAACGATCGAAATGGAGGTGATGTCTTATGGGAAAATCAATTTCTTTTGTTGAGTTTATGTTGGCATAATGCTTGTTGGATGCGTATCGGAACCTAAGCCACTAACTGAACGTAACTCCCAGCTTACGCAAGGTAATATTCAAATGAATTTAGTGACTGAAGACAACAAAAGCAGAGGTATTGGAAACTTTGGATCACCAAATATTACAACAAGGGATGGAATGCGAAGTATGGATTCTACAAAGAACGGCACAAGCTTCCAATTATCCAGTCAATCTGGTACTGGACAATAATTTTGGCTGGTCAGTCAGGCAATGCATCGGGTTTCGAAAGTAGCTCAAGAATGATCAGTTAATTGATTATTAAATTTAACAGCAGGGACATTGTCACTGATTTCAGAAGCAGAACATCTAATTTCTAGAGAAAAAATGAAAACTATCAAATTTATAGCCACTGGCTGGAGCAGGGTAAGTTGACAGGCTAAAGTATGAATTCAGCACCACCTACATTAACACCATTAGAAATACAAAGCTTGCAAACACGTGAATATAAACAGGGAAAGGTATTGTTTTTTTTCAAGTGTTCTATCGGTCTCCAAGATTTGGGTTATACGGTCAGAAGTGCAGACAAAGATACGACTAATTATGGCAGAAAGTGCATTAACAGCGATGTTGTTTCTATGTTCTTTGCTCGGAATATCAAATGCTTTCTCAAACATCTGCAACAGCATTTGTAGAAAAATCGGAAAATTACAAAAGTACGCTTGAACTTTGTTACCCGTAATAAAATATCATATGATGGTGGTCAATCAGATCGGCAAGACACACCAATACTTGATGCAAGGGTATCAAAATGCTTTCGAGCGTATAGAAAATGCAATTTTGTCAGGTCTAAACTAAAAAGAATACAACAAGGCAAATGCACTCGACAGCAAAAGTACCACTCCTTCGTCATCACTTTTACTAACAGCATTTGCAACGTTAAACGACCAAAAGGACATAAGCCATAGTAAACATATCAACAATTTTAGAACCATTGTTACAATTATGGTATTTGCTCAATGATTTTAGTAGTAGTATTTTAGAACACCGACAGGAAAAGGAGAAGCTGGTGACTTCTAGTGAATATTGCCGCAAAATTGAGAGACTCTGATAAAAATAAATACTATCTCATAAAAATGTAACACTTCCAATCGAAGGTGGTACCACACAAATAGACCATATCATTGTGCCAGAATATACATTTTTGTAGTCGAAACAAAAATATGAAAGGATGGATATTTGGTGATGAAAAGCAAAAATATTGACTCAAAAATTTACAAACACACCAATAAATTTCAAAATCCACTTCATCAAAATTATAAACATATCAAACCATTCAAGACGCATTAAATATATATCATCCAATAAAATATTTTCAGTTATTGTGTTTACCGTATGATAGTACATTTAAACCCAAATGCCTAAAAATGTAAAGTATGGTATTAGCTATATTGATTATATTAAATCAAAAAGAGAAAGTATTTTCACAAAAAGAAGTTTCAGAAATTATTGATTCAATAGAATCAAGACAACTTGCTCCGTTCTTTAAAACAAAACCAAGAACATAAAAAATATGTAAAAATATTGTTAAAGAAAAAGAGAATAAAAAGTCTTGTCCAAAATGTGGTGGTGATCTGTCTCTACGTAAGGCAAAAAAAGGCAATCAAGCTGAAATAAATAAATTTAAATCAGGAGAGAATAATAAAAATAAAACAAATATTCATTTCATAGCTGTGCTATCGATGAGCAAACGTCACAACTGATGAACTTTTTATTAGCAAAGAAAATATATTATCAAAGATGAAAAAGGCTATAATGAATTGATTTAGGTATACAGAATAGTGGTGCTATGAAAATCACCTAAAGTTTGGAGAGACCATATTGCTTGGAACGAATATAGAAATTCCAAACAACTAATACAAGGAAAAGAGTTTTTTTCTTCTACAAAAAATAGGCAATAAATATGGTCCACAGCGAGAAAATCAACTTAATCTTATCAGAGATTGATTTATTGAAAATATTTAAAAGGTTGGACACAACACTACTTGGAACTAAAATTGGAGGTATTCAAAAAGAAAATAATCAAAATGGAATACTTTATGTTGAATGATGAATCACTTTAAAAATAATACTTTTTATATCAATAATGTGCAAAGTAATTTAGAAGTGGAAGAGCATTCAAAAGAAAATTGATGATTCTAGAGATTCAAATTTTCGAGAAAAGCGAGTAGCAAAACATAGAGCGATTGTGTGATGGACATATGGTTAGAGTAAATCTGAAATGTTACAGATAATTGGCTTTACATGGCAGAAATCTTGCACACATGCTACGAAAGAAAACTACCTATTGAAGAAGAAATTTATTGTGATTTTTATATTCTACAGGAAAAGTATATATTGAATTTTGGGCTTTGAAATGATCCTAAGTATGCAAGAAGGAAAGCAAAGAAAAAAAGGAGATTACCAGAAATATAATTTTAAGTTAATCGAACTTACCGATAAAGATGTTGAAAACCTTGACGATATTCTTCCAAAGATGTTGTTAAAATTCTGAGTACAAACTTACTAAAAAGACATAACAAAATAGAGTAACCGATAAAATTACCTAGCAGAAATTTATTGGCCATTCGACCATTGGCATCACATTAGCACATTAAGTCTTAATTTAATACTACAATAAAAGGAGACTGGAAGGAGATTTTATGCAAATGGTTGTAGATGATATAAAACCTGTTACCTATCTAAAAGTAGAGTTAAATGATGTTCTAAAATATATCAATGAAACTCATAGATCTATGATAATCACAATAAAATGGTGAAGCTAGCTGTTATACAAGATCCAAAGAGTTAAGATATGAAAATGCTCTGCTATCATGAAGCTTTCTTTCATTTGCAGAAAAAGATATTAGAAGTGGACATCTTCTATGACTCAGAAGATGTTTTTAGCTCTTGTTTAGCTAATCCCTTAGTAAATTAAAGTTAAATGGACTTCAAATGCAAAAGAAGACCTTTTAAATATTGTTGACTATATCAAAAAGATAGTTTAAGTGCCGCAAGAAAAGTTTATAGGCAAATAAAAGAAAAAGTACAATCTAGTAACTTTTTTCCTTTAAGAGGTAGTAGTTCCTGAACTTTTTAAAAGAGAGTTATTATTGCAAAACTATTAAGAGGGCATGTGCTAACAAACAGAGTGGTCAATAAATATCTAGTGGAAATTTATCTCTCATTCCCATCCCTCCTCGAAACAAGGGAAAAGGAGAGCAAAATGAAAATATAAAACAAAACAAACCAAATGGAATCCAAAAACTCACAAACAAACATACGGATTTTGTCTCACAGTTGGCATTGCCTGTGGTAGATTTACTTGACCCCAAAGGGTGAGACTATACGATGCGGGGTGTGAGAGGGTACTTTAGCCAAGTTGAGATAGGAGCGTAGAGGCAAAAGTCATTGGGTAGATATGAGTGCAGAGATGATAGAGGCTTGTAAAGCAAGGAGTTGAGGCTTATGTTGTCTCTGTTACGGCATTGCCTTTATGAAAATGAATTGATGCAGGTTTCCACGCCACTTTGCATTGGGTAAGTGGGATGCCAGGTCTGCTGTAAAAACATAGCAAAATCGCTTAAAAATGGTGGACGTTTACAGCCGAGTTTGGAGAGGTGTGGGTAATATGTATCGTCGTCTCTGCTATGCAAAAGGTATTTGATACTCATCCCACGTGGGGAGTATTTGAAACCCTTGGTACTTTCCTCTCTAGTGTGGAGGAGTACACGGCATTGTTAGAGTCTGAGGGCTGGCAAGCTATGCTGAACTTATCCCCTAGACTCCACAATTCCATGAATGACATCGTCAACTGGTTAGATATATTTGCCATCGGCATTACTCGGAGCATTTAAGCCGTGAGGATTTTGAGATATTTAAAATAGAGTGTAGAGATATTTTAAAAAAGTGAGATTTATAGTGAAGAAGAGTGGATAGTGTTAGATTATGTACGGTTGAGGGTTCAAAAAGAAGCCTAAAGGGTTTTTTCATTCTTATCCGTCCTCGGTGTGGGAATGCATACAAGAGCCTAAATTACAAAATCTCTCCATTTCCACCTCCTCGCCCTGTTGCTTCTGCATGAGAGCGCATAGTAGGACAATAATGCCTTTATTTGGTTATAATTTTTTCATGTATCCCTTTCACTGAGGATGGATGGAACGAGGGAAGGTCACCATTTCTATACTCTGACCATTATCTATAATTCTAAAAAGGAATATATTTGATAGATATAGTAAAATTCTACAATATCATTCGAAGGTAATAGTTCAGACAATCATAGAATTGATTTATAAGGATATTGCACAAGCACTTACTGGGTTTCAAAGATCCCTGCTCTTACCACACATTTAATATTAAATAATCAAGTTATCACACAATCTCCATCTTAAAGAATGCAGAAATTATTCATTACCATCAGAAGATGGTAGTTGGAAAATGACAGCAGCCTATTTTGTACAGTACTGTATGGCTTAGGTACAGCCCCAAAAGACACATCTTAGGACATATTTATTCTGCATATGATTATACTTCTGAAAGTTTAGTACATGTAGACTATGATAAACACTTGGAAAACTATATGAAGAATCAAAAATAAAAAATTACCAAAATTAAACAGCATCAACTTGATTCAATAATAGAAAAGTGTTCTTTTCTATTAAAGAAATGCATAGACCAATATATCAAACAGGAACAGCAACTAAAGCAACAATCAGTGCTATGATTAATGACACATTATTGCCAATATCTTCTTCATTGTCAATGGATACTTATGCCCATTTAAAAGAAGACCTTATAAGTCCAGAAGAAAAAATAGAAGGGGGCGTTATATTTCAGTTACAATGTAAATACTTATATGGGACGTATTTATATTCCAAAAAGAAGGAAGACCAATACCTTTTTGAATTATGAATCTATAAAAGATAAAGAACTATTGAAATAATTGTAAACAATTTAAGTAAACATGCATTAGATGATCAAGAAAATAAAAATAAAATGTACTTTGTACTTGAAGTTACGAGTAATTCTGCTAAACTTAAAGGTATATTGTAAAAACATATCACTGTAGTATTTGACATCTTCACAGTTTGTCGAAAATGATGAGATACAAGAAATTTCCAATGATAAAGAGCTTTCAGTTGAAAATTTAATGAATTGTTTAGATGATTTAAAAATGGTGATTATAAAATATCTAAATATCAAATTGCAGAAACTAAGACATTTTTAAAAATAAAGACCACAATAGATAAAAAAATTATATACAAAAATAGAAAATTTTGTATCCTCAGTTACGAGAATCCACACTATGGAACAAATATAAAAGTTAAAAGGCGTACTAGAAGGCTATTATAGATATAGAGTTGGCAATTACCGACTTTTTATTTGATAAAAAATGAAAAACTATTATTGCGGTAGTTGATTTTAAACATCGGCAACAGGCATATGACTAAACACATAACAAAACCTTGAGAGAAAGTTTAATTCTTAACGGAAAACTATTTCAACTTCTGACTGTTAAAACCACATCTTTCACTAACATCCCTAACGCAAACACATACAACACCAACAGTGCCATCTTATGGTTTTTAAAGTAACGTGGTCTTAAGCCAAATACCCAGTGCCACACCTACAAGAGATATTGCCACCACCAACCCATTGCCAAAGTCTATGGTTCCGGTGCTCAAACGGCTTATCATCCCTGCGATGGAAGAGAATACTACAAAGAAAAGCCCAGCTGAGACTGCCTTTTTGATGGGGTAGTGCAAAAGCCCTACTAAAAGTGGTGTTAAGATGATGGAGCCACCAATCCCTAGTGTAATAGAGAAAATACCAATCCCCAAACCTATGGTAAAAAGTAAGCCTTTGTTGAGTGTCTTGGTTTGGGTATCATCATGATGGTTTTTGGAGAAAAAGAGCCTAAAAAGAGCAAAGAGAAGCAAGCCCAGAAATGTAAACTGCAACGCAGTATCTGGAATGTGCTCTGTGACATAACCACCAATGTAGCCACCACCAAAACCACCAAGCCCGACAAAGATCCCCTCACCTATGATGAGTGAACCTTTTTTATAGTTCAGGTAAGAACCAAAAATAGAAGAGAATGTCATCTGAACTATGGAGATCCCAATGGCATCTTTAATCTCAAATCCTATGGCCAAAAGAATGGGCACAAGGATCATCCCTCCACCAACACCAAAGAAACCAGACATTGTGCCTATGAATATGCCAACAGGTACCAATTCAATAAACATCATACTACTCCAAAAAAGATAGGAGATTGTAGCGTAATTTTTTATTGAACCGGGAGATACATAAATTGAGAAAGAAAAATTATTGTGATTACAAAAGCAAATGGAAGGACATGACTTTTAAATACAAAAGGTTGTATGCCCACATAAACCTGCAAAAAACCTCTCAGCCCAAGCCATATTCCCAAAAAAGCCTTGAGTGCCAAAATACCCTGAAACCATGTAAGTCCCTGCTTTGGATCTATTGGACCATATACTTGTGAGATTAGATAAAGTCCTGTCAATACTGCTACAATAAGGCTTGGTGGTACAACTTTTCTTACATATTTCATAAAAGATTCACGTATATGTTTGTGCTCATCCTCACTAAATGTTTTTTTAATCTTATTGCAAAATAGATTGTCTGTAATGAGAAAACCACCATAGATAAATGCAGCAAAGAGGTGGATGGTTTTAATGAGTATAAATAGCATGCATAGCCTTGTTTTTAAAAAGGATTATAATCAATCTCCCCATAAAGGGTTTTGATATATATCAATCTTCATAGAAAAATTTTTGGGAGAAGAATGTTTCTATGACCTCTCGCATCTGCTTAGGGTCTTCAATGCGATTAATGGTATCTCTAAATTCTGAAGCACCTTGATAGCCTGCTTTTGAATATCCGTGCAGGTTTTTTCTAAAAATAATTGCACCATACTTGTCATAATAAGAGATCATTTGGTCAAAATGCTCAAGTACTACATTTTTAATAAGTTCTGAACTAGGTTCATTCATCTTCTCTTTAATCTGGGAAAAGATCCATGGTGCCTTAATGGCGGCACGACCAATCATGATTCCATCTACACCAGTATATTCCAAGACCCACTGTGCCTTTTGAGGGGAGTCAATATCGCCATTGGCAATCACTGGAATTGCAACAGCCTCTTTGATCTCTTTGATAGCATCATAATCAACAGCAGCCTTATATCGACCTGCCCTGGTTCGCCCATGTACAGCAATATAATCTGCCCCAGCATCCTCAGCCACTTTGGCAATTTGAATATGATTCTTTTCATTGAAACCCAAACGCATTTTAACAGAAGTGTACTCCTTGGTAGAGTATTTCTTGATGGTTTCAATCACCTTTCCCATCTGTGAGAGATTGGTTAGCAAGGAGGATCCCTGTAAATTATTGACCACCTTGGGAGCAGGACAGCCACAGTTAAGGTCAATAACACTTACCCCTTCTTTTTCATTAATAATTTCAACTGCTTTTTGAATCACCTCAAGATCACTACCTGCAATCTGAATACTGTATGGGTCTTCTGAAGGTGCTTTTTCCAACATGCGGTATGTTTTTTTGCTCTTGTATACCAGTGCGTTAGAGCTAATCATCTCTGAGACAGTCAGGTCAACCCCAAACTTTTTAACAACAGAGCGGAAAGGAAGATCCGTAAATCCTGCTAGTGGGGCTAGAGCATAGAAAGGTTTGGTAAAATCAAGTTTAGGCATATCTGCTTTAGATATTTTTACAAATCGACTCTGTATCGATTAAATCTTCTAGCTTAAATCCTTTGTCCTGTTTTTTTAATTCAAAAAGTGCGCGATACTTTACAAACTCATGTACTTCATGCTCTTCAAAATATGCTTCAATTTTATCGAGTAGTTCATATTCAAAAAGTAGATAAAGGTAGGCATTTTGTGCCTTGGGAGTCTCTTGTTGGTAGTCTCGGAAAAGTGCTAAGTTCTCATCAGGAGAAAATATTTTTTTGGTTACTTTGGCAATATGAATATAGTCACTACATGAAAGCTGTAAAACTGCTACAAACTCATTTAACATATCTGCACTCAGACCCAAATCTTTATCTTCTGTTGCACGATTAAGCATAACCATGAAGTTTTTAACATCAAATATTTTTACATATTTTCGTGCTTTAAAAAATGTTACTTTGGTAGCAAAAATCTTTAATGCCTCCTGCTGTATGATCTGTGAAAAACTTGAAGGAAGATTGATCACCTCTTCTACAAAGTTTAAATCATCTTTAAGGCGATTGAGACAATTTTGTATAAGGTGAGGATTCCCCTCATTAAATACCCTTGCAAGTTTATGTTCTTTAAGGTCTACATACTCACCATGCTTAATTCTATTAAGGCTACTTGTAGCGCCTACAAGCCTATCACTCATCCCTTCCACATTATCAACCATATCAATCGTTGATTTGCTAAGAATGACTGCTAACCTCTTTATCTCATCAACCATATATTTCTGCTCTTTAGGCTCATGCATAAGTGACCAGTAGAACGCATCTTCAAGTGTTTGAATGTCGTGTGACCACTTCTTTGCTTCAAAATAGTTTTTAAGACTATGGTAAAACATGTGTATTACTGTAAAAAGAAGAAGAAGAAGCATTGGCAATACAATCCATACTGCTATAGGAAAATCAAAATGAAGCCCCATAACCTCTATTGAAAAATGATTTGGGTTAATCATCTGTGTCGATACACCCGTGACCCCTATCAATAGCAGTGCCACGAATATATATAACCTGATTCTCATATCTACTCCTTTTAACAGGTTTACTGTTCTTCTTTTTCGCTAATCTCCCTACAAACAATACAAAAACGTGCAAAATTTTTGACCTCAAGACGCGCACGCCCTATTGGCTCTTCACACATTTCACAAATACCGTAGGTTTCGTTGTTTATTTTATCCAAAGCCAAATCAATTTCTGCTAATTCTTTTCGTTGTTTATCCAAGATTGCACCATCTACTATACTTTCTGCCGAAGCTGCGGCATAATCACCCTCATCATTGAGTTCTAATTCTCTCATGCCATCAAGCTCCTGTGCCGTTCCTATAAGATTCTTTTCAATCTGTACTCTCCTATCAAGTAATTTACCCTTGAATATCTCCAGTTCTTTTTGTGTCAACATGCTCATTTTCCTATTTATGATATGGATGATTATTGTTAATTGCCAAACCCCTAAATATCTGTTCGAGTAGTACAATCTTAACCAGTTTATGTGAAAGTGTTATTTTACCAAATGATATGGCTTTATTACATTTACTTAAAAAATTGCTCTCAAAGCCGTATGCACCGCCAATGTAAAAGTTTATACTACTTCTATCCTTAAGCAGGTTTGCAACATCAAAACTATCTACCTCTTTTGATGAAGGGTTTAATGCAATATTAAAACTACCAAGAAGGTACTGCTCCATTGCTTCAGAATATGCCTTCTGTGCTGCCTTGGGAGAGATATCATGTGCTTTAGCAATCTCTTTGTCAAAGCACTCTATGACATCAATTTTTGCAAATGGTTTTGCAATCTTTTTATAGTGCTCTATCAGTGGTGCATATAGCCCATCTTTCCCTTTTTTATCAACAATAATAACATTTATCTTCATACTCTATCCCTACCTTAAAGTTTTATGATTGTACCTGTTTTTAGTAATAAATGAGAGCAACGTTTAAGGACAGTCAACAGAGGGGGCTAGACCATTATTTATGTTTCTCCAGTATTCTCTCTTTTTTAGGATAAATTATACTAAAATACCTTAATTGAACTAAGAGGGGGCGGGATGAAGCGTATCTTATTTGTCTGTCTTGGAAATATTTGTCGCAGTCCACTTGCTGAGGGAATTGCCCATCACTATCTTATTCAGAAATCTCAAAAAACAATTGAAATTGACTCTGCAGGAACCAGTGAGTGGCATAAAGGTGAGGCACCTTGCAAACACTCTATTGAAGTAGCACAACAGCACAATATTGATATCTCATCACAAAGATCAAGACCTGTCACGCAAAGTGACCAGTACAAATTTGATTATATTGTTGCCCTAGATAAACAGAACCGAAATGATCTAGAAATAATGGGGTTTCAAAATATCTACCTACTTGGTGATTTTGGTAGTCACGGAGGGGAGGATGTGCCAGATCCCTATTTTTTTAATGGATTTGAAGGTTTTGAAAAGGTTTACAATATGATTGAAACTGCCGTAAAAGACTTGATTGAAAAGGTGGAACATGGGTGCATCTAACTACTGTATGGTCACAACAACCACAGACAATCAAGAGAATGCAGATCTGATTACACAAACCCTACTACAAGAAAAACTTGTATCTTGTGTACAGGTCTCATCTATTGAGAGTTCTTATCGATGGAAAGGCAAAATCATTACAAGCAAAGAGATACGCCTTGAAATCAAAACAAACGTTTCACTCTTTGCAGAGATTAAAGAAACAATAGAAAAAATCCACACCTATGATGTTCCTGAAATACTAATGTTTATTATAGATGATGCCAAGCCAGATTACTTGCGGTGGATTGATGGGGAAACCAAAAACTGAACTTATATAAATAGCTACAAAAAAGGTAAGCAATAGACTTATGAAATCGGGCTAGGCATCTAATTTAATGATACCCTCTTGGATTCATACTTTGCCACCGCCAAGTATCTTCACACATCTCTTCAATGCCTTTTTCTGCCTCCCAGCCAAGTACCTCTTTTGCATAACTTGGGTCAGCATAGCATTGGGCAATATCTCCACTGCGTCTTGGTGCAATAACATAAGGTATCTCTTTTCCAGATACTTTTTCAAAAGTTTTAACCATATCAAATACAGAATACCCTCGTCCAGTTCCTAAATTAATGGTGAGAACACCATTCATATTACCAATCTTTTCAAGTGCCTTAAGGTGTCCTTCTGACAAATCCATCACATGAATATAGTCCCGTACTCCTGTACCATCATGCGTATTGTAGTCATTTCCAAATATAGAAATTTTTTCACGTTTACCTACTGCAGTCTGAGCAATAAGGGGCATTAAGTTGTTGGGGATATCATTTGGATCTTCACCTATTTTACCAGACTCATGTGCTCCTACTGGATTAAAGTAGCGAAGCAGTATCACCTTCCACTGATTGTCTGAAATATATAGATCGCGTAGCATCTCTTCAATCATCAGTTTGGTTCTACCATAGGGGTTGGTAGGATGTAATGAAAAATCTTCTTTAATAGGAACTGAATGAGGATCACCATAAACCGTTGCAGATGAACTAAATACAATAGATCGACACCCATGCTCTGCCATCACTTTGCACAACTGTACTGTACCATAAACATTTGTCTCATAATACTTCATTGGTTTTTCAACGGACTCACCCACTGCCTTAAGCCCAGCAAAGTGAATTACAATATCAATCTCATAAGAAGAGAAGAGTACTTCAAGCTCATTTTGGTTCCTTATGTCGCCCTCTACGAGTACAATAGGTTTTCCAGTAATCTCCTCTACTCTCTTAATACTTTCACTAGATGAGTTACTGAAATTATCAAGGACAATCACTTTATGTCCAGCTTCCAAAAGAAGGAGTGAGGTATGTGATCCAATATATCCAGCACCTCCAGTCACTAAAATATTCATTCTAAACTCCTATATATTCAACTATAGTATTTTATATTAAGTAAACCTAGGTTATATTGAAAGCTAACAAAGAAATAATGTATCTATTTTTAAAAATAACTATTTTTATATTCATTTTAATTGATTATTTTATCTATAAAGATAAGAATAAACTAATACATCTATAAATATTTTTATGGCTTATCTCTAAGTAGGATATGGCAAACAAACCTTATCAAAAAGAATTATGGTAGACTAATGTTGTAAATAGTAACAGTATATATTGTATCCACAGGATTCTCATGGTTTCCTAAGACTAGTAGATAAGTTCTCTCCTGTTCAAAATAGTCTCCAACCTGCATATTATAGAGATCCAGAATAAAACTGATAAAGATTATAACTTTTTAAATGAGGGTGCTATTTGATAAACAGAGGGCACCTGCACTACCATTGAGCTACTAATAATATGCAAGATATAGTGATCACTTGTAGGAATACCAAATCGCACATATCGAAAATTACCAAGTCTATTGGATACCATATTTGGTAGTAACAGATACCGTTACACTTTGAACTGGTGATTATCTTAACAACAATAAAAGGTGGTACACCCGTCAGGATTCGAACCTGAGACCGCCCGCTTAGAAGGCGGGTGCTCTATCCAGCTGAGCTACGAGTGCATCTACATAAAAAGTGGCTCCGGCACCAGGATTCGAACCTGGGACCAAATGATTAACAGTCATCTACTCTACCGCTGAGCTATGCCGGAACAATCGAATTTGTGAATGGGATTATAGAGAAAAAGTCCTTTAAAGTCAAGGCTCTAAAGCCTTTTTGTAAAAAATTACCCCGACTATATTGACAGAAATGACCCTTCCTTCAGATTTTAATATCTCAAACCTCTTCTGGCTCTCTTCGTCAAATAATACACATATATCTTCTTCTGTTAAAGGGCGCATTGAAAGGGTCTGAAGTATCTCCTCTTGTGTATAGGTAGAGGGGTTGACTTCTGCTTTTTTTCGAGAAACAATATGAATTGGTAGTGATGCATCAAAAAGGTGACTAATGGACAATAGTTCCTTATAGCTAACTGACTTAACATCAAATGCTGGAGGACGATCTACAGTACCAATATCAATGCGTGCAGGGCGTAATTTCATCAGATAGTTATTTAATTGCTCTATCTCTGCTTTGGAATCATTCAAATCTTTCACTACAAGTATCTCTATAATCATCGATCCATGATACTTGTCTTTAAATGTTAACATTCCCAACTTGATATGCTCAACATCGATACCGCTATGAGAGCGATCAAGCTTCTTAAGACACTTTTGTGTTGCACAATCGAGTGATAGTTTTACTTCATCAAATTTTAGTAATGCCTCTTGCACTTTAGAACTATTGATGGTTGAAGCATTGGAAAGAATAAGCGTTTTTGTATTACCTTTAATCTTATTGATTGCGTCAATGAGCTCAGAAATATTTGGATAGAGCGTTGGTTCTCCATTGGCAGTGACAGTTAAAACATCAATGTCTTCATGCCCTTCAAGTCCTTTCTTGATAGAAGCAATAATCTCTTCTACCGAAAGTACTTCATCTTGTTGTACCATTGTTTTGGCAGGACTAAGTTCACAATAAAGACAATCAAAATTACATTGTTTCTTTCCTGGACTTAGGTCAACACCAAGGGATTTTCCAAATCGACGGGAAGAGATGGGACCAAAGATAATATTTGGCATCTAATTTCTACCACTTATCCTCTGGCATTCTTTAATAAAATGTATTGCATTTTCTACTGGAACATCTGGGAGTATGCCATGTCCAAGGTTAAAAATATGGCGCTTGCCTCCCATGATATCCTGTATGGCTTCAACACATTCTGTAGTAGCCTCTTTTGAGTAGAGACGACAAGGTTCCATATTTCCTTGAAGCACATATTTGTCTCCAAGTTTCTCTTTTGCCATTGTCATCGGGGTTCCCCAATCAATACCCATTACATCAAAATTACCATAAACCAATCCACGTTCAATAAACGCAGTGATCCCTTTGGGGAACATGATAATAGGTACTTCAGGATGTTTTTCTTTAAGGAAATTGGCAATTTCTACCATATATTTCCAGCTAAACTCGTCATACTTGCTTGGCTCTATTGCTGCTGCCCAACTGTCAAATATCTGTACTACATCAATACCTGATTCAATCTGTTTAAGCATATAATACTTGACCACTTCTGTCACTTTAGCAAGGATACTGTGAAGCAATTTAGGATTGGAGTACATCATCTTTTTACAAACATCATAAGTCTTTGTCCCTTTCCCCTCAATCATATAGGTTGCCAGTGTCCACGGTGCACCAGTAAAGCCAATGAGTGCTTTCTCGTCACCACGCCCATCGAGTTGCTCTCTGAGTAGCCTAATAGTCTCATACACATAGAGTAGTTTGTCTGCTGCCTCTTCGCCACCGGTAAGCCTGTCAAGATCTTCTTGATCCCTAATAGGGTCTGAGAATTTTGGACCTTCTCCTTTAACAAAACTTAGATCCATTCCCATCTCATCAGGAACAACCAAGATATCTGAGAAAAGAATTGCTGCATCAACACCAATGATATCAAGAGGCTGAATGGTTACTGCTGCTGCCTTTTTTGGGTTGTGGCACAAATCAAGAAAACTGCCTGCCTCTGTACGTACTGCCATATATTCAGGCAAGTAACGCCCTGCCTGTCTCATCATCCATACTGGCGTATATGGAGTCTCTTTACCCAGACAGGCGTCTACAAATATTTTTGACATCAGTGATTGTCTCCTTTGTGCATAAAATAAAATGAAAGCGCAAGACCAAGTATTGCACTGGCAAGATAAAGCATCTCTAGCGGTTCAGTGTAGGTTGTATTCATTGCCCGCTTAAAGAAACCAACAATAAGTACCATAATAATTACTTTAGCAAGTTTATCTTTAAGCTCATCAAGAGAATGTATCTCTAGTATTTTAGATGCAGCACTTTTTTTTGCTACATCAATTTGAGAGATAAAAAGTTCATAGAGTCCAAAGCCAAAAATAAAAAGTACGATTGCTATCAAATAGAGATCAACTGCACCGATAAGTTCAGTTACAATTTTTTCATGAAAATGGCTTACATGTACAGCGTGACCAAAATAGTTTTCAAAAACCATTACTGCCACATGCCATACATCAATACTCGCTACAATAAAAAGTGATATGCCTCCAATCATACTAAAAATAACTGCAAGCAGTACAAAAAAACGTGTACTCCAAAGTATATTTTCAAAGGTGCTTTCATACCAACTTTGGCTCAATAAATCTTCCTGAAGCTGTTTCTTGTCTGCATGGGTCTTCTCTTTCATCTATATATCCTCCTGAAGCTTAATCCATTTCTGTGCAATACGCACAGCATTAGTTGCCGCACCTACGCGTACTTGATCTGCCACACCCCACATATGGAGGATATTTTCCGCAAAAATATCTTTACGGATACGACCAACATAGGTGTGGTCAGTATCGGTTGCAATAATTGGCATAGGGTATTCACTGTTTGTAAGATCATCTATAACTTTAACATTTTCAAAGTTTTCCAATACTTCTTTGGCCTCTTCCACACTCACATCTACACCTTCTTTGAAGGTAACGGTAATTGACTCAGAGTGTGAACGCAACACAGGAACACGTACACAGGTTGCCGAAACAGCAAAGTCTGTATGCATGATCTTATTAGTCTCATTAACCATCTTCATCTCCTCTTTGGTATAGCCATTTAATTGCGGAACATCTATTTGAGGGATAACATTGAGTGCAATTTGGTGTGAAAATGCCTTAATTTCAGAATCATTAAGCCTAAAGGCAAAGAAGTCCTGCATCTGCTTTACCAGCTCTTCCATGCCTGCCTTTCCTGCACCAGAAACTGCCTGATATGTACTGACATCGACCCGCTTAATGCCATAAAGATCATGTAGAGGTTTGAGTAATTGCACCATCTGGATTGTTGAGCAGTTTGGGTTGGCAATAATGCCAGTGTCTTCCCACAGTTCAATATCTTCTGGATTTACTTCAGGAACAACCAAAGGTACATCGGGATCCATACGAAAGTGTGAAGTGTTATCTATAACCACAGCTCCTGCTTCAACCGCATACTTAGCATAGTCTGCCGAAATACTCCCTCCTGCACTAAAAAAAGCAATATCAATATTGCGTCCTTCAAAAACTGTTTCAGTTAACTCTTCTATCTTGTAGGTTTTTCCCTGACACTCTACTTTAATACCAACCGAGTTAGCACTCGCCAATGGTAAAAGATTATCGATAGGGAAATTAACCTCTCCAAGTACATTAAAAAGTTCTTCACCTACAGCACCTGAAGCACCGACAACCGCTATATTATATTTTTCTTTCACTATAAAGAGTCCTATATTATTTTTTTAAAATTTGATACTTGATTACAACACTTCATCTTCGTTTGTATGCTCATTCTCAGAAAACTCTTGTGGCTTCTCTGCTTTTTGACATTTTGCTACAGAGACAACAATATCTTTTTTCTGAACAGTCACAATTTTGACACCTGATGTATTTCGTCCTGCTTTTCTAATCTGCTCCATATCAACACGAATCATCTTACCCACAGAAGTTAAACACATCAAATCTTTATCCTCTTCAACCATAACTACGCCAACCACATCACCAGTTTTAGGTGTTAGCTTCATAGAGATAACCCCCTTACCTGCACGATTTTGCTCACGATATTCACTGGCAGTTGTACGCTTTCCAAGTCCTTTTTCAGAGAGCATTAGAAGTTCATCCTCTTCACTCTTGATGGTTGTTGCACCACAAACATAATCATTACTAATCTTAAACTTAATTGCGGTAACACCACGTGCGACACGTCCAATCTCTCTGGCATCTTCAACCTTAAACCGAATACAGAGTCCTTTCTTTGTTGCTGCAAAGAGCCATTTGATTTCAGGTGTAACAATTTTAGCTGTCACAAGCTCATCATTCTCATCAAGGTTAATGGCACGCACTCCATTACTTCGAATATTGGAGTATTCACTAAGATTAGTACGTTTAACAATTCCATTCTTTGTAAAGAAGACTAACGATTTGCTCTCATTAAAGTCCGTTGTCGGAATGATTGCCATAATCTTCTCTTCAGGCTGAAGATTAATTAAGTTAACCACTGCTTTACCTTTGGCAGTTCTAGAGCCCTCAGGAATACGGTAAACCTTTAACCAATAGAGTTGTCCTTTATTGGTAACAAACATAAGTGTATCGTGCGTATTAGAGGTAAAGAAGCTCTCAATAAAGTCATCATCATAGGTTGTTACTGCCGTTTTACCTTTACCACCTCTGTGTTGCTTCTCATAGAGTTTAACTGGCACACGCTTAATGTACCCCCTATGGGTAATAGTCACAACCATTGGCTCATTTGGAATAAGATCTTCAATATCGATGTCATCATAGTCGTCTACAATTTCAGTACGTCTTGGGGTTGTAAATTTCTCTCCTATCTCTATCAATTCTTTACGAATAATAGTGTTAATCTTTGCTTCACTCTTGAGAATACTCTCAAGCTTTGCAATCTTCTTGAGTAGCTCAGAAAGTTCATTTTCAATCTTCTCAATCTCTAGACCAGTCAGGCGACGTAAACGCATCTCAAGGATTGCTTTTGCTTGGATCTCGGAAAGTTTAAATCGCTCCATAAGATTACTACGTGCATCCTCATCATCAGAAGAGCTACGGATAATTTTGATTACCTCATCAATATTGTCCACTGCAATCTTTAAGCCTTCAAGTATGTGTGCTCTGGCTCTGGCTTTCTCGAGGTCAAAAATAGTACGTCTAATAACAACTGTTTTGCGGTGATTAAGGAAGAGGTCAAAAAGCTCCATCAAATTAAAGACTTTAGGTTCTTTATTGTTAATAGCAAGCATAATAATCCCAAAAGTCACTTGCATCTGTGTACTTTTAAAAAGATTATTAAGAACAATCTCACTCATTGCATCACGTTTAAGTTCAAGTACCACACGGATACCTTCACGGTCAGACTCATCACGAATTTCACTGATACCTTCGATATGTTTATCGCGTACCAGTTGGGCAATATTTTCAATGAGCCTTGCTTTATTGACCTGAAAAGGAAGCTCATCGATAATAATAATCTCTTTGTTCCCCTTTTGCTCAATATGCGTTTTGGCTCTTACCTTGATACGTCCACGTCCTGTGGTATAGGCATCAGTAATTCCCTTGCGCCCAAAGATAATACCACCTGTTGGGAAGTCAGGTCCTTGAACAATCTTCATCATATCCTCGATTGTTGCTTTAGGGTTTTGAATACGAAGCACCAAGGCATCAATCAGTTCATCTAGACGGTGCGGAGGAATATTGGTTGCCATACCAACAGCAATACCACTCGAACCATTCAGTAACAGATTGGGTACACGAGAAGGTAGTACATCTGGTTCAACCATAGAATCATCATAGTTAGGCACAAAATCAACCGTATCCTTCTCAATGTCACCTAGTAACTCCTCGGCTATCTTTGTCATACGTGCTTCAGTATAACGCATTGCAGCAGCATTATCACCATCAATAGAACCAAAGTTTCCTTGCCCATCAATGAGTGGTGACTGCATAGAAAAGTTTTGTGCCATACGCACAAGTGCATCATAGACTGCGTTATCACCATGGGGATGATACTTACCGATCACATCCCCAACAATACGTGCTGATTTCTTGTATGGGGCACGGTGTGAAAGATTTAGGTCATTCATCGCGTATAAAATACGTCTATGGACTGGCTTGAGCCCATCACGTGCATCAGGGAGTGCGCGTCCAATAATAACGCTCATAGAATAGTCAAGATAGCTTGACCTGATACTCTCCTCAATCAATACCTCTTCAGTATTGTGACTATTTTCAAACAAATTAGCCATTTTATTTTCCTTTTTAAAAAGTCTCATGATTTTATCTAAATGTATATTAAGAAAAAGGCAAAAGGGCTTATTTTGGGTTTTAGGGCGGTTTATAGAGATTTTTTTACAAAACAGGAATTATTGATTAACATAATATTTTATATAAAATAGCTTATTTTGGGTCTTTGCTATACTTCTGTCATCATGTCATACGGTCGTTTCAGCTGCTTAGCCATTCCGTACAAGCTCACTGCTCTTCCCTCACGAACAAACTCATGGCTATCTAGAAAGACAATTATCGTTGGTACACTGAAGACCTGAAAGTGTACAGAGATTTTAGGGTTATCGTGGGCATCAAGATATATCTGCCTGACTAGTGGAAACTCTTTGTCAAATAGTTCCTTGAATTTTGGTCTAAGTGCATGACAAACACTACAGTTCTTGCCAGAAAAATAGAGAAGTACGCCACACTCTTCTTGTATTATATTTTGTAGTTCTCTAAGTATCATTTTTGATCTCTTTAAATCTATATCTGTATATCCAATACTTTTTATCTTTTATGTCCATACACGTTACCTGTATCTTTTTTCGTGGAGTATAACAAAAGTATTATATTTTTTGTTCTATTTCATAGAACTTCCATAATAATCTAATTGCTTAAAACTATATTGTATCAATTGATTAGATAGGTCTGCTATTTGTTCCCTATCACTCATTTCTCATCATCAAAAGGGTACAATACACTCAATAATCTATTTTATTGGAGAGGAGATGTAATGGGACGAGCGTTCGAATACCGTAAAGCAGCAAAAATGAAACGATGGGGCACCATGTCCCGCCTATTTCCCAAACTGGGAAAGGTCATCACCATGGCAGCCAAAGAGGGAGGGAGTCCTGATCCTGAGATGAACTCCAAGCTACGTACTGCCATCCTCAATGCTAAAGCACAGAATATGCCAAAGGATAATATTGAAGCTGCAATAAAACGTGCTTTCAATAAAGATATTGCAGATATCAAAGAAATTACCTATGATGTCAAGGCCTCGTATGGTGTACAAATGATCATTGAGTGTGCTACTGACAATAGCACCCGTACCATTGCTAACGTCAAAGCCATTCTCCGTAAAAATAGTGCTGAAGTGCTTACATCCGGATCACTCAACTATATGTTTACTAGAAAATCAGTCTTTGTTATAGATAAAATAGAGGGCATGGATATCGAAGAACTTGAACTTGAACTCATAGATTACGGTTTAGAGGAGATAGAAGAAGATGTTGAACCACAAGAGAATGGGGATGATAAACCTATTTTACGTATTTATGCCGAGTTTACCTCATTTGGTGAAATGGGCAAAGCATTTGAAGAGAGAAATATCGAACCAAAGAAGTCGGCACTAGAGTATATTGCCAATACGCCTATTGACCTTAATGATGAGCAACTTGAGGAGATAGAGGCACTCATCGAGAAGCTTGAAGAGGATGATGATGTGCAAACAGTGTATACCAATATAAGCTAATACATCATCTATGCATGGAAATGATTAATCATTTCCATGCTTCTTTACAAACTCTTCATAATCCCCTTCAAAGTCTATCACTGTACCATCCTCATTAAGCTTAATAATACGATTAGCAAAAGCATCGATAAGCTCACGGTCATGTGAAACAACAATGGCACCACCCTGATAACTATGCAATGCTTCACCAAGTGCTACAATTGCTTCAAGATCAAGATGGTTATTAGGCTCATCCATCACAAGGAAATTGGCAGAATCCATCATCATTTTACTCATCATAACACGATGCTTCTCTCCTCCTGAACAGGCATCAATCTTCTTCTTCTGCTCTTCGCCACTAAAAAGCATACGTCCTAACGTCTTACGAATATCGTCAATGTGCCACTTAGGATTAAAGCCCTGTATCCACTGTGGCAACTCCATATCACCAACAACCACATCAGTTGTATTCTGTGGAAAGTAACTTGTTGTGATAGTCTGTCCCCAGCTATAACTCCCACTATCGGACTCTAGGTTGTTCATAAGTATCTCAAGTAGTGTAGTCTTTCCTGCTCCATTAGCACCAATTAACGCAATCTTGTCACCTTTATTGACTTTAAAACTAATATTTTCAAATACCTTGATATCTTCATAGCTTTTTGAAAGCTTGATCGTTTCTAGCACCTCATTCCCAATATCACGATGTGGACGAAACATCACAGAGGGATCACGCCTAGAAGAGAGCTTTATCTCCTCTACATCAAGCTTATCGAGTTGCTTCTGTCGAGAAGTTGCCTGTTTTGCTTTAGAGGCATTGGCAGAAAATCGGGCAATAAATTTTTCAAGCTCCTCTTTCTCTTTGAGTGCTTTATTTCTGTCTACTTCAGCCTGTTTGGCTATAAGGTTAGCAGCAATATACCACTCATCATAGTTTCCAGTAAATCCACGAATGGTCTGGAAGTCAAGGTCAAGAATATGTGTAACCACACCATTAAGAAAGTGTCTATCATGCGAAATAACTACCAATGTCCCCTCATGTCGCTTAAGCTCCTCTTCAAGCCATGCAATCGTTTCCATATCGAGGTTATTAGTTGGCTCATCTAACAGGAGTACATCAGGCTTAAGGAAAAGTACCTGTGCCAATAAAATCTTGAACTTATCGCCACCAGTAAGAGAGCTCATCAAATCATTGTGCTGTTTGGCTGAGAAACCGAGCATAGCTAAGAGCTTCTCTATCTTCACATCACTCTCATAGGTAGGGTCCTCATCAGCACAAATCATCTCCAGCTCTGCTAAGCGATTATTGACCTTGTCTGATTCGAAATCACCCTCCATATAGAGTTTCTCTTTCTCTTTTTGGGCATCATAGAGCTTTTTGTTACCATATAGTACCGCATCTTTAAGTGTAAAATCCTCAAATGCATACTGATTTTGGCTAAGCATCCCTAGCTTGAGCCCAGGCTGTAATTGCACCTCACCTTCACTTGGTTCAATCTCTCCAGCAAGAATCTTCATAAAAGTAGATTTTCCTGCACCATTGGCACCAATAAGTCCATAACGCTTACCCACATCAAGAGTAAGATTTATCTTATCAAAAAGTACACGTTTTCCGTAGCGTTGTGTTAGATTGACTGTACTGAGCATCACAGTCTCCTTTGTATCATATAATTTTGTGGCATTCTATCATAATGTATTAAAAGTGATTAAAGACAATAATTGAGGAATGATAGTACACTCTAACCATACCTATTGTCACCATTACGAATCAAGTAGCTCAATAATCTTTTCTATTGGTCGTCCAATTGCTGCTTTGCCACCCTTAATGACGATGGGACGCTCTATTAACTTGGGGTACTTTGCCATCATTTCAATGAGTCTCTCCTCATCTTTTATATCTTTTAAACCTAGCTCTTTATAGATTGTCTCTTTATTTCGCATAAGTTCTTGTGCAGAGATATTTAGTATTTTTAATACCTTTTTAATCTCCTCTTTACTTGGTGGTGTATCAAGATATTGAATTACTTCCGCTTCTATGCCTTTCTCTTCAAGAAGGTTAACCGCATTTCTTGACTTGCTGCATCGAGGATTGTGCCAAATAGTGATTTTGTTCATAGATAATCCTTTTTTATCTTTTTTGGAAGCCTATCCTGTCTATATTAAAATTAAGATTATAGCTATGGTGTCTTGCGCAGGTACCTCAAAAGGTATTGCTATCCTTTAATAATATCATAGTCTGCCGAATAGCTACATCTTATGACTAAAGCTGGTAACTTTCCTTTGCCATATTTCATTTTAGTAAAGAGTATCTGAACCTTGTTGTCTAAGTCATCATAATAGAGCACACTCTGCAACTGTCCTTTGTTGTTAAGCTTAATCGTATAATTTTTTCCTTCATACTGTGTCACATAAATATGCTTTTTATAGAGTCTGGCACTTTTGAGTATCTGCATCAAGTCAAAACCCTTATCAATCTGGTAAACAGAGATTTGTTCAAGATCATGATCAACCACAAGTATCTCTTTCCCATTGGTGCACACCTCTTTTTTTGTAGGCTCCACATAAGACCACTTAAATAAATTATTCTCACTGTAGACTACACTTCCCTTGTAGTGAATAACTTTCTGTTTTGGATTCGTAATTGTCTGAACAAATGCTGCCTTAAAATGTTCAGGTAACATGATTGTGTTTGCCCACATCACTACTACACCCATAAGTGTTATCCACAGTAATTTCATTTTTTTCCTTTATTTGGAGAATATATCTTAAAAATACTTGCAAGGTGTTTAGCCTTAAGCTTGCAAATATTACGGAAAAGTAGGGGAGCAATGCGTTCATCCTCTTAACGGAGCATTAATCACTTTTTAGATAAAATTATCGCACTTTTACATAAAATTACAAGATAGGCAATGCCACAATGATCAAAAATCTACTTAAAGTGTTTGGCACACAAAATGATAGAATTGTCAAAAACTACCTCAAAAAAGTCAAACATATCAATGACCTTGAAGGTACCTATAGCCCAATGAGTGATGAAGAGCTCAAGATAGCTTTTGATACCATTAGAGAATCTGTAAATAGTGGAGAAAAAACACCAGATGAAGTACTCTACGACTCCTTTGCAATTACACGTGAAGCAAGTAAACGAACTCTTGGACTAAGACATTATGATGTCCAGATGGTTGGAGGCATGGTTCTGCATGATGGCAATATTGCTGAGATGAAAACCGGTGAAGGAAAGACTCTTGTTGCAACCCTTGCAGTCATTCTTAATGCCATGACAGGTAAAGGGGTACATGTGGTCACCGTAAATGACTACCTTGCTAAACGTGACTCCGAAGAGATGGGTGTCCTCTATAAGTTTCTTGGATATACAGTTGGGTGTGTTGTCTCCGATATTTATGATGAGACAGAACGTAAGGCACAATACGATGCCGATATTACCTATGGTACCAATAATGAGTATGGCTTTGACTACCTGCGTGATAACATGAAGGTACGTGCTGAAGAGAAAGTACAACGCAAGCACAACTATGCCATTGTAGATGAAGTTGATTCTATCCTCATTGATGAAGCAAGAACACCACTCATTATTTCTGGCCCAACACAGCGTGATCACAATCATTATGCTAAGGCAAATGAAATTGCCAAACAGATGGAAAGAGGTGAAGAACTTCCTGCTAAACCAGGCGAAGATAAGATCATGACTGGTGATTTTGTTGTTGATGAGAAAAACCGTACTATCATTATGACCGAACAAGGTCTTCAGAAGGCACAAGATCTCTTTGAAGTAGACAATCTCTATTCTCTTGAAAATGCTGCCCTCTCCCATCACCTCGATCAAGCACTCAAGGCTCACTATCTTTTTGAGAAAGATGTTGACTATGTTATGCAAGATGGTGAGATTATCATTGTTGATGAATTTACAGGACGTCTCTCTGAGGGACGTCGCTACTCTGAAGGACTGCATCAGGCACTTGAGGCAAAAGAGGGCGTCCAGATACAAGAGGAGTCACAAACACTTGCAGAGATTACCTATCAAAATTATTTCCGTCTTTATGACAAGCTTGCCGGCATGACCGGTACAGCACAAACTGAAGCAACCGAATTTAGTCAAATTTATGAACTGGAAGTTATCTCTATCCCAACCAATGTTCCAGTACGACGCATAGATAAAAATGATCTTATCTACAACTCTGAACGTGAAAAACTCAATGCCGTAGTACAAAAAATTAAAGAATATCATGACAGAGGGCAACCTGTACTTATTGGTACTGCTTCTATTGAGAAGTCTGAGATGATTCATGAGCGTCTTAAAAAAGAGGAGATTCCACATAATATTCTCAATGCCAAGAATCATTTTCAAGAGGCAGAAATTATTAAGAATGCAGGACAGAAAGGTGCAGTAACTGTTGCAACCAATATGGCTGGACGTGGAGTTGATATCAAGATTGACAATGAAGTTAGAGAATTAGATGGACTTGCCATTATTGGTACAGAGCGTCACGAATCACGCCGTATCGATAATCAATTACGAGGACGTTCGGGTCGTCAAGGTGACCCAGGAGAAAGCCAGTTTTTCCTTAGCCTTGATGATAATCTTCTACGTATCTTTGGTGGAGAAAAAATACGCAATATTATGAACCGTCTTGGCGTTAAAGAGGGAGAATATATTGACTCCAAGATTGTTACACGTTCAGTTGAAAAAGCACAAAAAAAGGTAGAGAACCAACACTATGAGTCACGCAAGCATATCCTTGAGTATGATGATGTTGCCAACCATCAACGTAAGGCAATTTACGCCTTCCGTAACCAATTACTTGACCCAGAATTTAACATTGGTGCAAAAATCAAAGAAAATCGTCGAGAATATATAGAATATTTACTTGATATGTCCAATATTATTGAGGGGATGCCAAGAGAAGATTATAATCTTGACAAACTAATTGCACTCATTCGTGAAGAGTTACTCATAGAGGTAGAAGCAGAACACTTTAAGGATAAAGAGGCTGATGAGATTGCTGAAATGATTGATATAATGATGGTAGAACTCTATGAAGAGAAGATGAGCCAAATTGAACCTAGACAGCGCAAAGAGATTGAATGCATTCTCTATCTTCAAGTACTTGACCCACAGTGGAGAGATCATCTCTATGAAATGGATGTACTCAAGACTGGTATTGGACTACGTGGATACAATCAAAAAGATCCATTAACAGAATACAAACAAGATAGCTACAGGCTCTTTACCGATCTCGTACAACGTATCAAATATGAGGCTGTCAAAACCCTACACTTAGTACAATTTGATTTTAAGTCCCCTGAAGAAGAAGAGGCAGCCATTGAACAAATAAAAGAAGAGCTTGAAAGTGAAGTGGTAGATACTACATTGAGTCACCCCTTTAATGAAGAGAACAATAAATCCAAGCCAGCCATTGGTACAAAAAAACCAAAAAGAAATAATCCATGCCCTTGTGGTTCTGGTCAAAAATACAAGAACTGTTGTGGAAAGAGTGGACCCAAAAAAGGTCTGTTGGCATAATGCCAAAGTCTCTCTCTTCACCTGATAAGAATTTTGTCAGACGAATTGTCAGGCACTACCTCAAATACGACAAAGAAAATCCATTTATTTTTATTGCAGGTATTCTTGCTTTTCTTGGAATTGCAATGGGTGTCATGGTACTCATGATTGCTATGGGAATTATGAATGGTACTGAAAAAGAGTGGAAGAAGCGCCTTTTTATTATGAACTATCCACTCACTATACTTCCGCTAACAGAAGGTGTAATTGATAATAATCTCACCCAAACGCTTATCCAAACCTTTCCTCATTTAAAACTTAGTCCCTATTATACCACTCAAGTTATCACCAAAAATGCTGGAGTAGTACAGGGATCCCTACTTTATGGTATCAACTTTAATCAAGAAAGTGCTATCAATTCTGTCTTTAGGAAGGGGCAACAAGGGAGTGGAGTAGAAAAATTTAGAATTATTATAGGTGATTCTCTCTCTTATGAAATGGATGCACCAAAAGGTAGCAAAGTAACCATCTATTTCTCTGAACAGGAGGCAATTGGTTTTGGGACTATGCCATTGCAGAAACGTTTTATAGTCGATGGTATATTTGATTCTGGGCTTAAGTCTTACGACAAGGCAATTATGTATACTACACTTCAAGCCTTTGAAAAACTTCTCAAACGCAAAAAAGGAGTTTATGATGGGCTTCATATCTACACAGAAGATCCCATGAATGATATTAAGGAAATTAAGAAAATACTTCCTGATAATGTGATTATAGAGGGGTGGTGGCAGCAAAATGGAAATTTCTTCTCTGCTATGGAAATGGAAAAGCAAGCACTTTTTCTTGTGCTACTTCTTATCATTCTTGTTGCTTCATTGAATATTATCTCCTCTCTGCTTATGACAGTAATGAGCCGACGTAACGAGATTGCCCTCATGCGTACACTTGGAGCTACCCAAAAAGAGATTAGAGCAATCTTTTTCCAGCTTGGGCTCATCATAGGCAGTACTGGTATGCTTACAGGTACACTATTAGGCACACTTGGTATCTGGATATTAAAAACTTTTGATATTATCTCAATGCCTGCAGATGTTTATGGTACCAGTAGACTACCTGTCAATCTAGCAACACATGACTTTCTCTTTATTATCATTGGTACATCGATTATCATTATACTCTCATCACACTACCCTGCCAAAAAGGCCTCTCAAACAGATCCCCTGACAGTACTTCGGAATGAATAATCCCTTTTAGTATGATCTAATTTAAATAGAGAAGAAATCTCTATTTACTTTATCTTCAAAATTTTATATAGATTCTGCTTTTGATTTCTAAGTTTTACTGGTGTCATCATCATACGTTTCAATATTTCAACCGGCAAGGTAAGTATATCTTTTGCTACTGATGTAGAGACTTTTGGATGATCAAGTGTCCCAGAAATTGTCATTCCTACTGTCATACTATCATTATCTCCCATCAAAATATATCCTAGAAGCGGTACGGTGGAAACAATCTTACCAAAATCTCTAATTGTCAGTATTGCTAGTTTTACATTAATCTTTTTTGTAACAGTGTCTATTTCACCTTTGCCAAGCACTACAGCTGAACTTCCTTTTAAATATATTGAATCTAGTATAATTTTTTTAGGTGTCATCGTATATTCAACCACTCCCTCTTCAATCTTAAAGCCCTTAACAGAAAAACCAGGATTGTTAAACATAGTAAGTGCAGGTAGTGTATTAATTAAAGCCAATATATTATTGTAAACTTTAAAATCACTCAAAACACCCCCTTCAATAATAATGCGACCCTTCATCTTCGTATCTGGGTTTCCCTCTTTCTTAAGAGAGTACCGTCCATTTTTTAATCCAGTAAAATTGATAAGTGGGTGCAGCATTCTGTCTTTAACACGAAATGCATTTATGGTAAAATGCTCTTTTTCCTTAGTAAACCTTACCACATCTCCATCAATACTTCCTGTTGCCTCAATATCTCCATTTGGAAGTATCTCTATATCATAAGTATCTGTGACAAGAGAATATGATCCATAGCGAAGTTGGCTATTTTTCCCAATAATAATAAATTTTTTATGCGATAAAGGCTCCTTCTTGTTTCTTTTTTGGAATTTTTTATGCTCAGCAAGAAAAAGCTTCAGGTCAATATTAATATCTTTAAGTTGTACCCATGTTTTGGTTGCATTTGTATAAAAATATTGATTGAGGGCATCAAATGTCATCTGTTCTGTTTTGGTATTAAATATTCCATTAACTGGTATATGAGTATAGCAAGTATTAGAGCTATCATAAAAAAGGCATATCTTATCTTGAATAGTGCCATTGAACTCATATTGTTTAAAATCTTTACTGATAATTTGAAGTTTACCTCCATTTAATCCCAATATATTTTGTTGCAGAAATGGTACCAATAGGCCAATATCAGATAGTGAAATGTGTAAGGTATTTTCACTCTTTTGTATTTCTGTTTTTAGTGTAGGTAGATTAACATAGAGAGTCTTGTTGTATGAAAGGTGTAACGGTAACTTTTTCTCTTTTATCTCAATAAAAGGGTTTTTTTCTTCTCCCAAAATAAAGTCATCTACTTTTAAAGAAAGGTCTGCATATTGCTTATCAATATTAACCTTTCCACCGATCTTTCCCTTACACCATGTCTCATTGATTCCTATCTCTTCAAAAAGAAGCATACCTGATTCATAGTGAGCCTTACCTCCTTCCACATAAAGCGGAAGGTCTGTGATCTTCAGTAGTCCTTTATCTATATTGACATCCACTATTGCTTTAATTTTTTTTGTAGCTGATGAGCGCCCTAAAGGAATTTTAAGATTGACTATAATTTGGTTTTTTTCTCCTGTATGTTGTACTGGAATCTTTAGGCTATAGGCACGCAGTATCTCCTCTACTTTATTATCCATTGGTGAAACAATATGGAGATCAAGTGTTAACGATGGTGACTGTGAGCCTACAATATGTTTAATCACTACCGTAGTACCATTGAGATCCCGCCCCTGATACATTGGGTCTTCTAGATCAAAATAGAGGTTTCCTTTTCTATATGTTAATCTCAAGTTTTTGGCATATGCTGGGGAAAGTGCATCATGATAACGAATGGATACATCATTAAAAAGCACTTTTCCATTCAGTCCAACAGGATTAAATTTGATTGTACCTTTATCGATAGATATTTTTCCTTTAAGGTACTCAATCTTATAATGTTTTGCTTGTACTTTGTCAATCACCCATGACTCTATTGCTGGATCCATTTTAAACCGTTTAATAAGTGGGCTAAGCGTATCAAACTCATCTGTATTTAGGGCATAAACAATCTCTTTATCTTGCTGAATTGCTCTAAAATTTCCTTTAATACCGTAGGCATCAAATACTCCTTCAACTTTCAACTTATTTTTTTTCAAATCATAACGGAGTTTCCCCGAAATTGTCACATGATCTTTTTTTAAGTAAAGCAGTGAAATATCTGCAACAAGCTCTTTCTTTTCTCTGCTAATATTGCTCACAATCTCGTAGTCATTGCTGGTAATATAGAGTATATTATCAGCATAAAATAGTGCTAGAGAATTATTCTTAAAATGAACCTTTTCTAGTGCTACTGTATCAAAAAAAGTAAGAAGATTTTTGATCCGATCAAATGTTTTATCTGCATTATCAAGTAGAAGAGTAGACTTTTTTTTAGGGAAGGAAATCTCTGCAATCTTTAATGTTAACTTTTTATTGAGTTTGATGTATAATTTTTCAATTCTGTACTTCCCAATATCTAGCTTATCGATATTAATGCCATGGAAAAGCCAGAAAAAGAGTAATGCAATAAGGACAATGAGTGTAATGAAAAAATCGCGGATAGCAATATGGATGTTGCGAGCAGAGAGTATTGCTGTGGTTTTGATCATTTCGCTTGCCTATTATATTTCTCTACCAGTGAAATCAACGCAAACAGTCTACATCCCACAGGGTACAATTGATGGTATTATATCATATCTGACCAAAAGTGGGTATGAGCTTTCGAAGGTTGATAGCTATCTTGTAAGACTTATGGGGCAACCTCAACAAGGGTGGATATTTATAGGAAACAATAGACTTAACCGTATCGATTTCCTACATAAGCTTACCTCATCCAAAGCAATGATACATAAAGTAATTTTAATTCCTGGAGAGACACTTGATATTTTCTTTGAAAATCTTGCCAAAAAGTTTAAACTTGATAAAAATAAACTAAAACAGTACTATCAAGAATATTCTCATTATCCTGAAGCAGGTATCTATGCTGATACCTACTATGTTCCTATAAATATGAAAGAGGAGCACCTCATTCATTTTCTAGTACGGGAATCTGAAAAATATTATCAAAATCTCTCTCAAAAAATCTATGGCAATTATGACATCAAACAGTGGCAAGAGATCCTTATCATTGCCTCAATTATTCAAAAGGAGGCAGCAAATGATAAAGAGATGGCTCTAGTCTCCTCTGTTATCTATAACCGTCTTAAAAAAGGAATGCGCCTTCAGATGGATGGGACACTCAACTATGGCAAGTATTCTCATGTCAAAGTTACATCAAAACGTATCAAAGATGACAATAGCACCTTTAATACTTACAAATTTAAAGGGCTCCCTCCCTCTCCTATTGGGTCAGTCTCCCTTGCTGCCATCAAAGCAGCTATCAATCCTGTCAAAACAGATTACCTCTATTTTATGAAAAATAAAGAGAATCGGCACAATTTTAGTAAAACATTCAGGTCACATCGAAAAAATATTCAAAGAGTCAAAAGTCTAGTATATAAAAAGAAATTGTATAATATTAAGCATGAACATTAGAATAAAACCGATTTTATAAACCATCTTCTCATGCCGCTCAATAAATGAAATACTTTTATCAAAATAGGGTTGTACTTTTTCAGGGTTGTCTATCTCAAAAATTATCTCAGAGTAGTTGTGGTAACGTTTATCTGTGCTGGTCTCTATTGCACGCAACATCACACTTTCTAGCCACTCAGGAATCTTTGGATTCAATTTAGTTGGATATTTAGGTATTTTCTCAAATTTTGGTGTCTGAAATGGCTCTATTTCTCCAAATGGAAATTTTTGCGTTAATGCTTCATAAAGTGTTGCTCCAATAGCATATACTTCTGTTTGCTCTGTAATTGGTGCTTGTAAAAATCGTTCAGGTGCTAAATAACTCGGTGTACCGGCACGTGTTACATCCGAATAGGCTTCGGTAATGGAACCAAAGTCAACCATTTTAAAAACTGTTTTTTCCCTCCTCTTGGTAACAATAATATTCTCAGGCTTAATGTCTCCATGTACTAGATTTTGCCTAATTAAATACTGTGCCATCTTCAATAAAAAATGTACTAAATCAATTCCAAGATCAACAGAAAGTGGCTTCTTGGCAATCAAGTTTTTAAGTGGTACACCTTTTACATAACTCATAATATAGTATCGATGAGTACGTTTCTTGGGAATAACTGCTTTAGGAAAAAAACCTGCCTTAAGGCGTTGTGCCATCCAAACCTCTTTGACAAAATGATCAAGTATAACCTCATTATCCAGTGCCTCATGGGGAGAAAACTTAATAACATACTGTACCCCTTTGTTTTCACATAGCCAAGTACGTTCATTCTGTATTAGTGGCTTAAGCAGTCTGTAGCCATCAATAATTTCATCTTTTCTGTAATACTCCTGTATAATCAATTCTGTCTGTTTAAGTTTCAAGCGTGGATCAAGATGATTAATCTCTACAACTACTGCTGTTGCATCATCGGGTAGATTGTCCTCATATTTCTTACTTACCCTTTTTACAAGAAAAGAGGCTCCAATATATATTCCAGAAACCAATTCTTTGTGGGTTAGTTCATTATAGAGCCCATCACTGCAAAGTAGTATACGATCTTTGGGCTGTAGATTATTCTCAAAATAGTATGGCTCTACATACTCCTCAAGTCCAATGGCAGAGGTAAGTACATTCTCCATTCCCTTTTCATTCATGCTGTGATCACTAGATAACTGAGAAAACTGCCCATTACGCTCTAGATAGATACGACTATCTCCAACATTTGCTCCATAAAGCCTATCCCCTTCAATCACTACTAGTGTGAGGGTTGTTACTAACTCTTGACGCTCATACTGTTCCACTGACTCCATATAAAGCACATGGTTTATCTTCTCAATGAAGTGCTTAATGGATTTCTCCATACCCCAACTACGTGGTCTATTCTTCAGCGATTGTACTAAAAACTGTGTAGTCCGCTTTGCTGCTTCAGCACCTAAAATTGCAGACCCTACACCATCACAAACAACTGCAATGGTGATATTTTCCAGTACCTTTACCTCAGCATAGTCATCGCCGGTTAATTGGGTACCTTTGGCAAGAGAAAAGACGGAAGTTTCAATATTCTGTTTAGACATAAATTTCCTTTTCACTCTTGATTATTCCTAAAAGTCTTTAAATTTTAGATCATTCCACCAGCATTGGCGCCCCATGTAGTTCTCCATTTTGTTTTAACTAGAGATATTGCACCAATAGCAATCAGTACCAATCCAGCAAATATAAAAAAGCCAATACTGTAACTATCAAAAGTTCCTTTTGCCCAACCAAGTGTTTTGACAAGAAAGGTACCGCCAATTCCACCTGCTGCACCAATAAGTCCTGTCATAATACCAATATCTTTACCAAAACGCTGTGGTACAAGTTGGAATACTGCACCATTTGCCATACCAAGACTTGCCATAATGAAAAAAAGTACTATAATAGCTATCCAAAATGGTAATGTTATAAACCCATTCAGTGCTACTAGCACTGTTACCATACCAAAAAAGATATATAGTGCCTTGATCCCACCCATCTTGTCAGCAATACTTCCACCGACTGGTCTAAGAATTGCTCCAGCAAAGATTGTCAGTGCTCCAAAATATCCAGCAATAACTTTAACATTTGGCTCATTAAATATGTCCAACCCAAATGCCTTCATGTCCACCTGATAGGTATTCATAAGATAAACCTTCATATAGTTGGCAAATCCAACAAATCCTCCAAAACTTACTGCATAAAAGAGCATAAACCACCAACTATCACGATCTTTTAATAGCTTCCAGTAGTCTCTCATTTTCTTAACTCTTGGTCTATAGATAGATTCAGGTGCATCTTTTGCCATAAGAATATAGGCAAACAGTACGGCAAAAGAGAGCAATCCACCAACTAGAAAAACTGCTTCCCAACCCCACTTCTCTGCAATCTTTGGTGCAAATAGAAAATCAACAACTACCCCAATATTCCCTGCACCAGCAATTCCAAGAACAACTCCTTGAAGCTTTGGTGGATACCATTGTCCTGCTTGAGGCAATGCCACTGCAAATGATGCTCCTGCAAAACCAAGTCCTAGTGCTACGAAAAGAAGTTCATCATAGGTAATGGTTATTCCTCGACTATAGGCATAGAAAAGTGCCAAAATAACAATAAGCTGTGCTGAAATTGCTGTCTTTTTGGGACCAACCTTGTCAACAAAAAAACCAAGTACAATACGTAGCAATGCTCCTGAGAGAATAGGAATAGAAAGTAGTGTTGCAGTCTGTCCTGCAGTCAGTCCCCCTCCATTCATCGCCATCGACTCACTAATCTCAGTTGCCAAAGGTCCAAGCATTGTCCATACCATAAAACTAAAATCAAAGTAGAGAAATGCTGCAAAAAGGGTCTTTGTGTCTCCTTGTCCTTTGAGTGCTTTAAAGCCAGCCATTTTATTCTCCTTAAAATTATGAATAGTAGAAGTATACATCAGTCTTAACTGTATTTATTAAAATAAAATGATTATTTTTTAATCAATTATATAGTATCTATTTTAGGGATAGAGCCTACATATATAAAAATATATTTAATATCAAAATGATTATTTTTTAATCAATTTATGACTATAAATTTCTATTGCTCTTTGGTATAATAGCCTCAATTTCATCTCAGGAGTGTATTTTACTACTATGGAAGTATTAGCAAAAGCCTTGGAAGCTCGAAGTAAAAAAGTTAACAAAATAGAAACAACCAAAACCCTAAAAGACCCAATGGAGGTCTACAAAAAACTTGATAAGATTGCTTCTGGTGGGTATGAGAATCTTTCCAAAGAAGATAGCACCTATTTTCTAAAGTGTTTTGGACTCTTCGATAAAGGTGAGAACTTTATGTTACGTGTACGTATTCCTGGGGGAAAACTAACCAATATACAGGCAATCCGTATTGGTGAAGTGGCACAAAAGTATGGCAATAACTATATCGATATCACCACTCGTATGCAAGTAGAACTTCGTTACCTATCCATAGGCGATATTGCTAAAGTCTTACGTGAACTCAAAGAAGTAGGTATTAGTACTTTTCAAACCGGTGTCGATAACCCAAGAAATATCGTTACTGACCCACTTGATGGTATCTCTTATGACAACATTATTGAAACCAAGCCTATTATAGATAAGCTACAAGATATCATTGGCGAAAACCCTGAATGGATTTCAGTATTACCGCGAAAATTCAATACCGGTATTCTTGGCTCTCTCTCTAACTCTTGTAATATTTTTGGGCATGACTGTAACTTTGTATTGGCACAAAAAAATGGTATTTTTGGATTCAATATCTACCTTGGAGCACGTGTTGGTATGCAAGCAAAAGATGCTAATCTCTTTGTCACCAAAGAGGAGGTTCCAACATTTTTTACTGCACTACTAACAGTATTTAAAAACTATGGCTACCGTGATAATCGAAATAAAAACCGTCTAGTTTTCTTGCTTAATGATATTGGCATCAATACGCTTATTAAGGCAGTCAAGAAAGAGGCAGGCATAGACTTTACAACCGCAGGTATCACCATGGTGCAGTCACAAAATATTGCACTGGGTACAAATCGTGTACTACTTAAAGATAGTAATTTTGCCTATAAGCTTATTGTCCCCTCTGGTATCTTTAGTGGTACAGATATGATAGAAGTAGCCAAAGTTGCAACCAAATATGGCAGTGGGGGCATCTGTCTCACGTACGACCAAAATCTCTATATTATCCACATCAATGCAGAAAAAACTACCCTATTTGAGCAAACCGATATTATACAGAGATATGCCAAGTACAATAATCTCTATTTTACTGACATGATTGCCTGTGCAGGGACAGCTACTTGTAGCTATGGGGTTATCCCTAATAAATCTGATGCTATCGAAATGGCACACTTTCTTAACTCTGAAATTGCTATTGAGAATGCTGCAGTACGTATGAACTGGTCAGCCTGTCCTAAGGGATGCGGGATACATGGTATTGCTGACATTGGTTTTGAGGGATGTAAAGCTAAAGATGCTGATGGTAATCGCGTAGATGGTGTCCATCTATTCCTTGGTGGCAAAATTACCTATCATGCTAAAGAGGGGCATACACTACATAAGTCACTTCCTGTTACTGAAGCCAAATACCATATCAAGTACCTACTCAAAGCCTATGCCACACTTAAAAAACGTGGTGAAACTTTTGAGAACTTTGAAACACACTTTTTAAGTCGAAACTATAGCTATCAAGCATTGGCATTTTACACCAAAATAAACTATATTCTAAATGACAAATTAGGAATAGATATTTTCTTTGAGCTAGACAGAGAACCTAAAAGTGGGCGCAGAGAGGAGTATGAGCTTTTTACATTCGGACTAAAACTCTTTAAGCTTCTCACAGGAGAAAAACGTTTTAAAGCCATTGATGGACTCACTCCCACATTTGCCCGTCCACGCAAAATTAGACGCGATGAAGTAAGTAGACTCAACATTGCTGTACCACCTAAACTCTCTGAAATTATCTATAATATGACTCATGAAAATAAAAGTGAACGTGCGCAGGTATTTTCTGAATTAATTGTTGCGCTAAAAGAGCTCTAATTACCACTTTATAAAGGGAAAAATTTTATGGTTGATGAATCATTATCAAAAAATACACCACTAGAAAGCTTTATTAACCATAAAAATAACACTGGTATGCAGTGCGGAAACTATACTATAGATATTCCCAAACTAAATCCTGGTGAGCAATATCGTTTCCACTTCGATGCCACTGCTTGTGTAGGTTGCCACTGCTGTGAGGTTGCCTGCAACGAACAGAACAACAACAGTCCTGATATTAAATGGCGTCGTGTGGGTGAAATAGAGATGGGGATATTTCCCAATACACTTCAGCTTTTTAATTCTATGAGCTGCAACCACTGTATTGACCCTGAATGCCTTCGAGGCTGTCCAACTGAGAGCTATATCAAACTAGAAAATGGTATCGTTTTTCATGATGATCCAAGCTGTATTGGCTGTCAATACTGTACATGGAACTGTCCTTATGAGGTGCCAGTTTTCAATCCAGATCGTGGCATTGTTACCAAGTGTCATATGTGTGCAGACAAGCTTGAACTAAATCAAACTCCTGCATGCGTACAAGCATGCCCAGGTGGCGCCATTGAGATCGAAGCAGTAAAAGTGGATGAGTGGCTCGAAAGTGGGATGGCAAAAGAGGGGGTTGCCCCACATCTACCCAATATAGATATCACCAAACCAACTACACGCTATACTTTACCTAATATTCCCGAAGATGAAGAGATGCGTGTTGCCAATGAACACCTACTTAAACCTGCCCATTCCGAACTCCCTCTAGTGTTTATGACAGTATTAACACAGATAAGCGTAGGTGCATTTCTTGCTCTTTGTTTGGGGCAAATACTTTTTTCAATTGGTTTTAACTTACCTAAGCCAACACCAATCATAGCAATTTTAGCCTTCTTGCCTGCTGCCATCGGTCTACCACTTTCAGCACTCCATCTTGGACGCCCCATCAAGGCAATGATGGCAATGAAAAACTGGCGCACCTCATGGCTTAGTCGTGAAGCAATTGCACTAGGTACCTATACGGGACTTGCTACAATAGTAGCAGGAATGTATTTTATTGGTATTGGTGGCTTTACACTACTTTTTACTGAGATAATCACCCTTATACTAGGTATTTATGGCATTTATGCTCAATCAATGATCTACCGTATCAAAGCACGCCCAAGCTGGAACCGCAAAAGTACAACCAAGCGCTTTTTTGGGTCAGGATATGTGGGGTTTTTGCTTATTTCCACGGTACTACTTTCCACAAATAGTGCACAAAGCACAACGGTATTGCTCTCAGTTGCACTACTCGCAGGTATGGGGCAGGTATTAATAATCCTCGAAGAGGTAATGTTTTATCACTACCTTGATAAAAAAGATCCTCTCTATTATCAACTTAACCGTACTCGTATTCTACTTCAGGAACATTTTGGTAGAGTAAAAAAGTTTAGGATTTATTCACTCGTAGCCTTTGCACTAGCGCTGCCATTATTTGCTATTTTATTTATTTCTAGTGGACTAGTAAACTTAGCAGTTATAACACTAGCAATTGCAATGTTAGGTGCATTTATCAGTGAGTTGGTAGGACGCTACCTCTTTTATCGAACAGTTGTACCACTTGGGCTGGCAGGAAATTTCTTTGCAGGAAATCAGCGGCACTAACTGTACGTACAAAAGCTGTAGTGGCAAGAGTACCATATTTAAAAAGTATCAATTTCAAGGAAAATAAAATGGGTTTAGTCAAAAAAGTAAAAAAATTTCTCGGATTTGATATTAGAGAAGAAAAGTATGCCCTTGTTGATGATCCTCTCTTTGGTAAAATTGCCAAGACCAAAATACCAGATAAGTGGGTGCGTACCACTTGTGGTTATTGTGGTGTAGGGTGTGGTATGTATATTGGGATCAAAAACAATAAGGCTGTCTGCTCTAAAGGTGACCCAAAACACCCTGTTAATATGGGTACGCTCTGCCCTAAGGGCTTAAGTGAGCATGAAATGGTGCATACCAATAGTCGTGTAGTACACCCTCTGCTACAAAAGAATGGAGAACTAACGCCTGTTAGCTGGGATGAAGCTTTTAGCAAAACAGCAGAAGAGTTTAAGCGTATTCAACATAAGTATGGCAATGGTGCAGTAGCAGTAATTTCTACTGGACAGCTTCTGACAGAAGAGTTCTATATGCTAGGTAAGTTTGTTCAGCTTGGACTTCAGACTAACAACTACGATGGCAATACTACACTTTGTATGGCAAGTGCTGTCATGGGTTATAAGCAAACTTTTGGCAGCGATGGACCAGTGGGGTGCTATGAGGACTTCTCCAAAGCCGATGTCATCATGCTAATTGGTGCAAATATTGCTGATAACCACCCTATTTTAAAGCTCCATATTGCCAAAAATAAGAAAGAAACTGGCAAGAAGCCAACCATTATTGTTATAGACCCGCGAAAGTCTAAGACTTCACAAATGGCAGATATTTTCGTACCACTTAAACCACGTTCAGATTTAGCACTCATCAATGGACTATGCTATATCATTATGGAACAAGGTTGGGAAAACGAAAACTTTATTAAAGAGCGTACCGAAGGATACAAAGAATTTAGAAAGCATATTATGAAAAACTATCCACCACAAGAGGTTGCACATATTACAGGTATTGAGACCAAGGAGCTTTATACTCTTGCTCGTGTCTATGCTAGTGCCAATGCTGCCATGAGTGCATGGACAATGGGAGTTAACCAAAGTACCCTTGGCACAGATACTGTCTCTGCAATCTGCAATCTTGCGCTCATTACAGGAAATCTCGGCAAAGAAGGCAGTGGTCCCATGTCCATTACTGGGCAGTGCAATGCTATGGGAACAAGAGAATTTGGGTTTACTTCATCTATTCCTGGCTACCGAAGCTATACGAATAATACTGAAAGAGAGGAGTTTGCCTCTATTATTAATGTACCTGTAGAACGCATACCAACCAAACGTGGCTATGCCTACCCACAGATTATTGATGCAATCAATTGTGGTAAGATCAAAGCACTTTGGGTGGTTGCCACCAATCCACTGGTAAGCTACCCTGACCAAAATACCCTAAGAGAAGCACTTAAAAAACTTGATCTATTGGTAGTACAGGATTCATTTATGTCTGATACTGCACAAGTTGCTGATGTGGTTTTTGCTGCAGCAACTTGGAGTGAGAAAGAGGGATGTTATACTAATAGTGAACGGCGATGCAACTATGCTAAAAAAGCTATTGATCCAATGGGAGAATCTAAAGCAGACTTTTTTATCATTAAGGAATTCTCTAAATATTTTGATGGTATACATGAACTACTCTTTGGAAACCTAAACAAACCACAAGATGCTTTTGAGGAGATTAGACGTGTGAGCAAAGGTCGTCTCTGTGACTATAGTGGCATGAATTATGAACTTATTGAAGAATTAGGAGGCATTCAGTGGCCTTGCAATAAAAAATCACCTCAAGGAACCAAGCGGCTCTACACCAAAGAGATGCCTTGTCAAACTCCAAGTGGCAAGGCACAACTACTGCCGGTAGATTGGAGGCCGCTTAGTGAAGTACAATGCAAAGGGTTACCACTTATGCTTAATACTGGTCGTACAGTCGAGCAATTCCATACCCGTACCAAGACAGGCACTATCAGTATTCTAAATAATCTTGCACCCGAAGCATGGGTCGATATCAATCCCAAAGATGCCACTAAACTCAAAGTTAAAAGTGGTGACCGTATTGCTATATCGGGTACACGTGGAAAGGTGGAGGATATCATTGTCAAAGTCAGTGAAACTGTCCGTGAAGGAAATATTTTCATACCGTTTCACTTCAATGAGCAACTCATCAACACTGTAACTATCCCTGAATTTGACCCTAAATCATTTGAACCTAATTATAAACAATGTGCCGTACAATTGCACTCTAAAGCAGTACCAGAAGGGATCTCCTATGAAGAGGTAGAAATTAGTGGGTATCTTGAAAGAGTAAAGGTTTACGAAGAAGAGAAGGCGATCAGTAAACAAATAGTTAGTAGCAGCAAAACTGTAAAGGAATCATAGGTTTAGTAGTCACAGTAATATTTTTATGTGGTCTGACATATCATTACAATGGGTTATGATATAATCCACTTCAATTTATTTACAAGGTATCTATTGTGCATTCATCCAAAGTTACCACACAAAAGTTTATCGTTAAACTTTTTCCCGAAATAATGGTCAAGGGCACTTCTGCTAAGAAACAAATGATTGCCCAACTCTTCAGCAACATTAATAATTTACTCAAGCCAGTTGATGAAGCTATAGCAACTAAAAAATTCTCTGATAAAATTGAAGTAGTTACCCCTGTTGAAAAAATTGATACAGTCCGTACCATTCTTCTTCAAACACCAGGTATTGAGCAAGTTCTAGAGGCATTACAGTTTGACAAAATGGAGACACTCGATGTTATTAAAGTAAAAGTGGCCGAAGTGGTCAAAAAAGAGATTGTTGGCAAAAGCTTTGTTGTTCGTGCCAAACGTACCGGTAGCCACTCTTTTAACTCATCAGAAATAGAACGTGTTGTTGGCGGCTTTGTCTTGGCACATACCGATGCCAAAAAAGTTGATCTTCATATGCCAGAAATAACTGTACGAATTGAACTGATCAACCAGCAACTCAACATTATCACCGCAAAGCATCAGGGGCTTTCTGGCTTTCCTATTGGTACACAAGGGGATATACTCTCATTAATGTCAGGTGGATTTGACTCCACTGTTGCCAGCTATCTAACAATGAAACGTGGAATAAAAACCCACTTTATCTTCTTCAATCTTGGCGGTATTACACATGAAATTGGGGTAAAACAAGTGGCATGGTATCTTTGGAATAAGTTTGGCACATCACATCGTGTTAAGTTTGTTTCCATTCCTTTTGAGGATGTTGTTACCGAAATTTTCCGCTCTACCGCAGAAACTTATATGGGTGTGATACTTAAACGTCTCATGCTTATAGCGGCTGAGAAGATTGCAGATGAAATGGGGATAGATGCCCTACTTACAGGTGAGAGTGTTGCACAAGTTTCTAGTCAAACCCTACGAAACCTTGCACTTATTGATGAAGTAACAAATAAATTAATACTTCGTCCACTTGCTACAATGAATAAACCTGATATTATCCATATTGCCAACAAAATAGGTACTCGTCAATTTGCAGAAAATATGCCTGAATATTGTGGTGTTATCTCAAAAAACCCTATCACTCATGGCTCTTTCAAGCGGATAAGAAAAGAAGCACAGCGATTTAACGATAAAATACTTGAAAAAGCAGTAGCCTCTGCACAAAAAATTTATGTCGATGATATCATCGATGATATTACAAGTCAGGCTCCAGTTGAAATTGTTACAGTTCTCGATATAAACAAGCATATCATCATTGATATTCGTACTGAAGGGAAATGTATAGAAACAGAATGCAAGACCATAAAAATACCTTTTTATCAACTCAAAACTGAGTTTAAAAAACTTCCCAAAGACAAAGAGTATCTTTTTTACTGTGACAAAGGAGTTATGAGTCAGTTACACGCACAATATTTAAGAGATATGGAAGGCGTAGAAAATATAAGGGTATATAGGCCATAATTGATTATTTTGGTATGGGTAGGGTTATCAATAATCATCTCTTTATTAATGACACAGTCCTTGAATATCATTCAAGTCAAATAGTAATAATCTTTCATCTTTCATCCCCAATAATTCATTAGAAAAACCATCCTTAGAAAAGAGTACATAAATATCTACCTTTATTCTGGATTTCTCTGCTTTTGCTCTAAGTTTATTGAGTTCATTTTTACATACTTTTCTATCTTTGTATTTACACTCTCCCAATACTAGTCTGCTATCGCTTGTCATTCCCAATATATCAAACTCACTATGCTGATTCCAATAACTTCCATGGGTCACAAGTGGTGATATTTGGGTAAAATAGTTTACCAAAAATACATCACAAAGCTGCTCATAAACAAGTGTATATAGACGTTCATGATGATTATGAAAATTTTGTAAAAAAACCCTACCCTCTCCTCTTATTAAGTCATTTTGATACTGAAAAATAAATCCAAACCAAAAGCGCATAAAAGGTGAAATAAAGCGAAGTTTATCCTGTATACGGTAATGTCGAAGTGATTTTTTGAGCTTGTGCTTGGGATGGGTCTTAAGGGGCTTTTCCCTACTTGGTTCTATACGTAGAATACCAAGTGCAACCAACTCTTTAATAATATACTCCCCCACCTCTTCGCTCAGATGTGCTTTACGTAGTGCTGAATGCATTCTACCATCCCCTCTAGCAACAGCACTTAAAAGTTTACAGTAGGGGGGCTCAAGCAGATAGGATGGTTGCATCTGTTGTTTAAAAAGAGTAAAGTTCTCTACAAAGTTAACGGTAACCATCGACGCAATATCTTCAAAGTAGTCTAATGTAACCATCTCTTCCATGCCACCAAGTATAGAAAAATATTCAATGGCACTCTCTAGCGGGAGAAATGGGTAATGGTGACAAAATCTATTAAATACTTCTTTTATTGCCTTTTCCTTCTCTTTATTTATTAGAAAAATCATATTTTCTAGTAGTTTAACACAAGTTTGATATAATACTTTTAACTCAAAAAATGATTATTTTTTAATCATATATTTTATACAAAAGATCCTTGATGGAATTATTTTATACACAATCAGAAGAAGTGCAGCAAATTATCAAAGGTTTAAATTTAACCAAGACACTTTTTGTCTCCTCTGTAGTAATAGGAGAGCCACATATTGGTAAAAAGATGCTCGTGCAATACATTTTTCCAAATACCCCAATAGTTTCAGGAGCAGACCAAGAAGCAGTTGAGACCCTACTTCAAGAAAGCGATGAACTCATCATCACTGATATTGAAAAATTACACAACCATGAAGTACTCAACTTTGATAACAAACGAATCATTGCTACTGCCAATTATGTTGCAAATCAGCAAACTATTGATTCTCTTTTTGCCTTCATCTATCATTTACCTTCTCTTAAAGAGCGTCTAGAGGATGTTGCCTATATCAAACAAAAATTTATTGACCAAGCATGTTATGATCTTATGATTGAAAATAGTAATATCCCTCTTCATACTATTCCAATTAATTTAAGTCAAAATAGCCGTACACTTAAAAAATCTGTCTATCAATACCTCATGAGTAGAAATATGAACAAAAGGCAAATACAGCAGGCTGTCTACCACTATATTCTAGAAAATCTTGATGGTAACAATGGATACAGGGAATATATCGATCTCTATGAGGTGCCACTAATTAAGGCTGGTCTGAAAAAGTTCTATTCTCAGCTTAAACTTTCACAGATACTTGGTATTAACCGAAATACACTAAGAAAAAAGATTCATGAACACCATATCGATTGATTTTCAGTCTTTTGTAGATTGGGACAATAGTCCCTTTGTCCTCTTTAGCTATGAAGGGAAAATACTTTATTTGAACAACAGTGCAGAGATACTTTTTGGTTATGTCTCCAAAAAAGAACTCTATGATCTTGCACTCTCCTATGCACCACAAAACTTTGGCTACAAAACCACTACACTGACACTTAACTACAATGCATTTAACTTCTATGCAATTACCGTAGGTTATGAGAATAAAGAGCAGATATCTATTCGTTTCTACAACACACCACGCATCAAAGCGGCAACACCATTCGAAAGAGAGAAGCTTTCCATAACTGATATTAATTTACTTTTAGAAGCCAATATTGCACTCTTTAGAACAAAGAATAAAAATAATCTTCAACTACTGACTGACCCAGATATACCTAAGCTCAAAATAGATCAAAACCATTTTTCAAAGTTACTACGAAAAATTCTTGAATCTTATAGAACTTCTAACTCTATCTGTATTACACTTAAGCTTCTTGTTGGAGAATATATTGTGATAGATAAACAAAAGATTCCTATTGTCCAACTCTCCATTGAAGCAAATGGTCGCTATGTTGATACCGATGAAGAGATTCGCTCTATCTCCAAGAAGTGTCATATTACCACTTCTTTTTCAGAATATGGAATTAAACTTGATATCCCTCTTATGTAATAATGATTAAAAATTAATCAAAAATATAATAAAAATCTCTCTTTCTCGTGCTATTATCTCCTTTGTAAGGTAAAATCATATAAAGGACTATAGTATGAAATTAAAAATTTTTGCTCTACTTGCAACATTACTACCGATAGTCGCTATGGCTGAAGATAAACTTGATTCGGGCGATACGGCATGGATGATGATTTCCACTGCACTCGTTCTGCTAATGACCCCTGCAGGTCTTGCACTCTTTTATGCAGGTATGTCAAGGACAAAAAATGCACTAAATACCTATGCCATGGTTATGGGTGCTTTTGTACTGGCATTTACTGTATGGATTATTGCAGGATATTCTCTCGCATTTGGGACTGCTGAATCTGCAGATATCCAAAAATTTATTGGTGGTCTTGGAAATCTTTTCCTCTCAAATACAAAATGGACTGACTTGAGTGGTACCTATCCAACATTCGTATTTATTGCATTTCAGGGAACATTTGCAGCAATCACTGTTGCGATTGCTTCAGGTTCCATTATTGGGCGCATGAAATTCTCTACGTGGATGATCATCGTAGCACTTTGGGGACTTGTCGTCTATGCACCAATTACTCACATGGTTTGGGGCGGAGATGGTGCATTGCTCTTTGATGCAGGTGCACTTGATTTTGCTGGTGGTACGGTTGTTCATATGAATGGTGGCTTGGCTGGTCTAGTGCTTGCAATTCTTGTTGGTAAAAGATCGGGGTATCCAAAACTGCCTATGAAACCTTTTAGTATCATCTTCACTGCTGCAGGTGCTGCTATCCTCTGGTTTGGTTGGTATGGATTTAATGCCGGTTCTGCATTTGGTGCAAATGCCATTGCTGGTGTCGCACTTCTAACAACAACTGTTGCTGCATCTGTGGCAGGCTTAACATGGATGCTTATCGAATGGGTTGTCTATAAGAAGCCGACACTACTTGGTATTGCTTCTGGCATTGTTGCAGGTCTTGTTGCCATTACGCCAGCAGCTGGTTTTGTCTCTGTAGGTGGTGCATTTATTGTAGGTGTTGGTGGCTCTCTTGTTGGGTTTTTTGGTGTTGTCAAACTTAAAAAGATATTTGGCTATGATGACTCCCTTGATGCATTTGGTATCCACTTCCTTGCAGGACTCTGGGGTGCACTAATGACAGGCATTCTTGCACTCAATGACAAAGATCTTCTCTGGGATGGACCAATGAAAGAGAGTGGGGATAGAGTAGGACAACTTATAGTACAAATTGAGTCTGTTATTGTCGTTGGTCTTTGGACACTTATTGGAACAATCGTTGTTTATTACATTGCAAGTACTCTTACTGGTGGCACAAGAGTGGATGCTGAGACCGAAGAAATGGGTCTTGATGAAGCAGTACATGGAGAAAGAAGTATGAATCTATAATATAGATTCATACTTATGAACATAGAAACAAAGGATAGCGTATGAAAAAGATAGAAGCAATTATTAAGCCATTTAAATTAGAAGATGTTAAAGAAGCTTTGGTTGAGGCAGGTATCGAAGGGATGACCGTTTCTGAAGTCAAAGGGTATGGAAGGCAACAGGGGCACTCTGAGCTCTATAGGGGCGCAGAGTATGTTATTGAGTTTATCCCCAAGATTAAACTTGAGGTCGTTGTAAGTTCTGAAGAATATATGAATAAAGCCATTGAAGCTATTAAGTCTGTTGCTAAAACAGGCAAGATAGGTGATGGAAAGATTTTTGTCTCCGATATTACCAAAACCATCCGTATCAGAACAGATGAAGAGGATGAAGAGGCACTATAAAAAGCATGAAACTACTGAATACCCAGTGGTTTCTTATTTTTCTATATTAATTGTATAAAAATTAACCATAAAAACCTTCTATTTTTAAAATTTATCAGTTTTTTGACTAAAAAATAATCATATCTCTCTTTCTATTTACTCTTTTGTCTTGCTATACTTAATCATTAAAAATCTATGTAGTATTGGAGAAAAAATGGAAATAAATTATGTTATTGATACCTTCTTTGCACTTTTTGCAATGACCCTTATTATATTTATGGTACCAGGATTTGCCATGCTCGAAGCAGGACTTGTACGTACCAAAAATGTGACTGCTGTTTTGACAGTTAATACCATGATTTATGCTATAGCCTCTATGGCTTTTTTACTGATTGGATATACACTTGCTTTTGGTAGTTGGGAGAATGAAAGTATGAGCAAATGGGCTGCCTTTCTTTTTCAGATGGCATTTGTGGGGAAAACGGTTAATATTATGAGTGGTGGGGTAAGTGAACGCATACGCATTGTGCCTCTAATTTGGTTCACCATCGTTATGGCAGCTTTCATCTATCCACTGGTAGTCAATGTTACATGGGGAGCCAATATGCTAGAAGGGACTATCTTCGATATCTCTACTATGCATGATTTAGCAGGATGTACAGTCATTCACTCTACTGGCGCATGGGCACTGTTGGCTGCAATTCTTATCATTGGACCAAGAAAAGGACGCTATGGAGAAGGGGGGCAAGTCAGAGTCATTCCTGCTTCCAATATCCCTTTGGTTGTACTTGGTGCTCTGCTTCTATGGATAGGTTGGTTTGGTTTTAATGGTGGTTCAGTTGGATCTATTTCTACTAAAGAAAATGCCGATCTTGTTGCACTTACTATTATGAATACCAATACTGCAGGACTTGCTGGTGCAATCATGGTTGGACTCATCATGTACATTCAGTACAAAAAATTTGATATCACTATGATTTTAAATGGTGCACTTGGGGGTCTGGTATCTGTAACAGCAGGTGCGGATATGTTTGATATCTACTCTCCTATTTATGTTGGTGCCATTGGTGGCATTATTGTTGTTTACGGTGTCTCATTTTTTGATAAACTCAAACTTGATGATCCCGTTGGTGCACTCTCTGTTCATTTGCTTAATGGTATTTGGGGAACTATTGCCGTAGCTATTTTTACTGAGACTTCTATGTGGGCACAGATAAAGGGAGTGATAGTAGTAGGTTTGTTTGCATTTACAAGCTCTTTTGTTGTACTCTATCTTATTAATAAATTTATACCATTTAGGGCAAATGATGAAGAGCAGGTACAAGGTCTTGATATTGAAGAGTGTGGACTTGAGGCCTATCCAGAATTTAAGCGTAGTATCTAACCAAAAGGAGTAATTATTATGAAAAAAATAGAAGCAATCATAAAACCATTCAAGCTAGATGATGTTAAAGAGGCACTTGTGGAAGCCGGCATTGAAGGGATGACTATTTCTGAGGTTAAGGGGTACGGAAGACAACAAGGGCATTCTGAGCTCTACCGTGGTGCAGAGTATGTCGTTGAGTTTATCCCTAAAGTTAAGATAGAGATTGTTGTCAGTGGTGAAGAGTATCTCAGCAAAGCAATTGAAGCCATTAAATCTACTGCTAAAACAGGTAAGATAGGTGATGGAAAGATTTTTGTCTCCGATATTACCAAAACCATCCGTATCAGAACAGATGAAGAGGATGAAGAGGCACTATAGGGCTAAAAAGTAAACACTACAAAAGATACCCTATAGTGGTTCTATGCTATAGGGTATGGGTATTTACTCTCCTTACAATGAGATCAACAAATTTCTCATCATCATTCATACATTTGGAAATAATATAATCCTCATATTTAAGCTTCTTAGCAATTTGTCGATGCTCAATATCAAGCTCAAAAACTGTTTCAGAATTATCAATAGTAAACGCTAACGGATAGACAATAACCTTCCTATGTGTTGGATTACGCAATACATCAACAAGATTAGGTTCTAGCCATGCTGATGAGCCTACTTTGGACTGATAGGCCAATTTAATATCATGAAACTTTATACCCTTACAAGCAAGATAGGTTTTTATGGCAGAGACACTCCTCTCTATATGGTTCTGATAGGGATCACCTGCCTTGATGATACCCATAGGCAACCCATGTGCAGAAAGTAACAGATCATACTCTTCTGTCATTTTTCCTTCCATTGCCTCTATAATCTTCGATACAGAAGCTTCGATATAATCATAATCATCATAATAAGGGTCTATCACCGTAATCTTAGGAGCATATCCTATTGCTTTGCAACATTTCTCAATATCTTCAACAGATGACAGTGTAGTCGTAGTAGAGTACTGAGGATACATTGGAAAGAGCAGTAATTCACATATTCCTTTTTCTTTACACGTATATAATGCACTGTCTGCAAATGGTGGCACATACCTCATTGTAGCAAATATTGGTATATCTATCTTTTTTTTAATCTTTTGTATTAGCCTTTTGGTTAATGCTAGAAGTGGTGATTTCCCACCAAGAAGCTGATAATTTTTTTTTACCTCTTCTAGGCGTTTTGAGATAATAATGCTACCCACAAAGCTACGTAAATAGGGATTCATGGGCAAAATATTCTTATCTGAAAACATATTTCTTAAAAAAAGTTCTACCTCTTCAATATTATTGGGTCCTCCCATATTGAGAAGTAGAAGCGCCTGTTTCATTTATTATCCTTTTAAGGCCTAAATATTAAATAGAAACCAACAATCAAAGATTAAAGAGTCTAATTTTAGATTTAGGCAAAGTCCTGTATTTTAGCATAGAGAGTGTAAAATCGTAGCAAGATTCATATCAAAGGAAGTATAAAATGATTATTATACCCGCACGTATTGGCTCTAGTCGTTTTCCAAATAAGGTTCTTGCTGATATAGGTGGTATACCAATGATCATTCGTACCGCTATGGCTGTACAGGGTATTGACACTGTTGTCATTGCTACAGACTCTGAAGAAGTAATCAATATCACAGCAACACATGGTATCAAGGCAGTCATGACCTCCAAAAGTCATCAAAGTGGTACAGATCGTATTTATGAAGTGGTACAAAAGCTAGAATTGGATGAGAATGAAATTATTATCAATGTACAAGGAGATGAGCCCTTTATTGAGAGTGAAGTAGTGCAAAAAGTCTATGATTTAACCAAACATAATAGCAGTAACAATAAAATACTCATGAACTCTTGCTATAAGCAGATCACCAACCCAGAAGCAGATAATCCCAATATTGTCAAGGTTGTTGTCGATACAAAAGATATCGCACTGTATTTCTCGCGTGCCAAGATCCCCTATCCTAGAGACTACCACTTTGACCACTATAAGGGACACATTGGCATCTATGGTTTTACAGTTAAATCTCTACGTACCTTCTGTTCACTTAAACACTCACCACTTGAAGAGATAGAAAAACTTGAACAACTTCGTGTACTGTATCACAGCTATGGTGTAGCTATGACAGAAGTAACAACAGAGAGTTTTGGCATTGACACTCCTGAAGATTTAGAAAAAGCAATGACATACCATGGGCTTTCATAATGATCAACCTTTTCCTTAGCCATTAACAGCTTTTCCAATATCCCACATTGGCATAAAGATACCTAGTGCCATCAAAAGTACAAGTGCAGCAATAAAAAAAAGCATAATTGGCTCAATATATGCTGATAGATTATCAATTAGACTCTGAAACTGCATATCATAATACAAGGTTACTTTCTCAAGCATGATATCTAGCTGTCCACCAGTCTCTCCAGCTCTTATCATCTGAAGTAGCATATTCTCATACAAGCCAGTAATCTCAAAAGACTCCGCAAGACCCATTCCTTTTCCAATGTTTGCATTGACTGTTAACAACTGTTCCTTCATCACCAAGTTATCAACCATGCCTACTGCGGTCTCAAGTGCTTCCGATACAGGACTACCTGAACGAACCAACTCCCCAAATACTAAATTATATTTATGCATTGTCGAAAGATGTATTGCCTTATTGATTAAATAGAACTTAGGATGAATTAGTACCTTATCAACCTTATATTGAAAATTGGGGTTAGTCTTATATATATATTTAAGTAGAAAAATTCCTACAATAAGAGACAAGAGGATATACAAACCGTAGTTATTAAATGCCCACTCAATTTTAAGCAGTATCTGCGTAGGTAATGGTAATTCTGTTTTAAATTTAGCAAAAATATCTTTGAATTTAGGAACTACAACCATAATAAGAATCGTAAAAGCAATCATCATAGCAACAAAAGTAATCAGTGGTGTTCTGATTGCTTTTTTAAATTTAGCTATATTGTCACGTATATTCTCTAAAATATCTGCAAGCTTGTGATATGAGCCAGAAATATTACCTGTTTTTTCTCCCAATTTTGTCATAGCTAAAGCAATATGCCCAAAATCTTCTGTATATGGCTTCATGGCATCAGATAAACTATTCCCCGCATTGATATCTGTATTAATTTTAGTATAAATCTCTTTGAGTCTCTTGTTTGATATATTGCCAGCTACATCTTCAAATGTATCAGTAATTGCAATTCCAGCATCAGTCATAACTGCAATTTGACGTATGGTTGAAATTTTATCATTTATGGGGATTTTGGATGCTATAGATTTTTGAAACTTAGTAAAAAAATCAGATACAAGCATATCGATGGGCACAGTTGTCTCAACAGCCTTGGTAACAATAGCATGTGGAGAAACCCTACTTTTAACAATACTTATAGCAAGCATTTTTGAATTGGTTTTTACAATCTCTTTACGCTTTACACCACGCTCCCTAACACTCACGCTATAATATTTCATATTACAACCTTGCTACCCTATAGACTTCTTCAATTGTTGTCTTTCCATCAAGTGCCTTTTGAATACCATCTTCAAACATACTAACAAATCCCTCCTCAACAGCTTGTTTCTCTAGCTCTTCCTTAGATGCACTCCTTGCAATCATACGAGATAAATCCTCACTAATAGTTAAAACTTCAGAAATCATCTCTCTTCCCTTGTAGCCACTCATGTCGCACTTTACACACCCTTCTCCTTTATAGAAAATGGGTTTGTCTTTCAAATATGACCTGATTGTACGTAAAGCTTCTTCTTCTATCTCGATCTCTTTTTTACAATGTGCACATATTTTTCGTACAAGTCTTTGTGCTTGTATTGCAACAAGTGCACCACTTACCAAATACTCTTCAATGCCCATATCCAATATTCTTATTACTGCTGAAACTGCATCATTTGTATGGAGCGTTGAAAGTACGAGGTGTCCAGTCAGTGCAGCTTGTATTGCTATACGCAATGTTTCTGTATCTCGTATTTCCCCAATCATAATTTTGTCAGGGTCCTGTCTCAATATGGATTTGAGTGCTGCAGCAAAACTTAAGCCAACATTGGGACGTACCTGAACTTGTTGCAAACCAGCCATCTGATACTCAACAGGATCTTCTACTGTAATCGTTTTATCTTTAACATCTTTAATGGTATTTAGTGCACCATATAATGTTGTTGTTTTACCAGAACCAGTAGGTCCAGTGACAAGCACAATACCATAGGGTACTTTAATGGCCTGCAAAAACCGCTCATAGCAGAGCTTGCTCATGCCAGAATCTTTAAGTCGTATCATGGCTTTGGTTTTATCAAGAATCCTAAAAACAATCGATTCACCATGTATTGTTGGCAGAGTAGAAACCCTAAAATCAAAATCTTGACTTCCAACAGTTGCAGAGAATCTACCATCTTGTGGCTTTCTCTTTTCGGCAATATCCAAATTGGCTAATAATTTCATTCTTGAAGATAGGGGGTAAAAAATATCTTTATCAAAAATAAAACTTTGGCGCAACATGCCCTCAACCCTTTCACGCACAACACACTTTTTTTCTGTTGCCTCTACGTGAATATCTGATGCTCCAGCATAAATTGCAGATTTTAAAATAACATCGATTAGCTTTAGTACTGCAGATGAATCTTCATCGTCAATATTCATGGCACCATCTTGACTTAAATCTTTCCTAATCTCTCCCACAAGTCCCTTGACACTTTCACTGATTTCAATATTTTGAAGTTGTTGCCGTATATAGCTTGGAGTAGCAAAAGCAATCTTAATTGGTTTTTTTGGAAACAATCTTTGAATCATATCTTGTGCATCTATATTAAAAGGATCCTCAAATACAAATATAATATTAAGATCTGTCTCCTCTACTGGAATAGCTTTATATTGAAGTAGTTGTTTGTAGGGAATTTTTGAAACAAGTTTTATATCAATATCTCTTTCATTAAGATCAATATATTCCATGCCAAGCTCTTTTGCAATATATTGATATAGGGTCGTTGCATCAAAGTCTTCAGTCTCTTCAATCTCTTCAATCTCTTCAATTCTAATAATACCTTGTCGTATTTTCTCTGCTAAAAACATATTAACCTTTGAAGCAGAGACGATATTTTCACTAAGTAAACTAGCAAGAGAAATCTTTTTGGGTGGTCTAGACTTTACTAGCTTTAAGACATCATCTTTGGTAATAATTTTTTCATCAAGCATTATTTTTATAAAATTTTCCATATTTCACCTCATAATTTAATGTAGATAATGTGGTATCTATTCATGATTAGAATCCTCTATTTTGTATTTTACGTAACAGTTGTGCAGCCTTTGGAGAATGGGTTTTTTTAAAAAATACATTCAAAATATGTATTGCTTCCTTTTTATGTCCATATTTTATTTTAACTTTAGCAAATAACAGCCAACTCTCTTCAATGGTTGGATCCACATTATTTGTTTGAAATGCCCAGTATTCTGCTTTTTCATACTCACCTTTCTCATAATATACTTTAGCAAGAAAAAGAGAGTCATCCGTATTATGTCCAAGCTGAAAACGCTTTGCAATCTCTTTTAGTAAATTTTGATTTTTTTTAGCCTCAATCATATCAATAAGAAATTTTTTCTTTATGGGGGGCTGTTTGATCTTACTTTGTGGGGATATCTCTGTATTTATATCTTCAGTCACCGTCTCCAAGTCTATTGGGATATCAACTATTTTTTGTGTGTTATTGACTTCCAACTTTGGCAAACTCTTAGCTACTTCATACATTTTCTTTGGCAAACTCTTAGTTATTTCATGCATTTTCTTTGGCAAACTCTTAGTTACTTCATGTACCTTCTTTGGTATTGCCAAATTTTGATTAGCTGTTAGCATTTCTAATATATTTTTATTTTGATTCATTACATTGGTATCCATCAAAACCATTCCTGTAATAATTAAAACAAAGAAAAATAGAACCAGTAGGTATAGTGGTCTCTTTTTTTTATAGTAATATTTTCCCCATTTTTCTTCTAGTACTTTTACGTTATGCATGAATATACCTTAGTTTTAATGCAGCCATCTCTATAATACGCTTAGGTATCTGATTGTAGTTAATCTTATTAGGTTCATGTTTATCATAATGTTCACAAATTTCAAAAATTGTGAACATCATCTTGTTGCACTCTCTATAGTTCCCTTTTGTGAATTTATGTATTATCTTCATATTTTTCTCTTTAATGCTATTTGCAATCTCAAATAAATTTTTCTTCAAAAGTTTTTTATGAATATAAGTTTCCTGTTCCTTCAATGTTACATTATGCAATTCAACAACTTCCCAAATCCTTGATTGAAAGTGTTCCTTGGCAATAAGGTCCTCATCATCTGTTTTATGCAAAGATATAATAAATTTTACAGTACGACTATCTGAAAGTAGACGTATCTTTTCCATTATTTCTGGGCTGTACATTTGTGCTTCATCTAACAAAATAATAATCTCACGCTTTCCACGAAGTTTTTTACAATAGTTCACCAATGCAGAAAAGTTTACCTTGGTATTTTGAGGCAATGATTTATTTGTTAAAACTTTAAATATTTCACAAAAGAATTCTTTATCATCAATAGCTGGTGTATCAAAATAGTGTATCTCTCGCTTATGTTTCAGTTTATTATAGAGGCGGTTTAACAACATGCTTTTTCCAGTTCCTGGGCGCCCAAAAAGAAGAATTATTTTTAATGGTTTTTCAATACTGGCTTCTAGTTGCTGGTATGGCGAAGGAGAAGTTTCTAATTCAATATAGTCATTCGTATCAATTGAATCTACAAAAATATTTTTAGCAGCCTCGTATCTACTTTTCATTAACGTTGCTATACCCCAAGTCTTTTAAGGAAATAGATTTTCCATTTTTGATAATATGCGGTGTAATAATTAACACTAGCTCTTCAACAGTTTCAATCTTCTCTTCTTGCTTAAATAGATAACCAAAAAGCGGAAGATCCCCGAGTAAAGGAACTTTATTGGACTTAAGACCAGATTTTGTTGTAATCAATCCCCCTAAAATTGCATGATCCCCATCCTCTACTTTTACAACCGAAGCAATCTGTCTTCTAATCAAATCTGGGGGAATATTTCTTAAAGAATTACTTCCACTGGTAACCTGAACTGTTTCAGATATGGAGGGGTTAATTTTTAAAGTAATCATCCCATCTGTATCAATTTCTGGAGTAATATCAAGCAGGATACCTGCAAAAACAGAATCTACAAGCTCGCCTTGTGCTGAAACTGCACCACCACTTCCTGATGCCGTACTAGAAGATTGAATCTTGTAAAATAATTCTCGTCCCACACTTATCATTGCTGGCTGATTGTTTAAGGTCATGACTCTTGGGCTAGAGATAGATTTTACATCTCCTTGTGTACCAAGTACTAGAAGATTGAATCTTGTAAAATAATTCTCGTCCCACACTTATCATTGCTGGCTGATTGTTTAAGGTCATGACTCTTGGGCTAGAGATAGATTTTACATCTCCTTGTGTACCAAGAAACTTTATTACTTCTTGTACTTGAGCATGTCCGGTAATACTTATAACACCTGCATTAGGTGGAGTGATACTTTCCCCAAATGGATTAATATTTGTCCCAGTATTTGCCACAAATTCGGTATCAGTAATTCCTTGAACTGCATCAAATGCATAGGATGCAATATTGTTTTGTACCATACCCAGAGAGTTTGCTGTAAAATTCTGCAATGAGTGCAATTGTGACCAGTCAATACCGGTTTTACGACTATCATCAAGTATTACAGAAAGAATCCTAACATCAATAAGAACCTGTTGCTTAATCTGTTTACTGAGTGTATGAATATATTTTGCAACCCTATCAATTTGTCTCTGCGTACCTGTAACAGTGATCATACCTGCTTCAGGATTAACAATAGGTGCAAGTGGATTGTACTCCCATACCTTACCATCCGAACCTTTCCATTCATCCCCGCTGCGGGTATAGTGCATGCTTTCATCAGCTGCCCCCACCAAGACTCTCTGCACCTCCTTCTCAACCGTTTTCCAAAATTGAAACTTGTCATTGCTCTCAATAGTAATTCCTGTTTTAGAAAGATTCTCACCATCTTTGCTGCCACCACCTTTTCCACCAGAACCTCCCTGTGATGAACTAGAATTTTGAGAATTAGCAATTGTTACATTTGCCGTACTCTTTCCTATCCTCTGACCAGAAATATAGTGCATCTTAAATGTTCTTGTAATTAAGTATGAGATTTTCAGCTTGTTTCCAATTAGTGTATAGTGAAGATCATTGTCCTCTAAAACTGTATTGAGAAATCCTTTTAATGTACTATTTTTTAGTTTGACGTAATAAAAATTTTTTTTCATACGTTGTTGTGTTGCTTCATCTTTGATGATAACCGTTAATGCACAAGTATCTGCCAAATTTTCAATCACATCTTCTATTGTTAGTTGACTATCAATAGTGACTGAAAAAAGTTTATTGGAGCAACTGCTAGCTGATGCCACATTCATAAAACCTAATATAAAAATATTATATTATGGCAAATCTTATTTCTTTAAATTTTATATTTTTCATTCTATTTTCTCTCTTTTATCGTGATAAAATTATCTTTCGGTTTGCGAAAAAATAACTTCTTGATTGAGTCACCATTTCTTAGTACAGCACCATGTTTTCCAATATACTTTACTGTATATTCAAGTACTTTATCATCAACCTTTTTCCACCCATCATTAATGTATGCCCTGTTAGACATAATTGCATGCAGTACTATTCTGGATTCTTCTTTTTTAGATGAATTGATAGTCATTGAGTCTTGCCTATTTTTACCAAACATAAACGGTTCTTTTGTGTGCTTCAAGGTCTCAATATCAATACCTTCACGACCTTTACGTTTTAAATGTATTTGTTCGACCATCTGCTCTATTTGCTTAATACTCAATTCAGCATGAAGCAAACCTACACTCCCAAGTATAGTCATAATTAGTTTTTTCATTAATGATTAATCCCCCATACTGAAATATTGATATCAGCAATCACCAAAGATGAATTGATATCCATCCTAATATCAGTACCATACACATCGGTTACAAGTACATTTTGTTCCATATCATTTAGAAACATTACAATATTTTTATAACTGCCTTCACACCCTATGCTCACCTCCAATACATGCCCAAAACTTCCATTATTGTCTACATACTGGTTGTGGATATATTTCAAATTTATATTACGTATTTCAGCCTTTTTGGTAATAGAATTTAAGAAAATTGACCAACTTTTTTGGTTAAACAGCATATCTGATAATTTTTGAAGGTTAATATCGATAGATTTAAGGTCTTGCTCTTTTTTGACTATATATTTTTTCTTTTTAGCAATATCTACAATATATTTTTTAACATAAAAATCACGATCACCGTTAATGGTAATACTATTGAGGTATGCTGTATTATCCTGAATACTTTTTTGTACTGTTTTTTTTGCTATTTTGCTATTTTTATAAAGTTGTTCCGTGTAGGGGAAAATCTGATTATATACAAGATAGACAATAATGATGGCAACCCCCAAGATAATTACCCATTTTTCACTCTCTTTCTTAGACGAAAAATAGGTATCCATGGCTTCTAGCTTATCTTCTAAAATTTTCATTTAAACTCCATCTTCAATATGCCTCGATAGTACCCACTCCTAGGGTCTCTCTCAATTAATTTAATACTAATCCCTTTAATGTCATTAACATGTATTTCTGAGATATATTTAATTAACTCTGTTAGTTTTCTATCATTTGAACCAGATAAAAAGAGTTTTACGATATTCTCTTTGGTTCTTATCTTATCAACGTAAAGTCCAAATTTATGTAATTCATTTGCCAATACATAAAAGGAATCAGACTTAAGACGATAGTCTACTTTTTTATGATAAATTGCTTTAAGTGTCTTTGTTTTTTTATTATAAAATGTCGATAAATAATTCAACTTTTTGTCGAGTTTTTCTAGCTCTGCTCTCTTTTGATTTAATATATTTTTATACTTAGAAACTTGCTTTTGCAATATTTTATTTTGGTTTATGAGTACATCAGTTTTAACATCATTGATATAAGTGGCCATAAGATTATAGAGTGGCCAAGAAAGCCCAATGAGTACTGCTGCAGATGTGGCAATAATAAACTGACCACTTGCACGATTAGTAAATGCTGGAAGCCTAGCATACATAGGTATCTTTAAAACCTTATGCTCGCCCTCTAGATGTATCATTGCCGTTAGTAGCATCAGAGATTGTAGCTGATCAACATATTGTTCATCACTATTGACCTGATAGTCAAAATTAAGATCTTCAGAAGGAAGTCTCAAGCAGTTGTGACCATGTTCACTCAAGCCAACAATTGGTCCTTTAGCACTTCCAATATAAACACAGTCAATAGAATCAAGCTCAAACGCCCGCTTAGTGTAGATAATAATATCATTAATAATGACAAACATCTCTTCAAATATTTTTATAAAATTTTGTTGATATATGGTATCTTCTGTTGCCAAACCCTCTCTCTTCAATATTGAAAAAAAGTGGTTCTTGTCTACCTGCTCACCTTCAATTTCGCAAAATTTATCATAAATTTGCTCCAAAGAAAAATCTATAGACTTTGAATAGATATACTCACCATTGGCATAGAGTGTCACGAATGCATCATTACGAGTCAAATAGACAAAGCAGTGTGTGCACGATTCACAATCCAATATCTCTTTTTGATAGAGTGCCCTAAAGAGCAGTGGTGCAGGGGTAATTAAATCAATATATTTTGTCTCTTTCTTGATAGGAAAATAGAGACTTTCAAGCTTTTCTGTTTCAGAGACAAAAAAATGAAAAGCCCTCTCTTTTTCAGTATCTTTTGTCTCATATGAAGTGACAACATAATCACCTTCTAGACTAAGCCCAAGTTCCTCAAATACCTTAATTTCAAGTACATCATCTAAATCTTCATCTGGTACACTCTTGCTAACCCGTGCAAGGGATGTGATAAAATCTTTATTACTTAAATATGAAATGATAAGGTTTGTTTTATTGAAGGTTAATTTTTTTAAAGGTCTAAAAGTACCTTCTGCATAGATATAGTTCTGATCAGTATATGCATTTATTGTAGCAATATTCTTTATGTCAGATTGTGGTTCTTGTGGTTTATTTTTTTTAAAAAACATATCTCAGCTTTCTTAAAGTCGTTGGTTGATTATATATATAATAATATTAAAAGTATCTTGGGAAGAGAGATAAAAGATTAAAAAAATAATTTTCTTAACTTAAAATTAAACTAAAACCCATTATTTAAATAGGAATATATGGGACATTAAACAATATATCCAAACTCTTCAAGGCTCTTTCTGCTTTTACTCCATCCTTTTTTCACTGAGACATACAGATCAAGGAAGATCTTTTTTCTTGAAAACTTCTCCATCACTTCTCTAGCATGCTTGCCAATACGTTTAATCCCTATACCCTTTTGTCCAACAATCATTCCCTTCTGGGTCTCTTTCTCGACAATAATGGTTGCGTGCACACGATCAATATGGTCTTCTTCATAGATTTTTTCAATAAGCACATCACTCTCATAGGGAATCTCATCACTCATATTCTCAAAAATTGATTCACGAATAAACTCTTTATAGATATCTCGTACATTGTCTGTAGTTAATATCTCTGAATCAAAAAGCCATGGTGATCCAGGTAGATATTTTGTGATTTCATTAAGTAACTGCTCTTTACCAATATTCTTATTGACAGAAAAAGGAATGATTGCTTCAAATTTATCTTGGTACCTCTGGTACTCACTAAGTTTTTTGAGAATCTCCCCCTGTTTGGTATAATCAATTTTAGTAAGGACTATAATATGTTTAGTTCTTTTAGACTCATTAAGTATTAAAAATTTTTTATATTCATCTAGCTTGTCTGTTACTGGTATCAGAAAAATAATAAGGTCACTGTCACCCATCGCCTTGAGTGCCTCATCAAGCATAAACTGATTGAGTAAACGCTCTTTCTTATGGATACCTGGTGTATCAATAAAAATAATCTGTGCACTCTCATGCATCACAATAATATTCATACGCTTACGTGTTGCCTGTGCTTTTTTAGAGACCATTGCCAATTTTTCACCAGCAAGATGGTTAAGTAGTGTACTCTTTCCTGCATTGGGTCTTCCCACAACTGCTACAAAGCCTGCTTTGGTTTCTTTGTTTTTTGAACCAAACATTATTTCCCTATTTTTTTATCAATTTACCACTTTTATCTATGTGCATAGTACTACTATTTTACAAAATATATCTTGTCATATCCTGATCTTCTACCACACTACCAACCTTCTCTTCAACCAATATTTTTGTTACAGTATAGGTTTCACCTTTACGAGCATCTGCCTCAAAACTAATCTCCTCAACAATTTTCTCCATCACAGTATGCAATCGTCTAGCACCAATATCTTCAGTCTTTTCATTGGCAAGCAGTGAATAGTGTGCAATAGCCCTGATTGCCTCTTCTTCAAAAATAAGCTTAACCTCTTCAACTGCCAATAATGCTTGGTATTGTCTAATTAATGAACTTTTAGGCTCAGTTAAAATACGGTAAAGTGCTTCTTCATTGAGGCTCTCTAGTTCCACACGTAGTGGAAAACGTCCCTGCAATTCAGGAATAAGATCACTCGGCTTACTTAAGTGGAATGCTCCTGCAGCAATAAAAAGTATATGATCTGTCTTAATTGAACCAAGTTTGGTATTGACAGTAGAGCCCTCTACAATGGGTAACAGGTCTCTTTGCACTCCCTCTTTACTTGGATCTTGTCTGCTTTGAGATGTTGATGAAACAGCAATTTTATCTACCTCATCAAGAAAAACAATACCACCCTTTTCTACCTTCTCTCGTGCCAGCTCTTTAAGCTTCTCTTCATCAAGCAGCTCCTCACTTGCCTCATGTTCTAGTATCTTCTTTGCCTCAGAAACCATTATCTCTTTTTCGGGGCCTTTCTTGTCGTAGCCACCCAATACCTTAACAATAGACTCCTGCACCTGTATCATCTGTGGTGGCAAACCGTCTTCTGGAAGATCAGCCTTACGTGGCATATTAACTTTTACCATCAGATGATCAAGCTCCCCTTTGGCAAACTTTTCCTGCATGCGTAAAAATGAAGCATCATATTCTGCTTGCTTCTGCTCGCTTGCACCTACAGGCAGTGGTGGTAACAACTTTTCAATAATCTTATTCTCAATATAGTTAGCAATTTTCTCTTTATGCTTTATATTTTCTGTCTCACGAACAATTCCCATTGCCATTATAGCAAGATCACGTATCATTGACTCTACATCACGCCCAACAAATCCCACTTCAGTATATTTGCTTGCCTCTACTTTAATAAATGGTAGTTGCATCATCTTTGCCAAGCGACGAGCAATCTCAGTCTTCCCAACACCAGTACTTCCAATCATCAAAATATTCTTTGGTATTACATCTTGCTGCATCTCTTCACTTAACTGCATCCGTCTGTAGCGATTACGTAGTGCAACGGCAATTGTCCTTTTGGCACTATTTTGTCCAATGACATATCTATCAAGGTATGTCACAATCTCTTTTGGTGTTAAATTGTCCACTTTTTTCTTTCCTTCTTATATAGGGCGATAAACCTAATCTTATAGTTCTAATATTTTAATATTGGTATTTGTATAGACACAAAGCTCTCCTGCAATCTGCAATGACTCCTTCACCAGATTGACCGGCTCTAATGATGCATGCTTATCTAGTGCACGTGCTGCCGAGATAGCATAGTTTCCCCCACTACCAATAGCTGCAATCCTACTGTCTTGAGGTTCAACCACATCACCTGTTCCTGAAAGAATGAAAATATGCTCCTTATTAAGTACAATCATCATTGCTTCAAGCTGGCGTAGGTGCTTATCTTTACGCCATGCTTTAGAGAAAGCAATCACTGATTTAAAAAGATCGCCACGTTTTTCATTTAAAAATCCCTCAAACATATCAAAAAGATTGAAGGCATCTGCAGTACTTCCAGCAAAGCCTGCAAGTATTTTTCCCTCATAAAGAGTTCGTATTTTAGTGGCATTACTCTTCAGTACCGTATCACCAAAAGTTACCTGCCCATCACCACCAATGACTGCTTTTCCTTCACCCTTATAGCCAAGTATGGTAGTTGCTTCAAACATTAGACGCCCACCACTTCCACTTTCAAGATCGCGTGTATACCATGACCTAGTTTGGCATCAACTTCATGAATACCTGTGGACTTAAGTGCTTTTTGAAGATTAATATGTTTCTTGTCAAGTATAATACCAAGCTGTTTCTCAATAGCAATAGCAATATCAGTATTTCCCACAGAACCCTTAATGCCTACAGGTGCTATCTTCTTTTCAATACGAATTGTTGTCTTCTCAAGTACTTTTTTCTCTTTCTCTAGACGTGCAAGCTCCTCTTCAGCCTCTTGCTTTATCCGTGCTTGCTCCACTTTCCAGCTCTCTACTACTTCAGAAGTTGCCAATTTTGCCAACCCTTTATTGATAAGAAAATTTTGACCATAACCATCTTTGACCTCTTTAATCTCACCAGCTTTTCCTAGTGTTTTAACATCTTTGATCAACAATACTTTCATCAAATTTTCCTTGTACTAAATAATTAGATATTATTTTATCCTAAATATGCTAATGTGTATGATACAATCACAAAAATTTAATTTCAGTAGGCACACCATAATGTTTCAAACTTTTCAGATAGAGAATTTAAATTATTTTCCTAAATCACTTGAAGTGCTACTTCAACAACAACGCAAGAAGATTAAAGCAATTACTCAAGACAGTGACATAGACTATGAAAAGGTACTCAAGCCATTACAGGACCTTGATGAGGAACTAAATCTCTTCTTTTCCCCACTTTCCCATCTTAATGCAGTAATGAACTCAAAAGAGACACAAAAAGCCTATGAAGCCTCCCTGCCAATACTCTCAAAGTTCGACTCAGAGATGGCACAGAATGTACCACTTTTCAAAAAGATAGAGAAACTTAACAGTGGCAACAGTGAGCAACAAAAAGTCATTGAAAACAATATTCGTGACTTTAGGCTTTCAGGTATCAACCTACCTAAGGCAGAGAAAAAACGTTTAGAGGAGATCAATCTCGAACTCTCTAAACTCTCTAATGCCTTTTCACAGAACCTTCTTGATGCTACCAATGCCTATGAGCTTATCATTGAAGACAAGAAAGATGTGGCAGGAATGCCACAGACAGATATTGATGCATCCGAAACAGAGATAGAGGGCAAAATTGTCTATAAGTTCACTCTACAAATCCCAAGCTATCTTGCCTATATGACCTATGGCTCCAACAGATCCTACAGAGAAAAACTCTACAAAGCCTACAGCACCCGTGCTCCCCAAAATGCAGAGGTAATAGACCACATACTCTCACTCAGGCAAGAGAAAGCAAAAATACTTGGTTTTGAGAACTATGCTCTCTATGCACTTCAAACACGTGATGCCTCTAGTGAGGAAGAGGTTCTAGGGTTTCTTGATCATCTTACTAGTTCTGCCTTGCCTCAAGCAAGAGAGGAGTTTAAATCACTCAAAGAGTTTGCCAAAAAGATAGATAACATTAATAGCCTTTCTAGCTACGACGTTGCTTACTATTCTGAAAAACTTAAAAAAGAGAGGTTTGACTACGATGATGCAATGACGAAGCCTTATTTCGAACAACAGCGTGTCCTTGATGGGCTACTTACAATTATCTCTGAACTCTTTGGTGTTACCTTTAAATACACCAATGTGCCCACATGGCACAACTGTGTTAAAACCTACGATATATTTGAAAATGAGAAACTCTCAGGACGTATATATTTCGATCTTGAAGCACGCCAAGAGAAGAGTGGTGGTGCATGGATGAATGACTGGGAAACCCACTTTGTTGATACAAAAAACAAAACACACCTTGCCTCTGCCTTTGTTGTCTGTAATTATACTCCCGCAACAAAAGATACTCCTTCATTATTGCGACACAATGATGTGGTTACTCTTTTCCATGAGATGGGACATGCTATCCATCATCTATTTGGAAAATGTAAAGAGCGTTCCATCTCAGGCATCAATGGTGTAGCATGGGATGTAGTAGAGTTCCCTTCACAATTTTTAGAGAATTTTGCTTACGAACCTACTATTATCAAACGTTTAGGCTTCCACTATAAAACAGGGGCACCTATCCCCAATGATCTTGTTTCTAAAATAAAAGAGACTAAAAACTTTCAAGCCGCATTAAGTATTCTACGGCAAGTGGAGTTCTCTCTTTTTGACTTTAAATTACACCAAGCACTCTACCAAGGCGATGAGATACAGGTATTACTTAATAACATTAGAGAAAAAACTACTTTACTTAAGCCACCAAGCTACAACAAATTCCAGCATAGTTTCTCTCATATTTTTGCTGGTGGTTATGCTGCAGGTTATTACGCTTACAAATGGGCAGAGGTACTCAGTGCTGATGCCTTCTTTGCTTGCCTTGGTAAGACAAAAGGCTTTGATGAAGAGAAAGCAAAAGGATACAAAAGATATATCCTCAATAGTGGGGGTATTAAAGAAATGGGTGAACTTTACACTGAATGGCTTGGACGAAAACCACAAATAGAAAGTCTTATCAAACTCTATGAAATGACATAAAAAGAGAAAGAAGTGAAAGAGTATGTCTACCTATTATTAACTATTGTTGCCCTTTTTGGAATTGTTTTTATTGGTGCAATCTTCTCTCCAACCTTTGAGGAACAAAAAAACTTTCTTGAACTATTTTATTTTGGTGGATCTATCCTATTTATCTTCTCTGTATTAATTGTTTTTGCTACAATTGGTTTTCGTTCTTTTGCTATCTATGGTGCCATTATCATCGCTTCAATTATGGCTCTTTACGGTACAGAAGTAGCTTTACTACTTTTTATGTTTGGTTATGTGGTATGGAGTTTTGTTTTTTCTATGGAACTGCTTCTGTTTTATTATGGGCTAGAAAGTGCTCGAAAATGGTTCAAAAAATACTACACTTTCAAGATGTTTCAATACGAATATTATCTTTTCTATCCTATGCTCTTTATTACATATCTCTTTTTAGAAATAGTTCCAAGCCTTTTCTATCGGGAACCTCTTTCAGTATTTAAACCATCTTATACTTTTGAGGCAATGAAAAAACTCTTGACATAATATATTGCTTTTAAACTACAGCATAACCCATTTGGGTATTTATGCTTCTCTCTTTATGATATTTTTTTAACCAATGAAGCAATACGCTCAGGCTGTTTTTTTCCTTCAATAATAAACCGTAGTGCATTGAGCCGAATGAACCCTTCAGCATCCTTTTGGTTATAAACATCATCAGCCTCAAAAGTAGAGTGCTCTTCAGAATAGAGTGAATTCTCAGATTTGCGACCAACAATTACCACATTTCCTTTATAGAGCTTAAGACGCACTTCTCCATTAACTTGCTCCTGTGTTGCATCAATGGCTGCTTGCATCATTTTACGCTCAGGAGACCACCACAAACCATTATAGATAAGCTTGGCATACTTTGGCATCATCTCATCTTTAGCATGTGCCTCTTCACGATCAAGCGTAATGGACTCAATAGCACGATGTGCCTTAAGCATAATGGTTCCACCTGGTGTTTCGTAACATCCGCGTGCTTTCATGCCTACCATACGGTTCTCAACAATATCAATACGTCCTATTCCATGTTTTTTACCAAGTGTATTAAGTGTTTCAAGAATAGTTGCTGGACTCAGCTCTTTACCATTAATTGCTACAGGATCACCATGTTTGTAAGTAACGGTAATATACTCTGGTTTATCTGGTGCCTCTTCGGGGGAAACAGACCAAAGCCACATATCCTCTTCAGGTTCATTGTATGGATTCTCTAGCCACTCACCCTCATAAGAGATGTGCAGAAGATTTGCATCCATTGAATAAGGCTTTGGTTTACCCTTGCCGTCAATATCAATACCATGGTTTTTAGCATACTCAAGTAACTTAGTGCGAGAATTAAGATCCCACTCTCTCCATGGTGCAATAACTGCTATGTCTGGGTCAAGTGCAAGGTATCCAAGTTCAAAACGTACCTGATCGTTCCCTTTTCCTGTTGCCCCATGAGAAACAGCATCTGCACCTGTCTCATGTGCAATTTCAATCTGCTTCTTGGCAATAAGTGGGCGTGCGATAGAGGTGCCAAGCAGGTACTCTCCTTCATAGATTGCGTTGGCTCGAAACATTGGAAAAACAAAGTCTTTAACAAACTCTTCTCTTAGATCAAGAATAAAGATATTCTTAGGCTTAATACCCATATCAAGTGCTTTCTGGCGTGCAGGCTCTACCTCTTCGCCTTGTCCAAGATCTGCAGTAAAAGTTACCACTTCACAACCATATTCATCCTGTAGCCACTTGAGAATAATACTGGTATCAAGCCCACCAGAATAAGCCAATACCACTTTTTTAATCTCTCTCTTTGCCATCATTGCAGCCTTGTATTAAAATAATATTTTGCGATTTTATCACAATCTTGGTTAATGCTCACATGCCCCCCAAGAAGCCTATAATATATCTATATCGCAAAGCGGGTTTTTTTAATCTTTTGGCTGTATAATCCAAAAGATACTTTATTTTAAAGGATTGCTATGCAAAAGATCATTTTGATCATGCTTTTGGCACTACCTCTTTTTGCAAGATTTTTTCCTCCAACAGTACATACAACTGTTGCCTCTGTCTTATCAAATGGTACAGATATAAAATTAAATAGGCCATTCCCTATTAATGGCATGAGTGGTATTGTGATTCATCATTATGGCAATGATCTTAAGGCAATTACTGGGTATATTACCCAAGTCTCTTCGAGTGGCATAGGTAAACTGGTAGCCAAAGAGATTATTCACCATGAAAAACTTCCTACCATTAAGACATCTATCTCAAAAGGTGATGAAATCATTGGTGGATACCTTTATAACAATATACTACTTTTAGCCCCTAATGCAAATACCTATACAAAAATCACCAAGGCAGTATCTAAAAAATGGATTCATCCTGATCTCTTTGCTGCATTTCTTTCAGAGTTAGGAGAGGGCTATCCTACCAAAGCCAATCTTGCACTTTTTGCCAAACAATATCAGGTTGGGCTTATTTATATTATCAAGAAAAATAGTGCTGTACTGCTTGACCCCATCTCTGGAAAAATTGTTGGCAAAAAGGCTTTCCACAATACGTCTCAAAAAACACAGTTTCCATTTTTTATGCATTTTGATGAGATCCAAAGTGGATGGTTTTCTAACAGTACCTCTAAAGACTATTATAAGACTATGGAGCAATTTTAATGCTTGACCCTCAACATATAAAGGCCCTTCAAGAGCTTGTTGGCAAAGAGAATGTTTATAGCGACAAAGCACATATGATTGCTTATAGCTATGATGCAACCCGTACTCGTTTTGAGCCTGATGCAGTCATTTTCCCACGCAATGAAAAAGATATTAGCCATATTTTATCCTACTGCAATCATCACCATATTGTCATTACACCACGAGGTGCAGGAAGTGGATTTACTGGCGGGGCATTGCCTATCAATGGTGGAATCACCCTTGCAATGGAAAAGCATATGAATAAGATTCTTGAAATTGACATAGAAAACATGGTTGCCGTAGTACAGCCTGGTGTTATCAATATGGATCTACAGAATGCTGTCGAAAAGATAGGGCTATTCTATCCACCTGATCCAGCGAGTGAGGAGTACTCCACTATTGGTGGAAATGTAAGTGAAAATGCAGGGGGAATGCGTGCAGCCAAATATGGCATTACGAAAGACTATGTCATGGCACTACGTGCGGTACGCACCAATGGTGACATTATCCGTGCAGGGAAACGTACTATCAAGGATGTAGCAGGCTACAATATTTCTGGTATTCTCATTGGTTCAGAGGGAACACTTGCAGTCATTACCGAAATTACTGTCAAACTTTTACCTAAGCCAAAGTTTCGAAAGGCCTACATGGGAGTATTCTCTTCAGTTGAAGATGCAATGAAAGCTGTTTTTAAATCTCTTGCAAGTGGTGCCAATCCAGTTGCAATGGAGTTTATGGATGCACTTGTTGTACAGGCACTCAAGGAGAAGCTTAGTATTAATCTTCCCAAGAGTGCTGGTGCGCTACTTATTGGTGATGTGGATGGCAATGTTATCGAAGAGGTTAATTTTCAACTTGAAATTCTTGAAAAATCTTTCAAAAGAAATGGTGCACAAGATTTTACAGTTGCTCACACCGATGAAGAGCGAGATAAACTCTGGTATGCTAGACGAAATGCTTCTCCTTCTATTACTATTTTTGGTAGCAAAAAGCTCAATGAGGATATCTCTGTACCACGCAGTATGCTACCTGAAGCACTCAATAAGATCTATGAAATAGGTGAAAAGCATGGGTTCAAGGTCCCCTGTTTTGGACATGCGGGCGATGGCAATATCCATGTCAATGTGATGGTTGATGGATCAGATGAAAACCAACTTGAAAAAGGGCATAAAGCGATTGAAGAGATTTTTGAGCTTGTTGTGGAGATGGGTGGCACACTCAGTGGAGAACATGGCATTGGTACCTCTAAGGCACCATTTATGAACATTGCCTTCAATGAAATAGAACTACAGCTCTTTAGAGATATTAAAAAAGCATTTGATCCTAATAATATTCTCAATCCAGGGAAAATGGGACTCCCCCAATAGCATAAATCAAGCACCATGAAACCTACATGGGTATATATGCAATATCAAACCCTACAAAAAGATATAACGCATAAGACAAAGCCAAAACAAACAATACATAAAACACCTTATGGCTTTTGATGGCAACAAGTGAGAGTCCTATATAAATGATGGCTTTCCATACAGAAAGCAATGCAGGTCTACTCCCCTGTGGTAAAGCAAAGAGCCATTGCAATGCATTATCAAATATATCTCCATATCCAAACAAGTGTAGTAGTATTGTTATTGGGTAAAAAGGAATAAAGAGCAAAGAGAGCAATGGAGAGATAAGTTGCCATGGGTTTGTCGCTGAGAAAAATGTATGTACAATGGGTAACATCAATATAAAAATGCCCAGAGGGATGATCCAAAGCATAATGTGCCACCTTGACCACCCTTTGGCATAATACAGAAGTAAGTAGATATAAAAAACACCTATAATTGAAAACCAAAACCCCAATGAAACAAGCAGAGAAGGTACGAGCATAACCAGTAAAAATAGCACAAAGAAAAGAAACTTAAAACTTAGTAACTCTAGCCCTAATACCAGCATAACCCACCCTATCAAAAGCATTACATAAGCACGAAGTAGTGAGGGTGGTGCACCAACAAACCAAACATATAAACCAATAAGTAGTAGCGATACAATGCCTATATCAATAAGAGCAAAACGGTAAGGAAAGCAGTATTGCTGCAAAGGGCGATAAGGTATTAACAACAAGCCATACACAATTGCCCACAAAATACCAAGATGAAACCCACTAAGTGCGATAAGGTGACTAATCCCCAGCAGGGAAACTTTCTCTCTGAGCACACCAGAAAGTGGTGTGGCAAAAAAGATTGCACTATAGAATACCTGCATAGATTTGAGGGTATGTTGTGATGCAACTTTCTCATGCAAGATGCCTGCCAAACTTGTAGGCTGTTTTTGAACATATTTTATCCGACTCTTGACATAAAAAGTACCCAGATAATCCCAAAATGTAATACGCATATCAGGAAATAGCTGTACTCTTACTGTTTTCTTAAAGAGATTATCTTTACGATGTGTTGTTGTATAGAAAGTATGACCAGTATTGTCGTGAAGTTTCAATACCTGATAGCGGTACTTCTCTTTATGTTTCTCATAAGCATTAAGTACCGTTGCTTCTGTAAAATAGAAGGGTTTGGAGATAAACTCTTGATATGTGCGGTATTCCCATCCAAGCCGTACCAGAAGTATCAAAAAAAGAATAAAAATTGTCCAGAAAAACTCTTTTTTCTCTTCAAAAAGTTTTGGTTTTTCCAAAGTTACTGCCTACTATTTTTTATATATTATATTGGTGGCAATTCAATGTTTCCAGTATGAGCGGGAATATCTGCATCTTCATAGACTATTTCAACTGCAGGGGAATGCGAAGCGTCAACAAAGCGGGTATAGCGCTTTTGGAAAACCAAGTCAACTGTACCCGTTGGGCCATTACGCTGTTTTCCAATAATGAGTTCTGTCTCCTCTTCATTATTGCGAAGTAGTTCATCGTACTTTCTTTGGTGCTCATTGATCTTTTCAGCATTACCATCTGTTTTTGCCTTCTCTAGTTTCTCTTTCATTTCATTAATTTTGTAAACAATACTACGATAAACAAAGAGGATAATATCTGCATCCTGCTCGATGGCTCCTGATTCTCTAAGGTCTGAGAGCATTGGACGCTTATTGTCACGACTCTCAAGTCCTCGGTTGAGTTGTGAAAGTGCCAATATTGGTATCTGAAGCTCTCTAGCAAGTTGCTTGAGTCCACGAGAGATTTCAGAGATCTCCTGCTGTCTGCCTTCACGACCCTCTCCACTCATCAACTGAAGGTAATCAATAATTGCCAGTGAAATCTCAGGATGTTGTGTTTTGAGTTTTCTAAGTTTAGAACGTACATGATGGATAGTCGCATACCCACCATCATCAACAAAGAGCTTCTTTTGAGAAAGTTCATTGGTTGCTGCAGAGAGCTGTGACCATTGATCATCATTAAGATCACCCACACGTAGTTGCTGTAATGGGATAGAGGTTTTTACCGAAAGTAGCCTAAGCATCAGTTGCTCTGCAGGCATTTCTAAAGAGAAGAGTGCCACTCCTTCATTACGCTCTATGGCTTTAAGTGCCATATTAAGCACTAAGGCAGTTTTTCCCATTGCCGGTCTTGCTGCAATAATAACAAGGTCTCCTTTTCCAAAACCTGATGTCTTATCATTAAGACTCTTAAACCCAGTGTCAGTACCAATGAGCTTGGAGTTCCCTAATGCCTTGAGACGATTAATATCCTCCATCATTGCAATGGCAATCTCTTTGGACTCCCTAAAATCCTCATTGGTATTGTTTTGTGTAATCTCATAGAGTTTTTTCTCTACAAGGTTCATGACTTCCTCAGCAGGAAGATTATCTTCAATGGTTACCTTTTTGATCTCTGTTGCCAATGTTGCTAATGCACGTTTAGTAGATTTGGCTTTGATCTCAGTAATATATGCCATAGTATTAGAAATAGGGTTTGCTGAGAGTAAATCGAGCATTGCGACCTCATCAAACTTACCCATATTTTGAAGTTTTGACTTAAGAAACTCTTCATCTATAGGCTTCTCTTCTCTTGAGAGCTCTTCCATTGCCATAAAAATATACTGATGAAATGGGAAATAGAAGTCATGTGAGTTGAGCTTAGAGGCAATCTCTTCGTAAGCCTCAGGATCAAAAATAATGGCTGAAAGAACAGCACGTTCGATATTAAGGTTGTACATATTCTCCATCTATGCATTCTCCTTGGCAAACTTCTCAACTTCTTCTACAAACCTATCTACTAACCTACTCTCTGGTAGTCTTGCTATCACTTCTCCTTGAACCATCACAAGCCCAGCTCCCTTACCGTAAGCAATGGCAACATCAGCATGTTTGGCTTCACCAATAGCATTAACTACGCAACCCATAACCGAAACATCCATGGGTGTTTTAATATGTGCAGTACGCTCTTCTACCTCTGCTACAGCAGATACCAAATCTGCTTCAATACGTCCACAGGTAGGGCAGGAGATAATGTTAATTCCCTCTTGTATGCGGCCACTATCTTTGAGAATTGCTTTGCCAACTTTAATCTCCTCTTCAAGTTCCCCCGTCATAGAAACACGCAATGTATCGCCAATACCATCAAGTAACAGTGTACCTAACCCAATAGAAGATTTAATTGTTGCATGAAAGATTGTTCCCGCTTCAGTTACACCAAGATGAAAAGGGTAGTTATTTTTTGGTCTAAGCATACGGTAGGCTTTAACTGTTCTGTCTACATCAGATGCTTTGAGTGAAACTTTAATATCAGTAAACCCAAGATCTTCAAGAAACTTAATATTATACTCTGCAGAAGCAACCATACCTTCTGCCGTTGCACCATAACGTTCTTCAAACTCTTTCTCAAGACTTCCAGCATTAACCCCTATACGAATAGGAAGGTTGCGCTCTTGACATGCCTTGACAATCTCTTTAATGCGCCCTTTCTCTCCAATATTCCCTGGGTTAAATCGGATGCAATCAACCCACTTGGCTGCTTCAAGTGCAAGCTTATAGTTAAAATGAATATCGGCAATTAGAGGTAATGATACCTGCTCTTTAATCACCTTAAGTGCCAATGCATCTTTCATCTCTGGTACCGCTACACGCACCATATCCGCTCCTGCAAAATGTAACCGATTAATCTGTTCAACTGTTTTGGTTACATTATACGTATCGGAATAGGTCATCGACTGCACAGAGATAGGGGCATCACCACCAACAGCAACATCTCCGACATAGATTTTTTTAGTGGGGTAGCGTTCTTTCATAATCATCCCTATAAGGTGAATATTCCCATATATTTATTATGTCTCATTCTATCTAAAAAACCATTAACCCACAGGGCAATCGCTTATAGTCATACTCAATACTCTTACAAAAATTCAACTGGGTCCATATCAATTTCTATTTCACGACAATTAACCGAATGTAGTGCCTGAAGCAGAGGTGTACGATTTTTTGCCCGCAACAATATCTGAAACCGATACTTGTTGGCAATTCGTTCTATGGGTGCCTTGCCATGCCCAACAATCTCTATGCCATCAAACTGTTCAAGCCTTGTGACAGTATCAAGTGTTATTTTCCCTGCCCTGCTCTCATCCTTATTGGCAATGAGAATACGTGCCAATGAAAAGAAAGGTGGATACTGGGCAATCTCCAAAAAGAGCATCTCATCTTTTAAAAATGCCTCATAGTTATCTAAGTAAGGCTCAAACTGCGATGGGTCAGCTGTCTGTATCACTTAATGGTAGGAAGTTTTTCATGCGGAACAACCTCGGCCACCAGTTTGGTTCGCCACTCAAGAATTTGGGTAATACCGCAATGGCCTTTAAGATCATTGCCATAATGATGAATCACAGCCACTCACTCATACCATACAGGAATGACCTTTTAATTTGATGTCTGTACCGTTTTGACGAGGCAGAGGCACACAGCTGTGTACTCGTTGAGGAAAAATCTTGCAAAGAGGTAGTGCTGAAAAATGACTGCTCCTTATTCCTGCACAAAATCCCTTTAAAATAAAGTATCCTTTGATTTACACAAAAAAGATTAAAACCCGCTTTGGTGATATGATATATTGCTAGACTCTCTTGAGGGCGTGTAAGCATTAACCAAGATTGTGATAAAATCGCAACAATATTATTTTAATACTGTAATGATGGCAAAGAGAGACATGGTATTGGCTGCCCTTGGTGGGCTTGATACCAGTATTATTCTCAAGTGGCTACAGGACAACAGCTCATGCAAGTGGTACACTGCAGACCCTAATAAGCAGCGAAGAGGTAGAGCCTGCACGCCAGAAAGCACTTACATGGGTACAGTTTCTAAGAACAGCCTTGTCTCATCCACAGGAAGAGTTTGTTAAAGACTTTGTTTTTCTCCAATGTTTCTGAGCCAACGCACCATGAAGGAGAGTACCTGCTTGGCACCTCTATCGCACGCCCACTCATGCCAAGAAGCAGATTGAAATTAAAATACAGACAGGTGCAGATGCTGCTCTTGGGGCAACAGGAAAAGGGAACGATCAGGCACAGCTTTGAACTTGGATAATTCTGTAACTTGACCCAGACATAGCAGTTATTGCACCATGAGAGAGTGGGATCTTAATTCTCGCACTAAGTTACTTGAGTATGCTAAAACCATGGTATTGATACTACGCGGTAAACCAAAGCCTTATTCAAATGATGCAAATCTTCTGCACATCTCATGAGGGTGAGAGGGCTAGAGAATCCATACAATGAACCTTGAAGAGGATATGTGGCTTTGGTCTGTTTCCGAAGAGGCAACAGATAAAACCAGAGTATATTACCGTTACTAAACATGGTGATCCTAGGCAATTAATGGTAAAGAGCTGAGTCCAGCAACTATTCTTGAAACACTTGCAATACAATTTTAAGTAAAAAAAACATGGAATAGGACGTATTGATATTGCTGGAGAATCATGGTAGGTATGAGCGCATGTTAAGAAACACCAGGTGGAACCATTATGCTGGCGCACACGCTATTGAGTCCGCCGGACCCAGAGGCACACATGCTAAAGATGAGATGATGCCAAAGTATGCCAAGCTATCTTTTTAACTTATTTATATTGATAGGGAAATAAGAAAAACCTAGTGTGTTAATTTTTTACAGTCATTCCCATATGTACTATTGAGTTCATCACAATCAAATCTATTATTTTCCAGTGCAAAAACAACACCCACTCCCGATACAGGCATATAGAAAGTATAGGTACTTGGATCACTGCTGGTACCTTGTCCCACACGAGTCTCTTTCCAGCACTCTTGTGAAGTGCTATTTGCACAAGATATTGGAGGATAGGCAAGTACTGGCTTTGATGTATTACCATCAAATGCATCAAATATTGGACTACCATAGCTCGATGAAGAACTTAATCTCTTTATTGTAGTAAAATTTCCCTTCAAAATACGCTTTTGCCTCTCCATTGCAACAGCACTTCTGACAGATCCAATAGTACCTTTTGCTTTACTTATCACTGCATCATTGCGTGTACCAGAAAACTTTGGAATTGCAACAGATGCGAGTATGCCGATAATCACAATAATAAACACTAACTCCAATGCTGTAAATGCATCTCTTAATTTCATCAATCTACCCCTTAATAATTTACCACACCTTACTCTTCACACATAAACAATAATCTCTATGCAACATGTTGGTTACTCTTCTTATTTTTCATTTGAACAATCAAAAAAATAACCACGCTTCACATCATTGATAAACCGGGAATAAACCCTAGTTTATCTGCTTCAATCAATCTGTTGTAAAATTACATATCAATTGTTTTTGAAGTCTGTCCTTCAAAACCATTTGCTTTTGCTATCAACCTAGCTGCTTTAATGGCAGTTGGAATTGTTGTACTTGCACCTGCTGTACTAAGAGTCATCTGGTAAATCTCTGGATTATTTGCATCTTGTGCAAAAGTAATAGCGACTGCCTGTCCACCTTCACAATTATAGGTAATGCCAGCTCTCACTGGGTCTGTTGCAAGTTCTACCACACCACTAGTGTTATTTTGTACAGCCATATTCCCATTGAATATATCTTGAATTTGTACAGTACGGAAGCCTGCAAAGCCCTCTTTTGTATATCTCACTGTAGCACCTGAGATAATATTTCCAACATCTGATACACACACCGATGCTGCAGCATCATCTCTGTTTTGTGCTAGTTTTGGAATAGCTACCGCTGCTAAAATACCAATAATTACAATAACAAAAACCAGTTCAATCATTGTAAATCCACGTCTCATATTATTAGTCATAATTAACCCCTATTAAAAATTTTAGTACCGACCCAATAGTCAGTCTACTCAAAGTATAGCACAACAATTCATAAAATTAAACTGAATTTATAATAATAGTTTAGATAAAAGGTAAATTTATTTTAGTTTAAAGGAAATTCTAGTATCCTATTTAAAAATAAATTATAAGATATGGTATTAAAATAAGGATTTCTATAATGAAAAAACAAACTATAACATTTATACTTCTAGCAACTGCTCTCTCATGTTTGCTGGTGAACATCAGGAATACCAGATAAAATAAAAAGGCAATTGAGCCACTACCTCTGAAAGCTCCAGACATCGGCCAAGAGCTCTGGATGTGGCCATTGTTCTGTACAATGGATGAAGAGCAGCCATCTATGATATTTACAATGGACTCTACAACCAGCATGGCACAAAAGAGCTTAACAACGCCAAGCAAATCAGAGTAATTAATATCTGTGACCATTCAAGCGCCTTGTTTAAGAAATATTTTAAATAATGATAAATTGTCATTTGATCATGCCAATGTATCCATCGAAGATAAGGCCTGCTGGAACTATGATATTCCTTCCATTCAAACCCGCAATTCACTGATTTTAAGAGGTTCAGTTTCGAAATTGCTGCACATAAGTAGGATGTATGGTAGAAGTTACCAAGATTGATGATTTAAATGAAACATAGAAAAAGTAAAGACGCCTCATAGCCTGATGATATTTCTACTGTTTTAACATTTTTATGTCAAGGTGTACATGACCACTACTGGGCATTTAGCCGTAAGCTACAAAATAAAGGAGTGGGGAGGCTGTTGTTCTCTCTGGCATCATAGGGAGATAAAACTATTGTCATCCTAATTCACCCACAACCACCCAACCAGGCTTAAATTAAGAAGGCGTAAGAGGTATAGAGGCAAGGTTAGATGGCTGATGCAATCAACCATACTTTTACCTTAACATACTACTCCTGCATTTCAGCAGAGCATTAATTTCATAGTATTTTGAGTGGTTATGGTCAATTTTATCTAATAAAAGCCATATAGTGGCTACCCTATCAAAAATAACACAATAATTATCCATTGACTTTTTGATATCTGTTGTATGTCATGCTTTTGTATTTCACATGCATTGCCAGACAATACTTGGACTTTGTAATATACCTTATGGTAAATGAGACACCACCCTAGACAGATGCCAAAAGCTGTTTAATTAAAAGTAATGCTATGCATGTAAGGCGTAATACCTTAATAGGTGGGTCATAATCTCAAAACACAATAATAAAAATATCATTAACAGAAAGTACAAACCTAATGAGCTATGCAAATCTTTTTGTGGGGCACCTACATACTTGGCAGGAATCTGATTTTCACAAAAAACCTTACCCAATATAAGCGTAGGTGCATACTTTTGGGTTTATATCCAGCATAAAAAATTCCAATATAAAAATGTAATAAATATTTTTTGTAAAGAAAAAATCATGGGTCAAATAGGCATTTAAAAATGAAAATGTAGCAGGTGCAGGATCCTCTACCTGCTCTTGCTCATGTTCGTATTAAGTACGGTATATCATACCTCTACTGTTTCACCAAAAATAGATATGGTGTTTCATCTTATCCTTTCTAGTTTTTCTTGAATATACTGATTTTGTGTGTATATAGTGTGTAGACAAAGAAGTAAATGATAAGTTCCACAAGAGGGAAACATACGAGCAGCAGAGATAGGCTTGTGATTACGTTGCAGCATTGCGTCCAACATTGTTCATTGGATGCATTACCACCTATTGGTGTCTCTGTTGAAAAATTTGGTATCTGAGTTAACTGCATATGGAATGTTCTGAGATTAGAAGTGCTTGCTGATGTGGTCTGCTATTTCAACTCTATGTTCTGTAACATTGTATCTACTCACCACCGTGAGCACCATCATAAAAGAGTTTCAGTACTATTTTTGGTGTAACGGCTGGCTCTCCATGCTCCTACCAAACCGGTATTGTACTGTCATCAGACCATTTTTGCTGTTATGATGTTTGAAATGTCTCTTTTTCTGCCTCTGTACCGATTGTCCAAAGTTTTTTGGGGTTGGTTCTTTACGGTCCTGCTGCATAAAAATGCTATTCAACCATCATAACGCTGGTTGTGGTACAATTAGGTCTTTAACTTGTAAAGCAATTCTGAGATATTATTGGGTGCACAATTACAATTCTTCTGTATCAATTCTGATGTATTCTTTTGGGTTGCCTCTGATATAGCAAACTGAGCCTGTCGTTATGATTTTTAATCTCTTCAGTCGTTTCAATAATGAGGTCATAAGCTACAACGTAAGGATAGTTTTAAAGCGTTCAGCTACTGTAGCCCACCATTCGATAACATCAGATAGAGTATTATCATCGCTGGATTTAGTTTAAAATCTTGCCTGATAGGCAATAATAGGGATTAAACCAGCTTCAACACAATCATCAACCACATCAATCAACTCCTGCATAAGTGCTTTGCCGGTAATATCGGCAGGAGTTATCTAAAATATTTTCTGATAGGCGTATTCTGACATGACCAAACCCACGTTCTTTAAAAATAGCTGGCACGTTGATGCCATCATCATGTGATTTTTGTATCGCAATGCGTCCAGAATTTGTTTTTTACCCACCAACATCTATGCTCGTTTTCAACCTAGACTGATACAATCATGGGGCTAATTGGATTGTGATTGTTTTGTGGTACACTTGTACCCTTTGTAATAAGCTACTTGACAGCCTCCTAAAGTTATGCTGTTAATAAGAATGATGAAGTATCTTACTTGCTTTAATCCTAATGAATGAAATAAACTACAGTTTTTACTTGTAGCAAAAGTTTGTGTATAACAAAATTTAGAGAGCAACAGAGTGGACAGTCTCAAGATACTGACATGATAAACAGAGCTACAGAAAGTCAATTTCAGGATAGTGAGCGTATTCATTAAACACTGTCAAACCAAGTACTCACAACCACTTGATGCTGGAGTTGATGGTCTTTGAGGGCGGATCTAAGTACCAGAAAATACATCTCATACCCAAAACCTCGATAGCCACCGCCAAGAGAGATATAAACCGATCTGGTCTCAAAGAATCCCAGAGCAAGTAGAGGAACAGCTGGCAGGAGGTGAGGTATGCTGTCGTTGCATTAAATTCAGTTTTCTATTTTTGGCCTTCTTTTTTGGGGTGCGGATTTGTGCTAAATTGGTCTAATTTATTTAAATTTAAGGTGAATAGAGGACTCATATTTAATAAATTTCAGTAATTTTGAGAAATCAAGATGAATTTGATTAGGGGAAGGAGTTAGTCACAACAAAACAAATATAAAGATTATCTAAAATTAAGTTAACAGTATTACAGTAGCTAAGTAACTTTCATTAGTATAAGCAAATGCACAGAAATTGAAATATATTTGAAACTTTTACCTGTTGATCTTATAAAAAGAAACAAGAAAAGTAAAAAAATTTAGTACTATATAATGGAGATGGGTTTACCAATGAAAATATAGATTCTTTTTAATCATTATCTGTCGATTACAAAGAAACTTTGGGATGCAAAAAGGTATAGAGATTTACCTATTTGACAACTGTGAGAAAGTTAATCTAAAGCTACAATAACAGGAAACATTGAATTTGATTTCGATATAGATAGAGAGAGATAATTAAAACCTATACGATTACCTAATGAACCACTTATTCAAAAAACAAAGTAGATTTTATCAATGTAAAAGAGGACGATATTGATTTAAAGGGGAAGAAAAGAAATTATTGGGCATTTTCTCAAACCTTTAAATTCATGGTAGATGATACAAAATGTGATGATTAGATCATATATTGACAATAAATTAGTCTCGACAATAGAAGCAAAAAGAACATGGTAAGGGTTTTGAGGATGGAAATATTTACTATCAAGGTAGTGGGAGAAATGACGAAAATTTACTGTTTCATAAGCAAAAGTGCTCTTCAATTAAAGGCCATTGTGCAGATAAAAGAAGTAAAAGGCAGATACATTAGATTGAAACTTATCACGGCAAAAGATAAAGGAATATTGTATTTTGTCAGTTCTAAATACTTTGATAAACATGTAGATGATAGTCAAATAGCTTTATTATCAAAGATAAAAATATTAATCTTCAGTGATGGACTTGATTGGGAGAATAATTAATAGAAACTTTTGTAACAATAGATAGTGTTTGTAAAAAGTATGGTATCGACATAGATGCAAAAGTTAAAGAAAATCAATCTAAAAGTTTATAAGATCAGCTCCATATCTACATCTTATATTAAAAAAGTACTAATAAAGCTAATAGTGCAGAGATTATTAAAGAGGCAAAAGAGAGATTTAATATGACAAAGAGTATATTGAAATATAAAAATAAAATAAACCTGATTATGAAGAAAGGCTTATGTCAGCAATCACAGAGTTGGCTGAATATATTTTCTGACTTGAGAAAAAAATTATTAATGATATTAAAAGCAGATCTCGAAAATGTTAACTAAAAATCAAATGAAACCATAATCTGTTAAATAAGATTATGCAAACGAAAATGCAAGTAATGATAGTGATAAGTTATATAAAAATAATAATTATGGTTATTTGATGAAAGATTTATGATTACAACTATGCTATAGTGATATAATAATAAAATTTTGGATCTAAAGATAAAGATAAAAATACTGACCTGATATTTGTATTTTTACGTGAAGAGTGAAAGTGATATTAAAGATATTGTACTTACAGAATTAAAAGGTAGTGATTTGCAACAGGTGAAAAATTCGCTGAATCAACAGAATTAAATACATAAGATTAGACTATTTTGAAAAGAATTAAAGAAGTCTGTATTTGGTCATATCTTACCATTAACATTAAATAATGAAACAAAACAAGAGTTGGAGGATACGCGTCAGGTAATGAAACATATACTACATAAAAAGGTGAATGTTTTATATCTATAATGAAAAAATTAAATGCAATTACCATTCTCAAATTTGAAACAATGATAGATGCACTAGAAGGAATCAACTATTTTTAGATATTCCTAAAGAGAATATTAAGACAAGAATTAAACTGTAATCTTATAAAGATACATCTTTAGTTTGCTCATCCAGCCACCACCCCACCACTGTACAAGCTCTTTCCTCTGATCTAATACTGAGCCCAAAGCCTGAGATACTCTAGTGCCTACTCAGGGCTAACCATACCCCGATGACTTCTGAGCTAAAACCGCCTTTCGTATAGTGGAGGACATGGTCTAAATCCATGAGGAAACCAGAGGTCTAGTGACAATGACAACTTTAATCTTTCTGACTATCACTAATTCCTTACAGCAAAGCAGTGGTATCATAAGTTCTTCCCCTGTAGTGATGTCCCACCCTACACGAAAATAAAAAAGCGTTAGTGTCAAATTTTATTAATACTCCATAGTAAATAATAAAAGTTGATATATGATTTTTCTTGAGATATACTAGTGTTTTGTGGAGGTGAGGGAATTGAACCCCTCGTCCTAAAACAGCCAGAACCATGACTCCTACATGCTTAGTCTAGTTGTTATATCCTCAACTGGCTTTGTACTACACCCAAAACTTGCTAGACCAGCTAAAATTCTCACACCCAAGACATAGCTTCCTTGGTGCATAGTCATCAGAATGATACCCAAAAGTCCGTTGCGACACCTGCCGGCAGGGCAGTCCTCCGCATAAGCGGTTGTAACTTACGTTACTGCGTGCTGGACGATAATCTGTATTGTTTGCGTTTATTCGCATTGGGCCGCGTAACGGAATTGCCCAGTCCGACATGCACATAGCCCGACTACTCCAGTCGAAACCAAGTCACCCCCATAGTGTAGAGCAGGATAATAACACTTTCAAACAACTTTGTCAAGCGCGTTATGTATTAAGGTATATAGTGGTAATATTTTTGTTATATTCTTTCATGCAATCTATGGAAAACGACTGAAAAATCTGTCAAGATCCCAAAAAGGAAACATACACATTTTCCAGAGCATCTTGCCTAAATCACCATTTATTAAATAGAAGCCATGGTGACAGACATTAGCATAAAATATGACGGTAGGGAAATAGGGCTTAACATGTATAAACTAATTTTAGTCTCATGGCTACTTCTCTCTGTCACATATGGAGAAACAATCTACATTGCACTAGCTGCCAATATGGGTGAGGCGATCAAAGCACTGGTGACAAAGTTTGAACAACAATACCCACAAATTCATGTCAAATACACCATAGGAGGAAGTGGAAAACTAGCAACACAGATTGCCAATGGTGCACCATTTGATCTATTTCTCTCTGCCAATATGGACTACCCCAAAAAGCTCTATGAAGAGGGTCACACAGTAGGAGTACCCATAGTCTATGCACAAGGTACACTGGTACTGTTTTCCATTAAACCCAAAGAGATGAAGAAAAATCTACAACTATTGACCTCCCCATCAGTCAGTCACATTGCTATTGCCAACCCCAAAACAGCGCCCTACGGTGTTGCAGCAGTAGAAGCATTAAAAAATACCAAGCTCTATGATACATTATATTCAAAACTTGTCTATGGTGAATCTATTGCTCAAACACTTACTTATGTACTTCATGGTGCCGATGTAGGAATTGTAGCAAAGTCATCACTTTTTTCTCCTCAAATGAAACACTTTAAAGAGGGAGTTAACTGGATTGATGTGCCAACCAAGCTCCATACACCCATTTCACAAGGCATGGTTTTACTAAAACGTGCAACCAATCACAGTCAAGCAAAGCTATTTTTTACATTTATGCAAAGTACCGATGCTAAAAAGATACTCACCCAATATGGATACCACGTACTATGATAGACATGACCCCTTTTGTACTCTCTTAAACTGGCATTTTTAACCACACTAATTCTTTTTATGGTTGCACTTCCATTTGCATGGTGGCTCTCTCGGACTCATGCTAGATATAAGCCTTTTCTTGAAGCCTTAACAGCACTTCCAATTGTACTTCCTCCCTCAGTATTGGGATTCTATCTACTTGTGATATTTTCACCCAACTCACCTGTGGGTAGTTTTATTGAGTCACTTTTGGGGGAAAAGCTAGTATTTACCTTTACTGGACTGGTTGTGGCAAGCTGTTTTTATTCGCTGCCATTTATGGTACAACCACTTCAAAATGGTTTTGAATCACTCAACCAACACATGATAGAAGCGAGCTATTTGGCAGGAAAAAGTCACTGGAAGACATTGCGTTATGTAGCGCTTCCTAACATTAAACCCTTTCTGATCACAGCACTCATCATGACTTTTGCCCATACAGTTGGTGAATTTGGGGTAGTACTAATGGTGGGTGGCTCCATTCCTGGTGAAACCAAAGTAGCCTCTGTAGCAATCTATGAACTGGTTGAGATTATGGCATATGACACAGCACATATCTATGCAGCAATATTACTTGGTTTAAGTTTTTTGGTGTTATTGGGTGTCTATGTTTATAACCATCGTCGTCGTAAAAACCTTTTAAAGGTAGTACCATGATCAATATGACACTACAAAAAGAGTTATATGGCAGTCAAGGCATGATGACACTCTTTGTAAAACAATCTGTCAACAAGGGAGACTTTATTGTTATTATGGGAGAGAGTGGTGCAGGAAAGAGTACTCTACTACGAATACTTGCTGGACTTGAAAGTGCTAACGGAGATATAGTTGTTGATGGTGAAGTATGGCAAAACAAAACAAGTACACTATCTATACAGCAACGAAATGTTGGTTTTGTCTTTCAAGACTTTGCACTTTTTGACAATATGTCTGTTAAAGAAAATCTCATGTTTGTCAGTACTGACAACAAACTGGCAGATGAGCTACTGGAGACAATGGAAATAACGGGATTAGATAACCAAAATGTACAATATCTTAGCAGTGGACAAAAACAACGAGTTGCATTGGCACGCGCACTGATGCGTCGTCCAAAACTACTACTACTCGATGAGCCCCTAAGCAGTCTTGATCCACGTATGCGACATAAACTCTCAATACATATCAAAGAACTTCATATGCGTTTTAATATGACCACACTAATGGTAAGCCACGATATAGCTGAAGCAAAAAAATTGGCAACAAAACTTTGGTTTATTGAAGAAGGAGAGGTTAAAACGTATCCGCTTAATTACCTTGAACATCACGACTACACAACCAATTTAATCTAATTCGGCTATAATAATGCTCAAAATTTGGGAGTAGATTAATATTGATGAAAATAATCATTTTGTGTCTACTCTGGACTACTTTAGTGCTCAGTATGAAAGTGGACTATAAACAATGGAAAAAGAATCAAACTTTTTCAGACTATCTTGGCACAAATCATATTTCAAAAAGCCTACTCCAATCGATCTCAGACGAGGATAAAAAATTTCTTCTTGAGATACGTAGCAATAGCAAATACTGTGAATTAAAAGATAAAAATGGGATACTCTACCAAGTGCTTATTCCCATCAATGAAGAGATGCAGATACATCTTTTCAAAAAGCCCCATTTGGATGAATATGGGTTTGATATCATCTCGGTTACCTATCAAAATAAAGAGTACTTTGGGAAAATAACAGTAGAGCGTAACCCCTACAGTGATGCACTAAGCAGTATTCAATCTCCTCAACTTGCAAAACGTCTTTCCTTGGCTCTTGATAGTAGTGATATTGATACCCAAAGTCTGCAAAAAGGTGATGAAATTGCATTTATCTATATGCAAAAAACACGGCTTGGAGAGCTTTATGCCATGCCAAAAATCCAACTCATAAAAATCAGTACAAGAAAAAAAGAGCAATATGTCTATACCGATGGAGATGGGTATGGATACAAAGAGGTAAAAAGAAAAAAATCAGGCAACAAAAAGGTTGTCTATGGTCGTCGTAGTCGTACGTCAAAAAGAGGTAGATTTGGTATGCCGCTAAGGCATACACAAATTACATCAGGGTTTTCATATCGACGTTGGCACCCCCTTTTACATCGATATCGCCCTCATCAAGGAACTGATTTTAGAGCACGCAAAGGTACACCTTTGCGTGCTGTCAATGATGGAAGAATCATATTTTCCGGATGGATGGGTGGCTACGGACGTGTTGTTAAGATTAGGCATGCAGGGGGGTATGTCTCGCTTTATGCCCATCAAAGCCGCATTAGAGTTAAACGGGGGCAACGTGTCAGAAAAGGGCAAATTATCGGATATTCAGGAAACTCTGGACGAAGTACTGGTCCACACCTCCATTTTGGCTTAACAAGATATGGGCACTGGATTAACCCAATGAGAGTATTAAGAAAAAAATCAATTGGAAATGCAGTACTAAAAAAATTTGCAATAACAGATATAGAAAAGAGTAAGGAAAAACTTAATGTATACCTTGCAAATAATACTCCATCCTATATCTGGGGACAAGAGTGGTTTTCTAGAAAACTACGAGATACAGAAGTTGTAGAGGTTGTAGAGAATGAAGAGCAAAATCACAAACTTCAGGCTTGAACCTTTAAAGAAGTCACACTTTATACAGACAGCACTGGCATGCTATGAACAGTGCGGTATTACTAAAAACTGGGAGGTTGTTGAGGCACACGATAGTGTGGCAATACTACTTTACCATCTAGAAAAAAAGACCTTTATTCTCGTTAAACAGTTTCGTCCTGCTGTCTACTTGAACAATGAGGATGGAAATACGGTAGAACTTTGTGCAGGCATTGTTGATAAGGACCTTTCCCTTATACAGATTGCCATTGAAGAGATAGAAGAAGAGTGTGGTTACCGTGTACCTCTAAATACCATAGAGCGTGTAACCGCATTTCATACATCTGTTGGTTTTGCAGGAAGTAAACAGACATTGTACTATGCTGAAGTAGATAGCAAAATGCAAGTCTCCAATGGTGGTGGAATCGATGATGAACTGATTGAGGTACTTGAAGTACCTGTTGACGAAATGGAAACCTTGATCTATAATGAATCTGTTGCCAAAACACCTGGGCTAATGTTTGCCTTTATGTGGTGGAAACAGAAATATACATAAAACTGAATATACCAAAAGGAGCTTACTTGCCAAACTTTACCGTTAAGAGCCCCTACAAGCCTTCTGGAGATCAACCTCAAGCTATCGATACATTGTCCCAATCTATTGAAAAAGGCAACCGCTATCAAACCTTATTGGGTGTAACTGGTTCTGGTAAAACCTATACAATGGCAAAGATCATCGAAAAGACCAAAAAACCTACACTCATTATGACACATAACAAGACACTAGCAGCACAACTTTACTCAGAATTTAAAGCTTTTTTTCCTAACAATCATGTAGAGTATTTTATCTCTTATTATGACTACTATCAGCCTGAAGCCTACCTGCCAAGACAAGATCTCTTCATCGAAAAAGATAGTTCAATCAATCAGGAGTTAGAACGTTTAAGACTAAGTACTACTGCTTCTTTGCTAAGTCATGACGATGTCATTGTTATTGCTTCAGTCTCAGCAAACTATGGGCTTGGATCACCTGAAGACTACCGATCTATTGTCCAAAAACTCTGTGTGGGCGAAACATACAATCAAAAAGAGCTTCTATTACGCTTGGTTGACATGGGCTATAAACGTAACGATGAATTCTTCGATATTGGAAACTTTCGTGTCAGTGGTGAGGTAATTGATATCTACCCTGCCTACTCTGATGAATATGCTATCCGTGTGGAATTTTTTACAGACGAAATAGAAGATATCTACACCTTCAACTCTCTTACAGGAGAGAAAGAGGCATCAATGAAGGAGGCAACTATCTACTCTGCCAATCAATTTATTGTTGGCAAAGAGAAGCTTACACATGCTATCAAAACCATCGAAGAGGAACTGAGTGAACGATTGGTGTATTTTCAAAGAGAAGAGCGTATGGCAGAATATAGTCGCCTTAAACAACGTACTGAATTTGACCTTGAAATGCTAGAAGCCACTGGTATCTGCAAAGGTATCGAGAACTACTCACGTCACTTAACTGGTAAAAAACCTGGAGAAACTCCTTACTCAATGATGGACTACTTTGAAATAATGCATGAGGATTACCTGGTTATCGTTGATGAATCACATGTCTCTCTACCACAGTTTCGTGGCATGTATGCTGGAGACCGTAGCCGTAAGGAGGTACTAGTAGATCATGGTTTTCGCCTTCCTTCTGCACTTGACAATCGTCCACTACGTTTTGAGGAGTATATCAACAAGGCACCTCACTACCTTTTTGTTTCTGCCACCCCTTCTGATCTGGAATTAGAACTCTCTAGTACCATTGCCGAACAGGTTGTCAGACCTACTGGGTTACTTGATCCCGAAATAGAAGTCATTGATAGTACCTATCAAGTTGAAAATCTACATGACCGCATGAAACCAGTCATTGAGCAGGATGAACGAGTACTCATTACTGTATTAACAAAAAAAATGGCAGAGGAACTGACAAGCTATTACAACGATCTTGGGCTTAGGTGTAAATATATGCACTCCGATCTTGATGCAATCGAACGAAATCAGATTATTCGCTCCTTGCGTCTAGGAGAGTTTGATATTCTAGTAGGAATCAACTTGCTCAGAGAAGGACTCGACCTACCTGAAGTCTCACTGGTTGCCATTCTTGATGCAGACAAAGAGGGTTTTCTTCGTTCTAAAACTTCCCTTATACAGACTGCCGGACGTGCTGCCCGTAATGCCAATGGGAAGGTTCTGATGTATGCCAAAAAGATGACTGACTCAATGAAAACAACTATCGAAATTACCCAAAAGCGTAGAGAAAAACAAGTTGCTTATAACAAAAAATATAACATCACACCCAAAACCACCATTAGAGAGCTTGATACCAATCTCAAGGTTGAAGATGCTGGAGAGCTTTACAATAAACGTGATAAACTTGATCGTATGCCCAAAGGTGAACGCCAAAAACTTATTAAAGAAATTAAAGCTAAGATGCTTGCGGCAGCCAAAAATCTAGAGTTTGAAGAAGCAGCAAGACTACGTGATGAAATTGCAAAGATAAAGAAACTTTGAGATCCCTTTAATAGTGAATAGTAGATAGTTATGGTATGCTTTTCTCTTAAAAAAGTTTTTATGTAATATGGGGTAATTCTCTATGAAATTACAAACAATAGAGGTGTGTCAATGATTGATCTTAACTCTTCCCAGCTCTACTTCAATCGTGAATTAAGCTGGTTACAGTTTAATTCACGGGTATTAGCACAAGCACTTGATGAAAAACTACCACCACTAGAACGGCTAAAGTTTCTTGCCATCTACGGTACCAACCTTGATGAATTTTATATGATTCGTGTCGCAGGGCTTAAGACACTCTTTAAAGCACACATACAAGAGACTGGTGCAGACAAGCTAGCACCGATAGAGCAACTTAAACAGATACATACCTATTTACACAAAGAGCATCATGTACTTGAGGTCTGCTATACTTCCATTATCTCTGAATTACATACACATGATGTACACATTAAGAACTATGAAGTACTAACCCAAGAAGAGCAGGCTGAGATTAGAAAAATATTTTTTGATGAGATATATCCAGTTATTATTCCTATTGCTATCGATGCAACACACCCTTTCCCACATCTAAACAATCTCAGTTTTGCACTTGCAATTACCCTTCAAGATGAGTCAAAAAATATTAAACATGGACTCATTCGTATTCCACGTATACTGCCACGTTTTATTCAGATAGGAAAAACCTTTATTCCCATTGAAAGTATAGTGGAACATTTTACAATAGAGCTTTTTCCAGGGTTTACCCCACTTGCATCAACCCCATTTCGTGTTACCAGAAATGCTGATATTGAAATAGAAGAGGAGGAGGCAGATGACTTTCTTGAAATACTACAAGAAGGGCTACGTTCGCGAAACAAGGGTTTACTTATACGTCTTGAGATACTTGAAGGGGTCGATACAAATCTGTTACAGTTTCTGCTAACACATCTCAATCTTGATGAGAATGATATCTACTCCTACAAGAGCCTACCTCTCAACCTTGGTGCACTTTGGCAAATTGTAGAAGATAGCCAACTGTCACATCTAGTGCTACCACCCTTTACCCCAAAAATCTTACCACCATTTGATACAGGAAATATCTTCGAAGCAATAGAGAAGCAGGATATATTGCTCTATCATCCTTTTGATAGCTTTGAACCGGTCATACAATTCATTAAACAGGCTGCCACTGATCCTGAAACCATTGCTATTCGTATGACACTTTACCGTGCTGGACAGAAGTCCCACATTATTAAAGCACTCATTGATGCAACACGTGAAGGCAAGCAGGTGACAGTACTTGTCGAACTTAAGGCACGCTTTGATGAGGAAAATAACCTACGATGGGCCAAGGCACTCGAAGATGCTGGTGCGCATGTGGTCTACGGTATTCCTGGACTCAAGGTGCATGCAAAGATCACACAGATTATTAAACGAAAAGGGCGTAAATTACAAAGCTATATTCATCTTGCTACAGGAAACTACAACCCAACTACTGCCAAGATATACACTGATATCTCTTATTTTACTACCAAAGAGACTATTTCAACCGATGCAACTCACTTCTTTCATTTTCTAACAGGGTTTTCAGCCCATACAAAACTAGATACACTCCTTGTATCACCAACACAAATTAAACCCAAACTCGTAGATCTTATTGAAAAAGAGAGTCAGCACGGCAAACAAGGACATATTATTCTTAAGGCCAATTCATTGGTCGACACTGATATTATCAAAACACTCTATAGGGCATCTCAAAAAGGATGCAAAATCAATCTTATTATTCGTGGGATTTGCTGCCTTAAGCCAGGAGTCAATGGCGTAAGCGAGAATATTACAGTCTCTTCTATTATTGGTAAATATTTGGAGCATCCGCGTATCTATTACTTTAAACACCATCAAGTACAGTGCTATATCTCTAGTGCTGACCTGATGCCACGAAACCTTGTGCGTCGCGTAGAACTGATGACACCCATACTCGAAAAAGCTCTCTCGCAAAAGATTGAACAAATTCTTATACTACAGACAACAGATAACCAACTACACTGGAAATTACAAAAGAGTGGCGAATACATCAAGGTACCAACACTTGGTAAAAATATTAATAATCATGAAATACTTGAGCGGTATATCAATAAACTATACAATAAAACCAAAAAAGAGATACCAGACTATGTACATCGTTTAACAAATCGTATCATCAAAGAGGGATAAAATGATTTTACAGTTTAAAGAGTGGGTTCCAAAACTAGGAAAGCATGCATGGATTGCTGAAGGGGCTTCAGTCATTGGGCGTACCCAGATAGGAGATGACAGTGCAGTATGGTTTGGTTGCGTAGTGCGTGCAGATGTGCACTATGTTAAAATTGGTGATCGTACCAACATTCAAGACTTAAGTATGATTCATGTTACCCACCATAAAAAAGAGGATATGAGTGATGGCAATCCCACTATTATTGGCAATGATGTCACCGTTGGACATCGTGTTATGTTGCATGGTTGCACCATTGAAGATGCCTGCCTTATTGGCATGAGTGCCACCATACTTGATGGTGCGGTAATCGGCAAAGAGTCTATCGTAGGTGCAGGAAGCCTTGTGACTAAGAACAAAAGGTTTCCACCACGAAGCCTCATTATGGGTAGTCCTGCAAAAGTGATTAGAGTGCTGACAGATAAAGAGGTTACAGAGCTCTATGCATCAGCAGAACGGTATGTAAAATTTAAGAATGAATACCTACTGAAAGAGGTATAAAAAATGAATACAATTATTATCAAAAGTTTCAAAGACATCTTCTCTTCTGCTGTACTGCTTTTTATCTTTAAAGTTGGTATGATTTCTACCGTAATCACATGGGGTCTCATTTGGCTACTTGGAGATATATTAAAAGGATTCATTATCAATTATCTTGGATGGATACCATGGGAGTGGGCACAAACAACTGGGGCATCTATTGCCATAGTAGCAGTAGGCTATATGCTCTTTATCTTAACACTCTCTGTCGTTACTTCATTCATGATAGAACCACTACTTATTATGCTTGCACAAAAACACTATCCATATGCAAAGGTAGTAAATTCATCTTCTGTTATGAAATCTACCATCTTAAGTATTCGTAGTGGTCTATCCTTCTTTTTTCTCTTCCTTTTTCTACTGCCGCTAATGTTTATCCCCCTTATAGGGGCCATATGGATGCTTTGGCTTTGGTCAATACCCATCAAGGACTCCAGTATCTATGATATTCAATCACTTTTTGTGCCACAGGAGCAGAAGATAGAGGTTAAAAATGCAACTGTTCTTGCTATGGTTGCCGCAATATTTAACTATATTCCTATATTGAATATTTTTACCCCAGTATTTGCAGAGATTATTTTTTTACATACAATTATAGACAAGGAAAATAAATAGCAAGAAGCTATACAAATTTTCTTAGCTACTGTTTTGTCTTATTTTGTCTTGTTTTTTTGCTTGATTCTGCAAACTGTAAGAGATCACTGGTTGTCTTTACATACCCAGGTAGTGTTTCAAAACTTTTGAGCATAACCTTAGAGGCACAGAGTGCATCAGAGTAGGCACGATGATGGCAAGCAGTTTCCATCTCAAGTGATTCAATCAAATAGGCAAGTCCATAGCGTTCACTTTCAAATGTTCGCTTAGCAAGATTAATCGTACAAAGTATTGGATTTCCTATATTTCCAAGCCCAAAACGCTCAAAAGAGGCAGAAAGAAAAGTGTAATCAAAACTGGCATTATGTGCAACAAATACTGCATCATCCATAAATTTTCGTAGTGCAACAAGCGCTTCACGTCTTGTAGGTGCTTCCTTTAGATCTTCTGGCTCGATACCAGTAATCTTGGTAATGTATTCGGGCAAATAGGCGCACTCAACAAAAGTTTCATAACAGTCAATAACCTTACCATGCTGTATCATTACTGCCCCTATCTCAATCACTTGCGATGTACCTGGCTTACTGCCATTGGTCTCTATATCTATAACACAATATCTCTGTTCAGTATAGGGTGTAAAAAAGGTTTTAAGTCGATAAAAACCACTCTTTTTTTCTATGGGATATCCTGATGCCTGAAGTAATATAAAGATGGTATCACTCTCTTCAAGTAGAGTAGTATGCTTCATCACAATATATGAGAACTGCTCTTGTGTCAATACACCATTATGTTTGTAAAAAGTGGTAGTTAACCCTTCAAAGACTTTTCGCATATGCAATAAACTGCTTTACTTTATGAAGATCTTTTTTTCCTTTGACTGACTCTACTCCAGAGCTGACATCCACTCCATAGAAACCATATCCTTTTATATCTACTATATTTTCAGGTGTTAATCCACCTGCAAGAATAATCTTTGAGCAATCCACTCCCTTAAACCATTCAAGATTCAAACGTTTTCCACTACCACCATACGTCTCACAGTAGGCATCAACAAGACGATAACGATTAGAAAAACAATGTATATCCTCGGGAGACTTTGCACGTACAACTGGTAATGTCTTTGGTTCAACCATATCAAGAGATTCCTCATCGACATCAAAGTGTATCTGCGCCAAAGAGATACCGGTATATCGACAAATTGTATCGATGGTCTCAACTCCCTCATGAACAAATAATCCTACTCGTTCCACAAACGGTGGCAAAAGATCAATGATATGTTTAGCATTTTTAGGTGTAATGTAACGTGGAGATTGATTATAAAATACAAATCCTAGTGCATCAGCACCACATTCTACTGCATGTAATGCATCTCGAAGATTAGTAATACCACAAATTTTTACTCTCACAAAATATCCTTTTTCGGGAGTAAAAATGGTGTTGGTTTATCTTCTTGTGTAAGCCATTTTTTAAAATACTTACAGTGTTTACGATACATCATTTACTCTTCCCTTCAATGCCGCAATAGCAGTACTAGCACCCTCTGGGTGTTTATAGATAAATGAACCTGCAACCACTATATCTACACCAGCAGCAGCAAGCTCTTTAACATTGACATCGTTCACACCACCATCGACTTCAATTAGACAATTTGGATTATATTTTTCAATTAATATCTTCAAGCGTTTTGCCTTATCTATGATAGAAGGAATAAACTTCTGTCCACCAAAACCAGGATTAACACTCATCAGTAGGATCATATCGAGATTTTCTATAAGAAACTCAACTGCTTCTGGTGGCGTATGAGGATTAAGTACAACTGCTGGCTTAATCCCTAATTCCCTAATACGCTGGATAAGCCTATGAGGATTTTTCTCCTCTTCTATATGGAAGGAGATATATCTAGGTTTCAAAGAAGCAAAGAGCTCTACAAAGAAAGGATTATTCTCCACCATTAAATGAATATCGAGTGGCTTGGTTGCTACTTTAGCTACTGTTTCAACTACAACTGGACCAATGGTAAGATTAGGAACAAAATGACCATCCATCACATCAACATGAATAAAATCACATCCACCTTCACAAACAGTTTTGACATCTTCAGATAATTTTCCAAAGTCTGCAGAAAGAATACTAGGGGCAACTAACATTCTATTTTTCCTTTTTTAATTTAAAGATTAATAAAAATTATATCAAAAAGCTACTTTGCCTTTTAGTCATCTTAAGCGATATTTATGTTTTTTCTTGTATAATTCGCGACTAAAGCATTTTGGGATCACATACATACTTAAATATGCTATCTACATTTATAAAAGGTTATCATTATGGCAAGAAAATGTTCAGTAAGTGGGAAAGGTCCACTGGTAGGAAATAACGTATCTCATGCTAACAACAAAACAAAAAGAAGACAACTTCCAAACTTAAGATCTGTAAAAATTACACTTGAAGACGGAACAACAAAACGAATTAAGGTTGCTGCCTCTACGCTGAGAACAATGAAGAAAAAAGCTGCGCAAGCTACTGAAACTAACTAATTTTTTAGATAGGAGAGGGTATACTCTCTTATCATGACTTCATTTGAAAAGTTTAAAAAGTTTCTCGGTTGGAGAAGCGCACCCAGACCACACATCACACTTAACGATGAATACTACGGTCATTTAGGTCCTTTTAGACTTCCCCTTATTCTTACCGTATTGATTATGCTAATCGGAACGATTGGCTATATGGTCATTGATAAATTTCCACTAATGGATGCTATCTATCAAACCGGTATCACCTTCACAACAGTAGGCTTTGGAGAGGTGCAGCCTATCTCTAATTTGGGTCGTATATTTACCATCACACTGATTATATTTGGCTTTGTTGTTTTCTCTATTGCGGTAGGAATTATTGCTGAAGTAGTTAAAAAGGGAGAGTTTCAAAAAACTGCTAAGGAGAGAAAAATGCTATACGAGATCGCTAGACTTAAGCACCATTTTGTTGTCTGCTATCATAATGAATTCACCATTCAAGTAACTAGACAACTTCGTGCCAATCATATCCCGTTTGTTATTGTTGATCCAAGGGAAGATCTTGAAGAGATTGCCAAAAAGTATCATTACCCCTACTTTGTAACTGCAGAAGCCCATACCGAAGAGGGTATACTCAAATCCCATCTCTCTTCTGCTAAAGGGATGATTACATTGGCAAATAATGTTGCAGACAATATTGCTACGATTGCTTCTGCACGACTCTATGAGAGAGAGATAGGACGCTCACGGAAATACCTCATTATTGCCAATGCAAAAAGCCATGAAGATGAGACAAAACTTCTTAAACTTGGTGCAGACAAAGTAGTCACTGCAACAAAACTGATGGCACAACGCATTAATGCTATGGCCGCGCGTCCAGATATGGAGAACTTACTACAAGAGTTTCTCTATAAAAAGGATACACCACTCGATATGGAAGAAGCAAAGGTCTCCAAAGCCTCTTGGCTAACACTCAAGCAAATCAAGGTAGCACGCTTTAGAGATATTGCCAATGTAACTATCATCGGTATACGTCAAAAAGATGGAAAGTTTATTCCTATGCCTAGAGGGGATACCATCATTATGCCTGAATCCAAGTTACTCTTAATTGGTACTGGAGAAGGAATAAGAAAAGCAAAAAAGATTATTAGAAAAAAAGAGAAACCAGAAGAACTCAAATATATTTAGTTAAAATTTTATCTCAAAGAGAGGTCATTGATGACAAATCATACGATTGTAACACTAGAAAATGGACTTACTAATGTACAGGGTTTCTACTGTGATGCAGTCAATGTTGGAATGCGTCCCGATGTAGCCCAAGGAGATGTAGCATTTATCCGATCAAAGGTGCCGTGTGATATTGCTGCAGTCTTTACTTCTAACCAGTTTCAGGCAGCGCCTATTAAACACTTTCAGCGTTATAGAAAAAACTTTCAGACTGATTTTATACTTATCAATGCCAAGAATGCCAATGCAATGACAGGAGAAAAAGGTATTGAAGATATTGATACCATTTTATCAGCACTGCAGACAAAAATTTCTGTAACAAACCCTGTTATGAGCTCTACAGGAGTTATTGGCTACCGCCTTCCTGTTGATAAAATTATTACTGCATTTGATACACTTGACTTTCATGCATGTCATTCTGATGATACAGCATGTGCCATCATGACCACTGACAGTTTTAAAAAGGAACTTGCTTATCGTGTGGAGTTGGCAGACGGTACTCACTTCAATATTGCTGCCATCTGTAAAGGTGCAGGAATGATTAATCCAGCAATGGCAACCATGCTCTGTTTTATTGTCACTGATGCCAACATTCCAAAAGTTGATATGGATATATTATTGCATAAAAGTACAGAATACTCTTTCAACCGTATCTCTGTTGATGGAGATACTTCAACCAATGACACTGTAATGCTGCTTGCCAATAAACAAAGCAATGCCTACGATAAGGCTGCCTTTTCCGAAGTACTCCATAGATTAATGCTTGAGCTTGCAATGATGGTTCTTAAAGATGGTGAAGGGGCAAATAAGATAGTTACTTTCAAAGTTAAAGGTGCCAAAAACAATAAAGAGGCACGTATTGGGGCAATGGCACTAAGCAATTCTTTACTGGTAAAGACTGCCCTTTTTGGTGAAGATCCTAATTGGGGACGCATTGCTTCTACTATTGGAGCTAGTGGTATTGCCTGCAATGATACTACCCTCACCATTCATTACGATGACCTTCTTGTCTACTCAGATACATGCCGTGAACTTGATACAGTACGTGAAAAGCAAGCATACAATATTATGAAACAGACACATTTTACTATCACTTGCAATCTTGGTCTTGGAGATGGAAGCTATACGGCATATGGGTGTGATTTGAGCTATGAATACGTTAAAATTAATGCAGAGTATCGAACTTAATCCTTTTTATATCTCTTGAAAAACAGTACAAAAAAATAAGTGATATAAACACAATACATCTCTAATTACAAAAGAGCTATAATATGGAAAATATATACAGGAGTGCCTATGCTACACGAATATAGAGATGAAATTCATGACCTTAAGCAAAAGGATGCACATTTTTCAAAGATGTTTGAAAAACACAATACGCTTGATGATAAAATTTCTAAAGCAGAAAATGGTGATATTCCTATGACAGATATGGAGATTGAAACCCTTAAAAAAGAGAAGCTTCTACTCAAAGATAAAGTCTATAAAATGATTCTAGAGTATAGAAAAAATAAATAGAACCAAGCTTACTATAGTGGGTTATTTTCCCCACTTCTTTTCCTCTTTTGATAAACAGTATATAGCACTGTAATAAATACCACAAAAATTAATATAATCCAAATTATAGTATGAAGATACCTAGTAATCATCTCTTCATTGGAGCCAAGAGAATAACCTAATACTACAAGAATAATAACCCAAATAGCAGCACCTAGTGCCGAATAGAGTAAAAAATAAGTAAGATTCATCCTTGCCAATCCAGCAGGAAGAGAGATAAGCTGACGAATACCAGGAATAAGTCTGCCATTAAAAGTTGAAAACTCTCCATGCTTCTGAAAAAATATTTCAAGCTTTTCAAGTATTTCTGGTTTAACAAAAAAATATTTACCATACTTAAGTAGAAACCCTCTCCCAAAACGCATAGCAAAATAGTAATTAAAAAGTGCACCTGAAACTGAACCTAAAATTCCCACAAATACCACAAGGTAAAAGTTCATTTCACCCTTGTAGACAAGATAGCCTGAAGGTATCATTACCACTTCACTAGGAAAAGGGAAAAAAGTACTCTCAAGAAACATTAAAAAAAAGATACCCCAGTAACCCATACTGCCAATTGTATTGATAAGAAAGGTTACAATTTCTAGTAGCATAGACTATTCGCTAAAAGCACCGACGGTGGTCAAGTGCTTATAGCGCTGATCAAGGAGATCATCAATAGAAAGTTCTCTAAGTTGCTTAACTTGCTCAAGGAAGTAGGTTTTTAGAACTTCTGCAGCTGTAGTTTTATCACGGTGTGCACCGATAAGTGGCTCATCGAGTATATCATCGATAAGACCATGCTCCTTAAGATCACTTGGTGTAATCTTAAGTGCCTTGGTTGCAGTTTCTACTTTACTCGCATCATTCCAAAGAATGGCAGAACACCCTTCAGGAGAGATAACAGCAAAAACAGAATAACGCATCATTGCCAGTTTATCACCTACACCAATAGCAAGGGCACCACCAGAACCACCTTCACCAATGACTACAGAAACCATTGGTACTTTCATTGCAGCAAACTCAAAAAGATTACGGGCAATTGCTTCACTCTGTCCACGCTCTTCTGCCCCAAGTCCAGGATAAGCACCAGGAGTGTCAATGAGCATCAATACAGGAATATTAAACCTCTCTGCCAATCTTACAGCACGTAGTGCCTTTCTATACCCTTCAGGATTAGGCATACCAAAGTTGCGCTTAATTTTATTCTTAACACCACGCCCTTTTTGTTCACCAATAACCATTGTTTTCTGTCCATTTATCCAACCAATATAGCAAAGTATTGCTGGATCATCACGGAATGCACGGTCACCATGAATCTCATAGGCATTATCAAGAATCATTCTGATGTAATCAAGCGCATAGGGTCTATCAGGGTGTCTTGCCAATTGTAGTTTTTGGTAGTCGCTTAGTGATCCAAAGGTCTTCTCAATCTCTTTTTGTAAATCTTTTTGAAGCTTTTCTACCTGTTCCATATTGGCAACAGCATGGGCAGATATAATCTCTTCCTGTATTGTCTCTATCTTGCTCTCAAAATCTAGATAGGTTGCCATAAGGGATCCTTGCTCATACTTTTTTGAAAATCACGACACCATTGGTACCGCCAAATCCAAAAGAGTTACTCATAACAACATTAACATCAGCTTTGCGTGCTTGATTTGGTATGTAGTCAAGATCACAACTCTCATCTGGTGTAGTATAATTGATAGTCGGTGGTAGCACACTATCTCTAATTGCCATGAGAGAAACAACTGCTTCAGTAGTACCGGCCGCACCAAGACAATGCCCTATCTGGCCTTTAATTGAACTAACAGGAGGACAGTTTTCTTTGCTGCCAAAAAGCTCTTTGAGTGCCGCTGATTCATTCTTATCATTAATTGCTGTAGAAGTACCATGCGCATTAACATAATCAACTTTTGGGTTTCCGGCCATCTTGTATGCCATCTTCATTGCACGAAGTGGTCCATCCATTGTTGGTGTTGTAATATGGTTGGCATCACCACTCTCCCCAAAACCAATAATCTCACCGTAAATATATGCACCACGAGCTACAGCATCCTCATAAGTCTCTAGTACAAGTGCTGCTGCCCCTTCGCCCATAACAAATCCATCACGATCCTTATCAAATGGTCTAGAAGCAGACTGAGGACTATCGTTTTGTGTAGAGAGTGCTTTCATTGCAGCAAATCCACCAATACCCGCAGAACAAATTGTTGCTTCAGCACCGACAACAAGCATCTTGTCCGCTGTTCCAACCATAATAGACTTTGCTGCTTCTCCAATAGCATGTGTTCCTGCGGCACATGCAGTTACAGAAGAGAGGTTTGGTCCTTTGAGATTTTCATAGATAGATATAAATCCACCAAGCATATTGACCAATGAAGAAGGAATAAAGAATGGGGAGATTCTTCTTGGTCCTCTAGTCTCTGCAATGACAGAGTTCTTTTCAATATTAATCAATCCCCCAATCCCAGAAGCCGAAGCAACACCAAAACGTTCACGATCTACATTATCGGGTAATTTTGCATCTATTATTGCTTCTTTAGCAGCAACTAGACCAAGTTGAATAAACCTATCAGCCTTCTTAATCTCCTTAGCATCCATCACAGTTGCTGGATCAAAGTTAGTAATTTCACCTGCAATTTTCACAGTATGTTTTTCTGTATCAAATGATTCAATCAACTTAATCCCACATTTTCCCTCCACAATAGCAGAAAATGCACTCTCTTTCTCCAACCCCAAAGAGTTGATCATTCCCAAGCCTGTTACCACTACTCTTTTCACTACTACTCCTATCTATTTGTTCAATAAGATATAGATAAATATTTATCAAATACTCATCTATCTCTTAGTGTCCTTTCACCTTCCAAGGGAAGGGAAAAAACTTATGCCTTAGTATTCTCAATAAATTTAATAGCATCTGAAACTGTTGCAATTGCCTCTGCTTGATCATCAGGAATCTCAATATCAAACTTCTCTTCAAGTGCCATTACCAATTCAACGACATCAAGACTGTCAGCCCCAAGATCCTCTACAAATTTAGACTCTTCTTTTACCTCATCTGGGCTCACATTTAGTTGTTCAACAACTACTTCTTTCACATCATCAAATAATGCCATTGATTACTCCTTAAATATGTTAAAATACAACGATAAGTATAGCAAAATCCGTATTAAAATAATACAATACAAAAAAAATAAAGGCTAGCGACTATGAAAAAACTACTTATTACCTTAACTATTTTACTTACCATAGGTATAACACTCAAACTCACTGTCCTCAAAGGCATTAATATGGAAGTAGAGACATTTGAAAAAACCTCTACCCTAAACAATGGTAAATTAGACAAAATTATCATTGCAGGACCGATGGCAAATGTTTCACATCCTGTATTTAGGATGATGGAGTCTGGTGCTTTAGCTTCCATAGCAAATAAAGTTGTCTTTAAACTATGGAAAAAGACCTAAAATGGGAATTTTTAAATTGGTGTAGATATAACGTCCTGGCTCATTCATTAACATAATCGTATTATTTGGTGCAACCGTTGGAAGTAATATCATATCTTTATAGGTATTGGATACAGCATAGGTTGTGTCCAATATATTATCTATACCAATTGTCAATTCAAAGTTTGTAAGTATTTTAATAGCTTTAATGTTGATAATACTATAGCTTAGCAACTTCTGCTCCCCATTCTCTTCATCATACTTATTCCATGGTGCAGACACAATAAGCTCTGTTTCAAAACTAAAGGTATCATCCCAATCATAATGGGTTGTTGCATTAAATTTTAGTGGTGAAATCTCTGGCATATTGGTACCACTTTGTCCAAAAAGAGGATTCTTTTTCTTTCCTCTTTGATATGCTAATCCATAGTCAACGTAGAGGGTCTCAGAAGCTACATGGGTACCACTTAATTCAAAACCATAAATAACCGCATCAGTATTTTCATAAGCATGATAAGGTAAGTTCATTCCATTGAGACTATTATCATTATAGGCAATAAAATTATTAAGCTTAGAGTAGAAAGCCTTGAGTTTCATAATACTGCTATCCCACTGCTTTTCAACTGCCAAGTCAAACTCATAATTGACTACATTATTAAGGGTTGGCGTACCAATCTCATTTCCTTTACTTCCATACCAGTAGAGCTCTTTGGCATCAGGAACTCTGGAAGATTTACCAAGCCCAGCAAATACTTTAAGTGTATCATCAATATGATAGGTACCATTAATATATCCATTTACCTCATTATAGTTATTATGTTGTTGATATAGATTTTCTGACGTAACTAATGTATCATCATATCTCAAGCCAAAATCTAAAATAAGTTTATTAAGGTTTATCGTATCTGAAACAAATAGACCAATATTCTTGGTATTAGTATCCCAAATACTGTGGAATTTTCCAGAAGGAAACGGGTTACCATTCTTATAGTATCCTCCATCCCAATTACGCAATGTATGGTTAGCACCTACAGTAATTGTATGTTTACCAACTTCAAGTGTATGTTTTAACTTTATACCATCTACTTGGGTATTTAACTTATGGGTTATCTCTCCCTTTATGATTGCCATTTTACGATACTTGGTTGACATGGGATGCTCAACACTAGAACGATAAAGCTGAAAATAGAGCTCTTTGGAGTATGGACCAAGACCTTTGGCCTTGTACTCAATATTGTAAATATCAGAATTATCGTAAAGGGCATCCATTTTTGATGAGGGGTAAAGTACATCATCACTTCTATTCTGAGTATGGGAAAGTCTTAACTCCTGATTATTTGCAATATCCCAAAAAAGTTTTGTCATCAGAGTCTTTTTATTGTAAGTACTGAGGTTTTTGTATTTATTCTGATACTGCACTGATGATATGACCCTTCTGGCATCAATCTCTCTTTGTATCTGTTCAGCAAAATCATTGCCATTGCCATCCTTATACTGTTTGCTTGCTTCTACAGAGCCACTAATAAGAAAACGTACCCTATCGGTTCCCCCTGTTAGCAAGGCTGCTTCCTTCTGGTACCCCCAACCTCCAAGACCAATATTGGTATCACCATGAAACTCTTTTTTAGGCTTAAGGGTATGAATCTTCACATCTGCAGAGAGTACTCCAGAATCCTCTACATTGTAGGGTCCTTCATTAATCTTAATATAATCAATATTATTTGTAAGCACATGTGATATTGGTGGATCCATACGGTTAGGACAAGCACCATATAATTTGACACCATCTATGGTAATATTAATATTATCCTTCTTTTGCCCTCTAACAATAATATCATTGGCAATACCTGAACGTCTGACAATGGAAATACTTGGTGACTGCTTAAAGAGTGCTTCTGCAAGGTCAGCAGATTTAACATCTTCTCCATGGATATTTTCAACCACTTCTGTATCAATGCTTGCATTTACATCAATTGTTTGCATTTGTACTTCATTGGCAAATAGCGATGTAACACAAATCAATAAAAATGCTATAGTATATTTTTTGACCACAATGATCCCCCCCTAAAAATGTATATACATAGACAGGAGAAGTATGACAATCTTATGTTAATTTTGTGTTAATTTTTGATTATCTTTATAAAAATTAAATAGTTTATATTTAACTAATGGAGTCTATAGCGTAATAATAGATTAACAGTAGTTGGTAATTCAAGTGGTGCTTTCTTAGCATCAACAGGAAAAGCACCTTTAACTGCTTTACGTACTGATGCATAGAAGACTTTTGAGCCAGAGAGCATAATGTGTCCCACTTGACCATTAGGTAAGATAGTAAAACGTACTTTAACCATTCCTTGTATTCCGCGCCGATATGCAATACGTGGGTAGGACTTTGCATGTTCTATCTTTGCTCGAATGTGTGCAAGGAAATCATTACGACTTCTACTGCTATAGTGGGGTGATCCTCCACCACTAAGCTGTCTTTTTCTAGAGGGCTTACTTTTTTTAATAGTCTTTTTGTGAGACCTAGGTATCTTTTTCTTAATAAAAGCTTTATCCCTAAGATCCTTCTTTGTCACAAGTAACTCTTTTTTTTCTATTTTTTCTGGTTTGGGTTGGAGTTTTTCCTCAACCAACTGCTCTTTTTTTTCTGGTTTGGGTTGGGGTTTTTCCTCAACCAACTGCTCTTTCTGAATTGGAGCGATATTGGTAGATGGTAATGTTGTTTTAGAAACAAATTGAGAAAAGGAGAGGCTAATAGTATCTTTTGTAGAAGAGGGAAAAAGTATAAGATGTTTTTTATCTATATCAAACAGGAGTAAAAAAAATCCAACATAGATAAGTGCTGTCACCAAAAAGGAGATTTTATAGCGATGTTTTTTCACCTGTACCTTACTGCTTTGTTACGATGGCAATATTCTCAAACCCTTTTGCTTTCATTACATCAACCACCTTGACAAAGTAATCAAATGGTGTCAACTTATCTGTATACAAAGAGACAATATCTTTCTTGGGGTTTAGTGCCTTTAGCTTTACCTTTAGTGCATCAAAGGAGAGGTATTTCTTATTATAAAAATATTTCCCTTCTTTGTCAATGGAGACAACAATACTCTGTTTCTTCTCACTCTTCTTGCTGCTGGCGCTAGGAAGGTCTATTTTGATGGACTTATTCTGTACAAAAGTTGCCGTAGCAAGTACAATGACTAGCAGTACCAGCACAATATCAATAAATGGTACAACATTCATCTTATCAAAACGTTCACGTCTCATGGTTGAGCTTGCCCTCATCATGTAGTATTTCCCACTGAGAAAGGAGTCTGTCAACCTTTGATAATAGTGCATTATAGATTACCGTAGCAGGGATTGCTACCACTAATCCTGCTGCGGTTGCTTTGAGTGCAAGTGCGAGATGTTGCATAATTTCACCAGGGTTGATATCTGCCTGATTTTCACCAATAATATAAAAAGTTAAAATAATTGCAATCACTGTCCCAAGCAATCCAATATACGGTGCATTAACACCAATGGAGGCAATAAGAGAAAGATGCTTTCCCAAGTCAAGCTCTAATTGCTTTTCATGGGTATATTCTTCAAGTTTTATACTCCCAAAATAGAGTATCCGCTCAATGGCAAAAGCAAAAGTAAGAAAACTCAAAAAGAGTAAGAATCCAATAATTCCATAGTCAACAATATCTTTAATTTGTTCTACTGGCATTGAACCTCTTTGTATGAAATGTTAAGGTAGATTATATTGAAACTTTTGTTACAACAAGGTATGGATGATTTTCGTAAGATCTAGTATCACTTCTGTGCCTTTATCTTTTTGTGAATTAATTGTTATGGTTATCTTCTCGCCATCACAAAAAGCCTTAACAAGTGCCAATCCGATACCCTCCCCTTTCTGCCTGATGTCTCCTTGGTAATAGTGCTCAAAAACTTTGACAATTTGTGTCTCATCCATTCCAATCCCTCTATCAATAATCTTTAGTGTATCATTGGTAAGTCTAATTTCTATAGGCATTTCTTTGGAAGAGTATTTCATTGCATTGACAAGAAGATTATCAAACATCTGTTCAAATCCAATTTTATCTGTCAGTACATAAAAACTTTCTAGTGTCAATATAATTGGATTACGTTGCTGTTCTTTAAATATCTCTGTTCGCTCTTCTATCAAATATTTTAGATCAAATACCTCTTTTTTAATCTCATGTACCTCTTTTTTAATGACATAGACAAGTTCTTCATAAAGACGCCTCAATCGAGATGTGGCATCTTCAATACGCTTAAGGCGCTTTTGCAACTTTTCATCTTCTAGTTTTCGTGCTACCATACTGCTATTGGCCTGTATGGTAGCAAGGGGGATATTGAGTTCATGGATAATATTTTTAGTAAGATCAAGTAGGTATTCCTGTGTCTTTTTTCGAGGAAGTATGAGGTGTGAAGCAATAATGTATCCCCAACCAACTGCCAATAACAACGTAAACATACCTCCAAAAAGAAAGGTAGTTTCATTAAAACCCTCATTTTTAAGAAACCAGTAGAGAAAACTTAGTAGGAGCAGTATACTAGAAAGGTAGCTAAGGGTTGCTAACCAGGTCTCTTTACGCATTTACAACCCACACTCCCACCTATAACCAATACCCCAAATATTGATAATTTCATTAGGAAAATACTTTTTCAGTTGGGTAATGTAAACTCTCATTGAGCCATCACTAGCACTCTGTCCTGCTGCCCATAGGCGGTCCTTTATCATCTCAAAAGTAACCACCTCTCCTTTAAACTCAATTAGCAATACCAGCAGATTGACTGCCTTTTGTGTAATCTCAAGCTCTTTGCCATCTTTATAGAGTACTTTGGAGACCATATCAACCATATAGTCTCCAAAAGTTAGCCTTTCCTTACGCACCTGCCGTCGCAATATTGCCTGTATGCGTAACAGCAGTTCGTCCATATCGATTGGCTTACGCATATAGTCATCCGCACCAACAGAAAACCCTTGTATCATGGAAGGCTTGTCCTCTCTTGATGTTAAGAAAAGTGTTGGTGTCGCATCTCCACTCTCCCTGAGTTTTCGAAGTAGGTCAAAACCACTTTCATAGGGAAGATTGACATCAAACAGATAAAGATCATATTTTCTCTCATAGATCAAGTCAATTGCACTATAAGGATCCATTACCACATCAACATCAAATCCCTCCTCTTCAAGAAAATCTTCGAGAGTCTCATTGAAAAGTTTGTCATCTTCTAGGAGTAATATTTTCATCATTTAATTACTTTTTTATTTTATATATACTCACATCAATTATATTAACATACCATAAACCAACTCATCTGGTTTTATATTTCATAGAAGGTAGCAGCATAAGCTATTTTTGATCCACCAAGGAAGAAAAACCCCTTTAAAGAAAAAAATTAGAGGTACCGCTTAGTACAAAATGACCAAACCATAAGCAGTTTTACATATACATTCCACCATTTACCTTCAAGGTTTCACCCGTAATAAATGATGCATGATCAGAGAGCAGAAAAGCCACTGCTTCGGCCACCTCACTTGGTTCACCAAAACGCCCCATGGGAATCTTTGCAGTGAATGACTCCTTAACTTCATCTTTGAGTATATCAGTCATCTCTGTGGCAATAAAGCCTGGCGTAACAGTATTGTAACGAATACCTGAAGTTGCTGCCTCAATGGCAAAACTTTTGGTCATAGCAATAGTTCCACCTTTAGATGCTGAGTAGTTTGTTTGTCCACCATTGCCTGCCTCACCAACAATAGAAGCAATATTTACAACTGATCCAAAACGCTTTTTACGCATTACCTTCAATGCTTCACGACATCCAATAAACGTTGAAGTAAGATTGGCATTAATGACATCCATAAACTGCTCAGTCTTCATGCGCATTGCCAATCCATCTTTGGTAATACCAGCATTATTAACCAGATACCCTAGCTCACCATCTGCCTCAATAATACTCTTAATAGCAGCAACGAATGCTACCTCATCACTCACATCAAACCCAATTGTCTCTGCTTTTCCACCTGTTGCTTCTATCTCTGCTTTGACTACACTTGCCTCTGCTTCACCACTACGGTAATTTACCCATACTTTTAGTCCCATCTGAGCCAATGTTTTTGCAATCTGCGAACCAATCCCTCGACTTGCTCCTGTAACCAATACATTATTGCCTGTAAATTTCATCTGTTTCCTTTTTAAGAATTTTAAATAAATATTATCATTGTATCAAATTTTAACATGACTTAATCAATAAGTGTGTCATCCATCTCTTCGGGTATCTCTAGTCCCATCAGCTTTAGCACCGTTGGTGCAATATGATTGAGCCCACCACCCTCTCTAACCTGTTTAACACCATTGGCCAAAATATAACACCAGACATCTCCCACCGTATGATTGGTAAGTACATGTCCCTCACCATCACACATCTCTTCACAGTTACCATGGTCAGAAGTGAGCACAATGGCATACCCATCTTCTTTGGCTTTGGTGATAATCTTTCCAAGTTCCACGTCAACTGCTTGTACTGCTTTTTTTGCTGCTTCATAATTTCCTGTATGGCCTACCATATCACCATTAGCAAAGTTAACCACAATAAAATCATATGCTTCATCCATTGCTTTACGTACCACCTCGCCTACTTCAGGTGCACTCATATCGGGCTTCATATCATAGGTCTTGACATCAGGACTAGGAATGAGTACACGACTCTCACCCATCATTGGATCCTCAATGCCACCATTTAAAAAGAAGGTTACATGAGCATATTTCTCTGTTTCTGCTGTATGCATTTGACGTAAACCCGCATGACTAATTACCTCTGCAAGTGTATTTTTGGGGGCTTTTTTAGGAAAAAGAATTGGGTAAGAAAAAGAGGCATCATATTGTGTCATTGTAGCAATATACAACGAAACAAACTTGCGTTCAAATATATCAAAACTAGGATCACCTAGTACTGTGGTAATTTCTCTCATCCTATCAGCACGGAAATTAGTCATAATGACCAAATCACCCTCTTCTATGCCATTATATTCTGCGAAAGAAACTGGCTCAATAAACTCGTCTGTCTCTCCTTTAGTATAGCTTGCATCAATATACTCTTTTGGTAAAAGATTGGTTTTGGGGACTGCTTCTGCAATGGCACGATATCCTTTCTCAATACGTTCCCATCGGTTATCCCTATCCATTGTATAGAAACGACCACCTAGTGTTGCAATAACAATACCTTCACCACAAACTGCCTCAATCTGCTCAATATAGCTTTTAGCAGAGGTTGGACTTACATCACGCCCATCAGTAATGAGATGCAAAAAAACCCTCTTGCCTCTATGTTTTACTAATGTAGCTAAGCCAACAGTATGCTCAATATGTGAATGTACTCCACCATCACTAAGTAACCCTACAAGATGAATACGATCACTGGTTTCCAATGCCACATTAAGTGATTCATTGTTTTCAATGCTACCATCCTCTAGTGCTAAAGATATCTTGACAAGGTCCTGATAAAGTATACGCCCTGCACCAATTGTCATATGTCCCACTTCAGAATTCCCCATCTGCCCTTCAGGAAGACCAACACTCAACCCGTGGGTAGAGATGAGTGCCTTAGGTGCATTTTCTAGTGCATCATAAGTTGGTTTTATCGCATCTGTAAACGCATTACAGGCACTATTTGGCTTGTGACCTATACCATCAGTGATGATAAGAATTGTTTTTTGTACATCTATCATAGTATGCTCTTCAACTTTTTTAGTAAAATCATAGTAGAATAACCTTTTTAAAATCTAAATAGACTAGAAAGCAATCATCTTATGTTGTATACCATCTCACAGCTCTTTGATATTAATCTTTTCGGCTACATCTCTGTACGTGCTGGGTTTGCTTTTATGCTGGCATTTCTTTTTACACTACTTATTATGCCAAAATATATCTATTGGGCAAAAACACGTAATGCTAACCAGCCTATCAGTAAATTTGTCACCGCACATGAAAATAAAGGCAAAACTCCAACTATGGGTGGTGCTATTTTTATATTTGGTGCGCTCATAGCGGCAATACTGACTGTTGACCTTTCCAATCTTTATATTTGGGGTGGCATCATCACACTGGTTGGATTTGGTGCAGTTGGCATGAAAGATGATATTAGGAAGGTTCTCTCAGGCGATAATCTTGAAGGGCTCAGTGCTGGAGGAAAAATGGTACTCCTTTCAATCATTGCGATAATTGCCACAGGACTTCTGCTTGTCTCTGGGTTTCCAACTGATTTTTATGTTCCATTTCTCAAAACACCACTCTTTGACATGGGCTGGTTTTCTCTCTTTTTTTGGATACTTATCTTTCTTGCCACCACCAATGCAGTCAATCTCACAGATGGTTTAGATGGTTTGGCAACCGTTCCATCTGTCATTGCACTCTTTACACTTGGTGTCATTGTCTACGTTACTGGTCATGCCATTTTTTCCAACTATTTACTTATTCCCAATATCAAAGGAGTTGGAGAAACAATCATCCTTGCTTCGGCACTTGCTGGTGGTCTCATGGGGTTTCTGTGGTATAATTCTTACCCTGCTGAGGTTTTCATGGGCGATACTGGCTCGCTTGCCATTGGTGGCTTCATCGCTTATCTTGCTATTCTTGGTAAAAGTGAATTATTGCTTATACTTATTGGGTTTATTTTTGTTATTGAAACTATTTCAGTTATCTTACAAGTGGGAAGTTTCAAACTACGACAAAAACGTATCTTCCGTATGGCACCCATCCATCACCATTTTGAACTCAAAGGATGGCCAGAGAATAAAATTATTATCCGCTTTTGGATGATTGCATTTATCACTAATATTTTGGCACTCATCTCATTTAAATTCCGATAACAATGGATAAATTAAGTAATTAAAAGGGTAGAATACATGTATTGTGACTCTTGTTTTGGTTACTTATCTAGAAAATGGGGTTTGTTATGAAACCAATACTTTTTGGCTATGGTCTAACCACTAAAGCCATTGCAAAAAATCTTGGTGGTGGTTGCACCTTCTATGATGATAACTGCAAGGAGGTGTATACAGATGAAATGGGTAATATTATTAGACCTTCCATAACATTCAGTCCTGATGACAGCAAGTTTCAGGTTACCACCCCAAGCCTTCCACCCAAACACCCCCTTATTCAGAAAGCCAAATATCTCATGAGTGAGTATGACTATTTTCTTGGTAAGCATGAAAACATATCCTCTACTTGTCATCCTTTTACAATCTGGATTTCTGGCACCAATGGTAAAACCACTACAACCCAAATGCTTACACATCTTCTGTCTAAACGGGGTGCAATTAGTGGTGGAAATATTGGCATCCCGCTTGCTAACCTAAATAAAGATGCACCTATTTGGATACTAGAAACAAGCTCTTTTACACTACATCATACCAAAACTGCTTCACCAAATATCTACCTATTACTGCCCATCACTCCAGACCATCTCGACTGGCACGGTACCCCTAAGGCATATGAGGCAGATAAATTACGACCACTCCTAACAATGGGTGAGGGTGAGCTTGCCCTTGTCCCCAAAGGGCTCAATCTTCCTCAAACAGATGCATTTGTTGTTGAATATGACAGTAACGAATTCCTTTGTAACTATTTTGATCTTAATGCTTTCAAGCTTCACTATAGAGGTGCCTTCCTTCAAGATGCATTGCTCTCATTGGCAATTACAAAAGTTCTTTTTGATGAAGTCAACTATGATCTACTAAACACCTTCACCCGTGATGCCCATCGTCAAGAGGAGTTTACTGATAAAAAAGGTCGTCTTTGGGTCAATGACTCCAAGGCCACTAATCTTGATGCAACCATTCAGGCAGTCAAGGGTTATGGCGATAAATATATCCATCTTATCCTTGGTGGAGATGATAAAGGTATTAATCTTACTCCACTCTTTGAACTACTGCATACCATGAATGTCACTGTATATAGCATTGGTGCTAACAGTAAAAAAATTAAAGTACTAGCAGAAAAATTCTGCGTTACCCTTCAAGAGGCGGGTGTACTTAAAAATGCTATAGCTCAGGTAGACAAATTACATACCAAAGAGAGTGTTGCACTCCTCTCCCCTGCTGCAGCAAGCTTTGATCAGTTCGACTCCTATAAGCAAAGAGGCACAATATTCATGTCATTGGTTCAAGCACTGTCAAAATAGTCCCTTCAAAAAGAGATATAAATTATTTTTAAGATTACGTAGCTATAATTTCATCCACTTTACGATATTTATAGTTAATGGCTCCGTAGCTCAGTCGGTAGAGCAATGGATTGAAAATCCATGTGTCGGCGGTTCGATTCCGTCCGGCGCCACCACCTTTTACTCCAATATTACTTTTTCTACTAAAATAAAATCTAGACTTTAATCTATACAAAACAAAAAATAGATAGCTTATTAATGTTTCATCTTCTATTGACATTATCAAATATTTTCTGTTATGATGTATTTATTATTTTCATAAGGAGGAATTAAATGAAAAAAATACTTTTACTTTTGGTAGCAATGTTAGTTGCACTGATAGCAGGTGGAGATATTGACCCAGTGATTACAGTAATTCATGAAGGAGCGGTCAAAGAACCAGCAAATAACCTAGTAGTTCACAAGAAAATGGTTAAGAGATCAACAGGTAATCCAGTCTCTCACGAGAGAATGGTCAAGAGATCAACAGACAATCCAATGTCTCACGAGAGAATGGTCAAGAGATCAACAGACAATCCAATGTCTCACGAGAGAATGGTCAAGAGATCAACAGACAATCCAATGTCTCACGAGAGAATGGTTCCAGTCATTAGCCAAAAAACAATTAAAAAAGTAACAGAAAATGGTGATGTTATGTTTGTGCTCACTACAAAAGGTGAGATTCGTCCAAGATATGAATCTGTTGATGTGCCCAATAATGGAAAAGAGAAGGCTGGTGCATCTACTAATAGATTACAACTTGGTGTCCAGATTGATTTACCTCAAATAAAAGGTCTATCAACCTATTTCGAAGGAACCAATGTTTCTGGTTTAGGAAACTATTGGGATCTCTCCACTAGTACAAGGGATGAAATGCAGTTCTATCAAGTGGTAGCTGACCCTGCTCAAACTCGTATAACACAGGCATATATTGACTACGCATTTGGTAAAACATTAATTAGAGCAGGTCGTCAAGGTGTCAATATTGACAACCAAAGATTTGTTGGTACAGTTAACTGGAGACAGATGCCACAAACCTATGATGCAGTAGCAGTCATTGATAACTCTATTAAAAATCTTAATCTTTTGGCTGCATATGTAGGGAAGGTTAATACTATTTTTGACAAAGAGAGTGTCAAACCAGTAAAATCAGGTTTTAGTACCGCATCTGTTATACTTCATGCAGCATACCGCCTTACTCCAACATTGACACTAACAGCTTATGATTATCTCATTAAAGATATTACAGATACTTACGGTATTGCCGTAACAGGGAATATCAATGAAGGTCCTATAAAACTAAACTACCGCTTAGAATATGCACATCAGACTAATCCAACCCTTACCACCCCTGATAAGATTACTACTGATGTAATAAATACAAATTATCACAATATTCAAGCTAATCTTAATATAAATCATGGTTTTCTTATTGGTGTACAGCATGAAGTACTTGAAGAAGATAAAGAAGGAATGTCTGCTCCTTTTAAAACACCATTGGCAACACTGCATGCACATAATGGATGGGCTGATATATTTTTGGCTACACCAGATGATGGTCTTGTAGATATGAATGGAATGATTGGATACAAATCTAACGAGTTTGGTCTTGCAAAAGTTATTTACCACACCTTCTCCTCCAATATGGCAGGTGAAAATTATGGTACGGAAATAGATATGATTTATAAAAACAAAATTCCTGTCATCAAAGGTCTTTCTGGTATGGTAAAGGCTTCTTTATTTACTAAAAATGATGAATTTTTTGACCCTAAAATTACCAAAACAACTAAAATATGGGCAATGCTTGACTACAAATTTGATACAAAGTAAATCTTAACCTCAACACCACTTTTTCCTTATGAGAAGTGGTGTCGCTCTTATACTCTTTTTACCTCCTTTTTTTTAATGATTGTGTTATACTTTCACTCATTAAAGTATTTCATTACAACAGCGGGTAGCTATGTCAAAAAAATTACACCTTGTCAGTCTTGGTTGTACCAAAAACCTTGTTGACTCAGAAGTTATGCTTGGACGCCTTAAAGAGTATGATATTACTCATGACAATACTAATGCTGATGTAATTATTGTTAACACTTGTGGTTTCATTGATGCAGCAAAAGAAGAGAGTATTAACACCATTCTTAATCTACATAAGCAGCGAAAAAAAGATTCTATACTGGTCATGGCAGGCTGTCTTTCCGAGCGTTATAAAAAAGAACTTATGCAAGAACTCCCCGAGATTGATATCTTTACTGGTGTGGGCGACTATGAAAATATTGATACACTTATTGCCAAAAAACAAAGTACCTTTAGCCCAGAAGTCTATCTGGCAACAGAAGAGAGTGGTAGGGTTATCACAGGCTCTAACTACCACGCATATATCAAAATTTCCGAAGGGTGTAATCAGCAGTGCTCATTCTGTGCTATTCCAAGCTTCAAAGGAAAACTTCATTCCCGTTCTTTAGAGTCTATCATTAAAGAGGTGCATGTGCTTGCCAAAAAGGGTTTCTACGACTTCTCTTTTATCTCACAAGACAGCTCAAGCTACGGACGCGATATAGGCTTTAAAGATGGACTAAGAAGCCTTATAAAAGCAGTAGAAGAGATAGAAGAGGTGCGTAGTGCACGTATTCTCTACCTCTACCCTTCTACGACTACTTTTGAGCTCATTGATGATATTGCTAATTCAAAGGTCTTCCAAACCTACTATGATATGCCTATTCAGCATATTGATGAGCATGTACTTAAAACCATGAAGCGTGGTTTTGGAGAGGAAAAAACCATTGCCCTGCTCAACTATATGAAAAGTAAGTCTGGTGCTTTTTTAAGAACCTCAATCATTACTGGACACCCTGGAGAAAGTCAGGAAAGTTTTCAAAAACTTTGTAATTTTATAGAAAATTTTAATTTTGATCGATTTAATACTTTTACCTACTCCAATGAATCATCTACTATTGCCTATAAGATGGAACAGATCCCAAAAGAGCTTGCCGAAGAACGTACCACTACTCTTGGAGAGATTGCACAAATGTCTACCATTCAATCTCTTGAAAAGATGATAGGGAAAGAAATTGAACTGGTTATTGATGGAAAGAGTGATGAGCATGAGTTTCTTCTGTCTGCTAGACCTCTTCTTTGGGCTGTTGACATTGATGGTGAAATTCTTATCAATGATACAAATGACTTAAAAGTAGAGTATGGAAGGGTTTATAAGGCAAAAGTAACAGAGCGTGTTGGAATGCAACTGATAGCAACACTCAAAACAAGATTACCATGACACTTAATTGTCCAACAATAACTACTTATTGCTCACAAAAACGAAACTTATTGGCTTTTTCTGCTGGTATCGACTCTTCTGCACTCTTTTTTCTACTTCTAAAAAATAGTATCTGCTTCGATATTGCCATTGTTGATTACGGTATACGAACACAAAGCAAGGAGGAGATCATGCATGCTAAAACCTTAGCAGACAAATACAACCTCACCTGTCATACCATAAAGGCACCTCTATTTCAAAGCCATTTTGAGTTCAATGCCCGTAAGTTTCGCTATCATTTTTTTGAGAAGCTCATTGCCAAATATCACTACGATAACCTGTTAACTGCCCATCAACTCAATGACCATCTTGAATGGATGTTGATGCGGCTAACAAAAGGTGCAGGGCTTTCTGAGCTGGTTGGACTTGAAGCAGTGAGCCAAAGAGAAGGTTATACTCTTATTCATCCACTTCTTTCCTACACAAAGACAGAACTTATTGCCTATCTTGAATCAAATAGATACCCTTACTTTACTGATGAAAGCAATATGAACGAGCAGTATGAACGTAACTATTTTAGAAAACACTTTTCTGATCCACTCATATCACAATATGCCGAAGGTATCAAGCGTAGTTTTAATTACCTCAAGAAGGACAAGGTACTACTTGAAAAAAATTTTGAGACAATCTACCAAGCCAAAGAGTTACGAATACTCAAGGTATATAATCTACAATTTAAAAGCAAGGTAGCTGATATCACACTTAAACAGCTTGGCTATGTACTTTCATCTTCCCAACGTAGAGAAATTGAAAGAGAAAAAAGTTTAGTTATTGGAGGGAAGTGGGTAATTGAGCTAGCAGATAATCTTCTTTATATTGCTCCCTATCTAAAGAAAAATATGCCTAAAGTATTTAAAGAGATGTGTAGGATCAAAAAAATACCTGTAAAAATTCGACCCTATCTCTACTATGAAAAAATTAATATGGATAACTTATAGGCAGTAACTTTTTTATTTATTGTTTGATAAATACTTAATATGTGCTAGTGGGTGTGCTTTCATGTACTCTTGCATCTTCTTTACACTTCCTAACTTAGTATATACTTGTGTGGTTGCCATTGTCTCATGCCCAAGCAACTCACTCACATCAGCAATACGTGCACCATGATTAAGCAAATGGGTAGCAAAAGAGTGACGCAGTTGATGTGGAGTAGCTTTAATGCCAGACGCTTTAAAAAGTTTAGTTAATTTATAGCGTAGTTGTGCGCTACTCATTGGGATATCACCCTTCTCAAAAAGATATTTTTTTGGCTTAGTGTACATGAAATAGGTTTGTAGCAACTCTTGCAATGAATCTAATAGCGGGAGTTGCCGCATCTTGTTTCCTTTGCCGTGTATTTCAATCCATTCTCCGCGTATATCATTGAGTTTTAGTCCACTCAGTTCAGAGATACGCAATCCAAGCCCATAAAGCATGGAAATCAATAGCTTCTCTTCAATTGTTGATTTTTCTAATACCTCATCAATATACTGCTCTTCGATCGGCTTTGGAAGACTTTGGGGAACCTTAATAGACTCATCGGAGATTACTTTAATTTTTAAATGACACTGCTCTTCAAGGTACTTTATCATCGAATGAATGGCAGAGAGTTTTTTAACTATAGTTTTTTTACTATTCTTAATAATTTTGAAGCGAAAAGGTGTAATATCAAGCACCCAAACCTCATCTTCCCTATAAAGATAACTTACTTTTACCATCTGTCGAAGTGCAATCTCATAGGTCTCTACAGTTGCTTCAGAATAGCCGCGTATATTAAGAAGATAATCAAAAAAGGATGTAATATATTGATTGAGTGCCTCATTCATTAAATGACCGTATGCTCCATCATTCTTCTACGTAGGTATTCTCGTGCCTCTTCAATTTCCATTTTATCTATTGAAATAATTTTTAGATAAAAATCAATTGTTGTAAAAGGTTTTGGTATTACAAAATGATCCCAACTATTAAGTTTCCAATAAGATTTTGGAAGATAATTTATTGTCATCACTGGAACCTTGGCTTTATGTGCCAGTGCTATGGCACCATTACTCATGATATGCCTTGGACCACGTGGGCCATCAGGGGTAATCAATAGATCATCCTTTTTTTTCAGTTTCCGAAAAGCTTTAAGTAAAACCTGCTTGGCTCCATAACTACTTGAACCTCTAAGTGGCTTAATACCAAATATCTGAAAGGTACGAGCTACAATCTCTCCATCAAAGTGTTTTGAGACAATTCCTGATGCTCCCTGATTTTTATGGTAAAGTCTATATACCTGTGGCGACATCAATAGTTCACCATGCCAACAAATAACAATATGTTGTGTTTGTGTCATTTCACCTTCAATATGAAAACGCTTTTTACATGTATACCAGTAAAAACGCATTAAACCATAACCAAATAGAGGCAACAAATATTTTCCTAAAGCCCTAAAAAAAAATTTCATACTGATAAAACTACTCCATCAAGTGCACCACGTGAAGCCTTGGTAATCTTCACATCAATAATCTTACCAAGCAACTCTTCACTACCCTCACTAAAGACAAGCTTGCCATCATCACTGCGTCCAGCAATATAATTATTGGGTTTAAGCTCATCAAAGTAAACACTGTGTACTTTTCCTACCTGTGCATCCATTACCTTATCAAGGATCTTCGTATGGCACGCCTGCAGGTACGTTAAGCGTTCTCCTGCTATCTTATCATCTACTTGATCTGGATACCCTGCTGCTTCTGTGTGAGGTCTTGGAGAGTATTTAAAAGAGAAAAGCTGCTCAAAACATACCTGTTCAAGTACATCCATTGTATCTTCAAAATCTGCTTTACTCTCTCCAGGAAACCCAACAATAATATCAGTTGAGATAGTTGCCTCAGGACAGAGTGTACGTATCCTTTCACAACGATTTAGAAACCACTCCTTAGTATAGCCACGTTTCATTTTTTTCAGTAGTTTGGTTGATCCACTCTGTAACGGTACGTGTATCTGTTTACATATCTTTGGATTGGAAGCAAACTCTTCTAAAAAGGTATCATCCATATGAAGTGGGTGAGGTGAGGTGAAACGTATACGTTCCAACCCCCTTATAGTAGAAATTTTCTGTAAAAGTCCAGTAAAGTTAATTTGCTCCTTACTACTACCAAAATATCTACCATAATTATTAACATTCTGCCCCAACAACATCACCTCTTTGGCACCACCATTGACTGCTTTGGTAATCTCCTGCATAAGAAGATTGCTAGGAATACTAATTTCATCACCTCGTGTAGCAGGCACAATACAAAACGTACATGATTTATCACAACCAATTGAAATATTAACCATTGCCTTAAAGCGATTGGTTCGATATTCACTAAACGCATAGGTACTTTCATCATAATCTGTGTTTATCTCTACTGTATGCTTTTGATTTACCACCTGCGTAATCTTAGAAACATTTCTTGCCCCAAGAACAAAGTCAACCACAGGGGCTCGTTTAATAATCTCTTTACCCAGATGACTTGCTGTACATCCAGCAACACCAATCTTTGCCCCCTCTTTTTTCTTTTTATTAAAAACCCCTATTTCAGAAAAGAGTTTAGCTACAGGTTTTTCGCGCACAGAGCAGGTATTGATAATAATTAAATCTGCTTCAGAAACTTCTTGAGTTAATTTATACTGTTCCTTGGTGCTCAATTCTGCAATCATATGTTCAGTATCGCGTACGTTCATCGCACATCCAAGTGTTTCAATAAATAATTTTTTACTCATATTTTTGACTCATTTTATAGTTATAGATTTAAGAAAGAGATATACAGAATAATGGAGGGGGAAGCAGTACTACATATCAGTGCAAGCAATCTTCAGACTAGACAATGATGTGTACTTCGTAGATATACTCATTATCATCTAGACCATATTTCACTTCCCTCATATAAACAGAGCAACCCTTCTCTTCAAAATATTCAATTAATACTTTAAGCTCTTTATGAGAATTATCTTTATCAAAATAAAAAATAGACCTGTTTGCTAGCTCCTCTTCCAATTTTTTTAGCTCTATGGTCTTTGGTTTTGCTTTTAAAGTGGTTCTAGCCAATTTCAATTTCATCTCTTCTTCCTTTGAATTTGCCCACTGTCTTGGGTACTCTTACTAGTTGGTTTGATTATACTTCATTTTCAGTAAAGGTTTGATTAGATATAATCTTCCACTTCAAAAAACAAGCCCTCCTAGACGTTCTTAACACTGTTATGTTACCTCTTGTAGCGGTAAATTCATTTTAATAGTAAGGAAACTACATATGGAAAAAATATTAGATATTATCGAAGCAATTGCACATGAAAAAAATATCTCCAGAGAGAATACACTCGAAGCATTTAAAGATGCTCTTATAAATACAGCAAAAAAATTAACAACCCCTTCAAGTGCATTTGAAATTATAATTGATAATGATATTAAGACATATAATATAAACAAGGTTATCACTGTTGTTCTAGATAATGATGAAAAACTTGAAGAGGAGCCTGATGCATATATCTCTTTGAGTGAAGCCAAAGGGTTTGATAATTCCATTGAGGTTGGTGATCAACTCAAGGAAGAGTTCATACTTGAAGATCATGGTCGTACTGCATCAGCAAATCTCTTTAAAGAGCTTGAATATCATGTTCAACGGCGAGTTGAACAAGACCTTTTTGAGAAGTACAGAGAAAAGGTTGGAACAGTCATGCTTGGAACTGTTAATCGTATTGATACTGATGACAATACGCATATAGAAATTGGTGAACTCAAGGGGATCCTAACTCGAAGAAATCGTATTAAAGGGGAGAGTTTTAAGCGGGGAGATACCATCAGAACGCTACTACGGTATGTCAGTGTCGATCCACAATATGGTCTCTTTCTTGAATTGACACGCACATCACCAAAGTTTCTTGAAGCATTAATGGCAAGCGAAGTACCAGAAATTTCTGATGGTGCAGTTGAGATTGTTGCCGCAGCACGTATTCCTGGTGAGAGAGCAAAAATTACACTTAAAACAGATCAAATGAACATTGATCCCATTGGTGCAGCTGTTGGAGTGAAAGGTGTGCGTATCAATGCTGTCAGTGCAGAACTTAATGGTGAAAATATTGACTGTATTGAATACTCACCAATTCCCGAAATTTTCATTACAAGAGCACTTTCTCCTGCAATTACACAAAGTGTCAAAATAGATCAAGAAGAGAAAAAAGCCATTATCGATATTACTGGAGATCAAAAAGCTAAAGCAATTGGGAAAAGTGGTATCAATATCCGTCTAGCCTCTATGTTAACAGGTTATGATATTCAACTCAATGAGATAGAAGGGGTTACAGAAAGACAAGCAGATAGTTCATCTGATACACCAGAGACAACCAAAACAACAGATACTTCTGCACTAGAGAATCTCTTTAGGTAATTGTAGATAAAATAGTTTTAGATACACTCTAAATAAAAGCTTTATTCCTGTTTATTACTAGGAAAAAATGATTTCAGAAAAGCTTTTTGTATCTAGTGATGCACTCCCTACCAAAACACCATCTACACCCTCTAGTGTAATAATCTCTTTAATGTTGGAAGGCTTTACGGAACCACCATAAAGCAGTGGCCTATTCATATTAGTTTTAAGTATTGCATGGGTAGAAGCAATCTCTTCTGTTGTAGCTGAACGACCTGTACCAATTGCCCAAATTGGCTCATAGGCGACAATAGTCTTTTTATAGGAGAGGTCAATTCCTTCAAATTGTGCAAGCAGATACTTTGTTACAGCCTCTTCGCCTAACTCACGTACCTCGAGAGGTTCGCCAATACAGTAGATAATTTCAAAACCCTGCTCCATAAAGAAGTGATATTTTTCAGCCACTCTCTTCTGGTTTTCAAGCATATACTCACGTCGCTCACTGTGTCCAATAAGAATAGTTCTGATATCAAACTCTTCAAGCTGTTCAAGACCTATCTCTCCAGTAAAAGCACCATTTCGTGTTGGGTAAGCATTCTGTACTCCAATAGTGAAGTCTCCCTCATACTTATCCAATGCTGTCGTAGGGGGGAAGATGAAAATACGATCTTCTACTTTTTTATTTACCAGCTTTAGGGCAAGAGATTGAAGATAGTTTTGAGTACTTTGTCGTGTATGGTATGTTTTAAAGTTTGCAGCAAAAATCATACTAATCTATTCCCAAGGCTATCAACCCTGGAAGCTCCTCGCCTTCGATCAACTTTAAACTTGCACCACCCCCAGTACTAACAAATGTCATCTCATCAACATCACCAGCACGTTGCGCTACATCTGCCGTATCACCACCACCAACAATAGTTGTTGCATGTGTTTCAGCAATATGGTGAGACATCATAATACTTCCTTTAGAAAATTTATCCATCTCATAGACGCCCATTGGTCCATTCCAAATAATTGTCTGTGCATCATTGAGTACTTCCCTAAAAAGCCTTGAAGATGCTGGACCAGTATCAAGTCCCATCCAGCCTGAAGGTATCTCCTGTGAAGGCAGATATTTAACTGCTGTATTCTCAGAGAATTCTGGAGCAACCACAAAATCAACAGGCAAATAGAATTTTGTCCCTTGCTCATGTGCCTTCTCCATAATTTTAGTTGCCTCATTGAGTAAATTATCTTCAACAAGTGATTGTCCTATCTCGTACCCTTTTGCCTTTAAGAAAGTAAATGCCATTCCTCCACCAATAATTACTTTATCTACCTTATCAAGTAGTTTATTTAATGCTTCCAGCTTTCCAGAGACCTTTGAGCCTCCCACTACAGCCACAAAAGGACGTACAGGGTTTTCAAGTACTTTTGAGAAAAAGTTCACCTCCTTGCTCATCAAAAAACCTGCTGCCTTATGGTTCTTGTCAAAAAACTTGGCGATAGCATGAATAGAAGCATGTTTTCTATGGCAGGCACCAAATGCATCATTAATATATACATCGGCAAACGAAGCAAGTTTTTTAGCAAATATTTCACCATTTTTAGTCTCCTCTACTTCATAGCGGAGATTCTCTAACAATAAAATATCACCTGCTTCAAGCTTTGCTATTTTTGCTTTAGCATCGGGACCCACAACATCCTCTGCCATATAAAGCTCATTCTTAATCTTCAATAGGGTATGCAATCTCTTTGCAATAGGCTTAAGGGAGTATTTTTCTTCATACTTTTTTGGTTCTGGACGCTCATAATGTGACGCAAGAATAATCTTACAATCCCTATCAATACAATAACGTATTGTCTGAAGTGCTGCCCTAATACGCCTATCATCAGTAATATTTCCAAACTCATCCTTGGGGACATTGAAATCACATCGGATAAATACACGTTTGCCATCAATATTAATATCTTTAATTGTTTTCATCTATTTTATTATTCTCTACTTTTTACTAATTAATACAGCCATATCAACCAGACGACATGAGTAACCCCACTCATTGTCATACCATGAAAGTACTTTAACCATTTTCTCGCCAATCACTTGAATGGTATCAAGTGCAACAACTGTACTGAGCTCTTCTCCTACAAAATCCTGAGAAACACGGTATGACTCATCAATGCCAAGTATTCCCTTGTGCGAACCTTCACTTGCTATTTTAAAGGCTGTCTGTACAACCTCTTTGGTAACAGACTGCTTTAACTCTACTGTCAAATCAACCAATGAGACATCTGGTGTCGGAACACGGATTGCTTGCCCGTTCAGTTTGCCTTTTAAAGATGGTAACACTTTAGAAATTGCTTTTGCTGCACCAGTTGTTGTGGGCACAAGGTTGGTCGCTCCAGATCTTCCTTTACGTGGGTCTTTCTTGTGTTTTCCGTCAAGAATAGGCTGAGAAGAGGTATAGGAGTGAATTGTTGTCATAAGTCCATGCTCAATACCAAATGCATTATCAAGTACTTTTACTATAGGGGCTAGACCATTGGTCGTACAAGAGGCATTGGAAACAATAGATTCTCCAGCATAGCTATCAGCATTGGCTCCAATAACAAATGTGGGTGTATCATCCTTGGCTGGTGCAGAGAAAACTACTTTTTTAATACCATTCTCGAGATAAGGCTGTACACTCTCTTGTGTCAAAAATGCTCCGGTACACTCTAGTACAAGCTCAGCACCAAAGTCAGCAAAATTGAGTTTGACAGGATTGCGTTCAGAGAGTATCTTTGCCTTATCATTACCAATACATAAATACCCCCCTATAACCTTTATGCTCTTATACGCACCATGTACAGAATCATACTTGAGATTATATTCGATCATCTCCTCACTACCACTGGCATTGACCGCAACGAGTTCAATATCATCTCTATCTGCAATAATACGTGCTACACACCTACCAATACGACCTAGTCCATTTATTGCTACCTTTACCGCCATCATAATCCCTTCAATAACTCTTGTGGTGAGATATGCTAAAATATAGCTATTTAATACAGCTCCATAAAAAGAGTTCTGTCCACACCGAAAAGTGCGTAATTTTACAGTAAATGAGGTTAGCATTTGGTTAATAACACCAGACTCACAGTTGCCGTATTTGGAGGAAGTTTTGACCCACCCCACCAAGGACACCAGCAAATTGTCATAGAGGTACTCAAGCACCTTAATATTGATAAACTGATTATACTACCTACCTATTTAAACCCATTTAAATCCTCATCTCTTTCGGGTGCCTCACAGCGCTTCAAATGGTGCAAAGATCTCTTTAGCAATACTCCAAAAGTAATAGTTAGTGACTATGAAATAAAACAAAACAGAAGTGTTAAAACAGTAGAGAGTATCAAATATTTTCAAAAGTACTATAATGTCCAATATCTTATTATTGGCTCCGATAACCTATCGACAGTGACACAGTGGTATAATTTTAATTGGCTCAATAAAGAGATTACTTGGGTAGTTGTTACACGTCCTGGTTTTTCACTAATAACACAAATGCTTAATTCTTGGAAACTACTAACACTTAATATGCCTATAAGCTCTTCACAAATTAAAAAGAGTGGACAGACAGAATATATCGATAAGAAAATTGTTAGCTCAGTAAAATATATTTTAAAAGGACAAAGCTTAAATGATAACTGAAGAAAGAATTGACAATATTATAAAGATACTTGATGAAAAGAAAGCTGAAGAGATAGAAGTCTTCAACCTTGATGATGCAGATTATATTACAGACCGTGTGGTTATTGCAAACTCACTCAATCTTAAACATACTCGGGCACTTTTTGATCAACTTAAAGATATACTTAAGCCTAAAGGAGAAATATTTATACATGCGGATATAAGTGATGAGTGGATTGTTGCCGATCTTGGAGATATATTGATACACATTATGACACCTGAATACCGTCAACGTTATAACCTAGAGCAGTTTTTAGGTGAGTTAATAGAGAATCAGAAGAAGAGAAAAGAGGGCTGATATCTTAATCAATACTACAGCTTATCAACAACTTGTATACCCAAAATATCTAGACCCTGCTTAATAGTCTTGGCAGTCAATCCTGCCAACAGAAGCCGTGATTGCTTTATGTCTTCTTTGATCCCCTCTTTAAGTATAGGATTATGTTCATAAAAACGCATAAAAAGTGTTACAAGCTCATATAAGTATGTTGTAATCTGGCTAGGAGCAGTATCTTCTGCTGCCCTTAAAAGTATATCTTCAAAATGTAACAACATAACTGCTAAACGATGCTCAAGTATATCCGTTATAATAATCTTTCCTTTTGGCTTTTGTCCATATTTTCGAAAAATACTCTGAATACGGGCATAGGCATACTGCATATAGAGAGAGGTGTTCCCCTCAAAAGAGAGCATTTTGTCCCAATTAAAAATATAGTTTGACTCACGATTGATTGCCAAGTCAGCATACTTGACTGCTCCAATACCAATAATCTTTGCTGTATGTTCAAGCTCCTCTTGACTATAAGTATCTTTAGCTGTAATAGCTTCTTTTGCCCGCACTACTGCTTCATCAAGCAGGTCAATCAGTTTAATCGTACCACCATCACGTGTTTTAAATGGCTTACCGCTTTTATCCATCATGGTACCAAACGCAATATGCTCTAACCTAATACCTTCAGGCACAAACCCTGCCTCTTTTGCCACACGAAATATCTGTTTGAAATGCTCACTTTGACGAGCATCAACTACATAACTAATACGCATAGCACCAAGTGTATTGGCACGATAATAGAGTGCTGCAAGATCTGTTGTAGCATAAAGATAGCCACCATCACGTTTTTGCACAATAACTGGAACCTCATCTTCTTTGAGAAAAACACATTGCGCACCATCACTCTCTCTAAGTAGACCAGATTTATCAAGATTGGCTACTACTATTGCTAGCAATTCATTATAAAAACTTTCTGCCCGTACATTATCTCGAGTTAAATTAATATCAAGTTTTTTATATACCTCTTCACAGTGTCCAAGAGAGATATCAATAAACTTTTTCCAAAGTGTCAGGCAATGCGTGTCACCACTTTGTATCTTTACTACATATTTACGTGATTTATTAGCAAATTCAATATCAGTATCAAAACGTGTTTTAGCATCCTTGTAAAACTGTTCCAAATCCCTCAGGGTTCCATCACCATCCTCGCCTGTCTCTTCAAGATAAGCAATCAGCATTCCAAATTGTGTTCCCCAGTCACCAATATGGTTTTGGCGTATCACTTCATCGCCAAGGAAGTCCAGTAAATTAGAAAGTGTATCTCCAATGATGGTTGAGCGTAAGTGTCCCACATGCATCTGCTTTGCCATATTTGGACCAGAATAGTCTACTACCACTTTAATAGGAATCTCTCGTCTATTCACTCCTAAACGCTTATCTTTGTCAACTTTTTCACACTCACTTGCAATCCACTCATCATTCAACCATAAATTAATAAATCCTGGTCCCGCAATCTCTGCTTTACTTATTGCTCCTGAAAGATCAAGATTCTTTACAATAGATTGTGCAATCTGATATGGATTTTGCTTTAATGGCTTGGCAAGTGCCATTGCCCCATTAAACTGAAAATCTCCAAATTCTGGTTTAGTTGCCTCAGAAACAGAAATAGGAGTTATCTCAATACCTGCATTTTTAAAAGCAATATGTATAATTCTATTAACTTCTTCTTTTAATTTCATAGATATTCCATCAATCTGGTAGGGTAGTTATATCTGGATAAGTACATAAGTTGATATGCTACAAAGGGGTTAAAAAACGTTTTGATATTATCCAAAATCAGAAACAGATAGTAGTTATAGACGATTATGGACATCACCCCACCGAGATTAAAGCAACAATGCACTCTCTTCAGGTCTATAAAAAACTACAAGGTTTTCATACACTCAGTGTGATTTGGCAACCGCACAAGTACTCTCGTACGATCGATAATCTGCATGGCTTTGTTGAGTGTTTTGAGGGAGTAGATGAACTGGTTATTCTGCCCATATGGTCAGCAGGTGAACTATCGATAGATATTGATCTTAAGGGCGCATTTAGTCGCTATGAGTTACTCATGGCAGATACTGTTACCAGAGAGGATAGTGTGGTTAAGGTGCTTAAAGATGGCAAAGTGATACGCCAATATTCAGAAGGACTTGTAGCAGCATTTGGTGCAGGAGATGTCACCTATCAGATACGGGGCGAGATTTAAAGTATTATCTTTCATATAGCTAAAATAGATAGTTACATTTTCTCAAAATGAAAGGATAAAATGTGCCACAAGGGAACCAAGAAAAGCCAATCATACAAAAACTGGATTTAGAGGGTTATATTTTCCAGTTTAAACAGTTCCTTTCTCGAGACAAATCGGTTGCAATGGAAGGAGATATTAACCAACATTTTCGTTACATCAAGGCACTTTCGTCTGTTCAGTTTCCTGTTCCCCAAGAGATTCCCAATCTTGATAAAGAGCTCAATCTCATTAAAAAACAGGGGGTTTTGGCTCTAGAAGAGATTTATGCATTTGTAGTGATGATTGGTTACTTTAACCGCCTCAAGGCGTCAAGTCTGCCAGAGCCAGTAGGCAGCTGGATAGGTGAAATAGAAATTCCTGAAGCAATCATGGAGACATTGGGGTATTTTACCGATGAGGGGAAGATTAACCCAGAGCGCGATACAGAGCTAATGAGTTTAGAGCGTGCTATTAAGCATAATAAGGGGGAGATCAAGGAGACCCTTTATCGTCTGACGCACTCTACTAAACTTCGTGACTATTTGGTCGATACACAAGTACATTTTCATAGTGGAGAAGAGACTCTTTTGGTGCGTGGCGGGTTCAATCATGCACTTAAAGCAACGGTAGTAGGGCGATCATCTGGTGGCTTTTTTTATGTTATCCCCCAACATATTTCTCATCTTAAAGAGAAAGAGGCAGCACTCTTAAGTAGCCGTTCGGAACTGATTTGGCGCTACTGCAAGCAGATTTCTGAAATATTTCATCAATGGGAGCGCTTTCTCTCATTTATCAACAAAGCCTACGATCGATTTGACCATTATCAAGCAAGGGTTAGTTTTGCCCGTATGATGGAGTATGAGTTTATTCTACCAAGCAAAGGCAAGCAAGTTATCTTGCACAACTTTATTCACCCTGCTATTGAGAATCCTGTACCTGTTAGTATCGATATGTCCAAACCAATTTTTTTAATCACAGGGGTGAATGCCGGAGGAAAGACTATGCTGCTTAAATCAGTCCTCTCGGCAGTCTACATGAGTAAGTATCTACTGCCTTTTAAGTGTGATGCAACACGTACAAAAGTGGGGCACTACAAGAGTATTGAGGCTGTTATTGATGATCCGCAGTCGGTGAAGAATGACATCTCCACTTTTGCAGGGCGCATGCAGGAGTTTGCTAGACTTTTTACCAAGAGTGATGCCATTGTTGGGGTTGATGAAATTGAGCTTGGAACAGACTCGGATGAAGCGGCATCACTCTTTCGTGTGATGCTTGAGACATTAAAAAATCGTGGTATCAGTTTTGTAGTTACAACCCACCATAAACGTCTGGCCTCTTTGATGGCAAGTAGTGATGATGTAGAACTGGTTGCCGCACTCTATGATGAAGAGCAACGTGTACCTACCTATACTTTTTTGCAGGGGAGTATTGGGAAGAGTTATGCATTTGAGACAGCGCAGCGCTATGGGGTTCCTCCTGCCATTATACAGGAGGCAAAAAAAGTTTATGGTGAGGACAAAGAGAATCTCAATGATCTCATAGAGAGATCTACCTCTTTAGAGCGAGAAATGCGACAAAAGATTGGACAGGTAGACCATGAACTTAAAGCCATTGAAAAACAGAAGCAAAAGCTTCTTGATGAAGAAGCTTCCCTGAAAGAGCAACACCGAAAAACACTGGCAACACTGGAAAATCGTTATAATGCTGCGACCAAAAAGGCACGTGAAGTGCTTAAGGTCAAAGAGCTTGGTGAAGGGCATAGATTGCTCAACGAGGCACATAAGCGTAAACAGGTGAAGCTGGAAGAGGCAAAACTACAGGAGACTGAACCACTGAAAGTAGGAGACAACATTCTATATCCGGTGTATTCTCTGAAATAATCTCATTTAAATCTTCTACCTCAAGAAGTGCGAGCTCTTCTTCTGTTAAAGGAGTTTCTGTTTTAACTTGGTCTACAATAGCCTGTATTTGGGAAGGTAAAAAAGGTTTTTTAACTACAATATCAAACTTTTTAGCTACCTCTTCATCAGTATCATAACTCGACAGAAATACTAGCTTTCCAATATTGGCAATCTGGTCTAAAAATACTACTTGGTCATCATAAGAAGCATGATCAACAAATATAATATCATATGTATTTTCTGATGCTTCGGTTACATCCATTATCTCTTCAAAAACAATGGATTTATCGTTGTGTGTACAGAGTGAAATGAGGCGTGAAACTACAGGATTAGTATTGATCAAGAGAATATTCATATAATGCTCCAAAAAATTATTGATTGTATTATAGAATAAATATGATTAGTATTAGTTTGTTGGGGTGGTACACTCTACAGGATTCGAACCTGTGACCTTCGGTACCGCAAACCGATGCTCTATCCAGCTAAGCTAAGAGTGCATACAAAGTAGTACTGCGATATTTTGTGAGCGAATTGTAACCAAAAAAACTTTACTTTTCAAGTAGGTGCATGGGCCCAAAAAACATTTGTGCTTTTTTGTTGGCAATAAAGGTGTAATTATAAGGATGTTCCATCTCAATTGTTTCATATGTTTCTAGAGGTAGTAATTTTTTTAAAGTCTTAGCATGGTTACCAAAAAGAATAAGTTTAGGATTATTTTCTTTCATCTCTTTTAGAAGTGACTGCATAAAGGGTTGCCATGCTTTTATGTGCCTATTAGAACTCTTCTTATCAGTAAAGATCAATGCTGTATTGAGCAGTAAAATACCATTCTTTTCAAAATTTTTTCGTAGTTGCGTAATAGAGTCTATCAAGGTTAATTTGTCCAGAGCTGCTATGGCTGGTTGTGAGGTATCTGCTACACCAAGATCCCCTCTTGCCACCAGTGCCATCTTAATAAAATTACGTAAAGAAGTAGCACGGTTTACCTCTTTGCTTAATCCTTGTTCACTAAATAGTTTTTTAACTTTCTCATCGATAAAGGCATAACCTCCTGCACTTTCAGCCCTCGGATAGGGATCTTGTCCAAAAAGAATATATTTTACCTTATATCTGGGAAGTGTTTTAAAGGCATTAAAGTAATGCTCACAAGAAGGAAAGTATCCTTTATTTGACTCTAAAAAGTATCTATAGTCTTTATCTAGTTGCGCATAAGCATGCTGGAGTATATATTGCCAACTATGATATGGCATGCTCTTTTTTAATCCTATTGAATTTAATAATCATCTCTACTTTATCAAGTGGAAAGTTAAGTAGTTGAGCTATATCTTCAATACTATTGCCATCTTCAATAAGCTTGATAATATGCTTTGTTTCAGAAGCATTATGACTATATTCTATATCTATTTTTTTTGTATTCTTGCTACTCCCTACAGATTCCCTTAGAAGTATGTTCTCTTTAATTAGTTTACGATTCTCATCTGCTAATACTGACAAAGTAACCCCTAGTAGCATAAATAATCCAAGTGCAATTATACCTATTGTTTCCATTTACATCACCTCCAGTAAAATAAAAATTAAAAAGATAAATCCCAGATAACCATTGACGGTAAAAAAGGCTTTATCTATTTTTGTAAAATCTTTGTTGACAAGGTAGTGCTCGTATGTCAACATGACTGCCGCAAACACAACTGCAACTTGTGCCCATATGCCCAATCTGGCACCAAAAACGAACCATGACCAAAAAAATACTGCCAACAAATGAAATACTTTGGCAATACGCATTGTATTTTGTACTCCAAAATATGATGGGATAGAGTGCAAATGGTGCTTTTTGTCAAATTCTATATCTTGCAAAGAGTAGAGCAGGTCAAACCCAGAAACCCAAAACATCACCCCAATAGCAAGCCAAAGAGACCAAAGTGGAACTTGTCCACTTACTGCAATCACTCCTGCAATAGGTGCAAGACCTAGGCTGATGCCAAGTATTAGATGTGCCAATGCTGAAAAACGCTTAAAGAGGGGGTAAGCTGCTAGCACAACAAGTATGGGTAAAGTAAGTTTAAATGCAAGATCATTAATAAAATAGGCAATAGATATAAATACTATCGCATTAATAAGAATAAAAAAAAGCATCTGGGAAGCTGTGATGCGCCCATCAACAGAGGGCCTATTCTTTGTGCGTGGATTAAGTCTATCTATATCTCTATCAAGATATCGGTTAATACCCATTGCAAAGTTACGTGCAGTAATAGCTTCCAGTGTACCAAACAGCAATAGTTTCCAGCCAAACCATCCTGATCCAGTATCAAGGTAGGACCCTACTAACATTGCTATAAAAATGAATGGAAGCGA
>JAIZOF010000001.1:0-216285 GCA_020525365.1 Sulfurovum sp. | reverse complement strand
TTTTTCTTTTAGCCTCAAGACAGACAGCGTCTATTTGAACAAAAGCATCTTCCACAGTAAAGTATTCATCTTTTCCAATTTGGTCAAGCCCTACAGTTTTCTTCTGCTTGGAAATCTTTGCCCAACCTATTCTACATTGTAATTTCGGATCGCTAAGCTTCATTTTTTCATGCAGATGTAATGCTTGTTGCACTTTATTCCGAAATACAAAAGTAATATTTTGCTCAAACTCTCTTTGTAGCTGTTTTGATAATATGCCAAACTGCTCTATGCGATAGTATATAGTTCTAAGAAACTCTTCTTGGAGGCGTACAAATGTATGCTCTATCTCCTGAAGTTTTCTCTTTGGTGCATGTTGAAGCAATAGTGCTTGACTATGATTTAACTGTTGCTCTTTGTGTCCAATATGCTGTTGTATGGTTTGACCAAAACGCTCTGTTGTTTCATTGAGCACATAAAGCATTTCATTGCGATCAGGTAAAATCATCTCAATAGCAGCACTGGGGGTTGGGGCACGAAGATCGGCTACATAATCACTTATAAGTACATCAACCTCATGGCCCACAGCACTCACCACTGGTGTGTGTATTGCAAAGATTGCATCAGCAACACTCTCCTCATTAAATGCCCAAAGATCTTCTGTCGATCCACCACCACGTCCTACCACAATGATATCTGCACCAAGGCTATCTGCATAATATAGTCCATGTGAGATCTGTTCTGCTGCACTCTCTCCTTGCACCAATACATCAATCACAACTACCTCTACTAGTGGCCATCGTTTTTCAATAATCTTTATCATATCGTGTAACGCTGCACTCTCTTTGGCCGTAACCAATACAATCTTTCTAATCTTTTTTGGTAGAATCTTCTTCTGTTGCGTATCAAAATAGCCTTTTGATTTAAGCTTCTCTTTGAGTTGTTCAAAAGCCAGTGCCAAAGCCCCTTGTCCATACGGCTCTATCTTTACTGTCTGAAACTGGTATTCTCCTCTTGGTGTGTAGACACTCACAGATCCCTCTACAACAATATGCATCCCTTTTTCAATACGGAACTTCATTCGTGCCACAGAAGAACGCCACATAACACACTTAATGGTGCTTTTGTCATCTTTAATAGAAAAATAGAGATGCCCAGAGGTATGATAAGTTACCGATGCCACTTCTCCTTCGACAAGAATGTGCATAAAAGTGGTCTCAAGAAGAGATTTGATTTTGATATTCAGTGAAGAGACAGAGATCATCTGCAAGCAGTACTCCTCACTTATCGCTTTTGTGCAATGAGGAGTGTACTAATCCCCATGGAAAAACTTTTAATATATTTCATCTCAAAGCCTGCCTCTTCAAGCTCTTTGGAGAGCATCTCGGTAGACAGGAATTCTTCAATAGAGTCAGGCAGGTACTTATACGCTTCATAGTTCTTAGAAATGAAACCACCTATACGTGGAAGAATATTCTTCATTCCAAAATCAACCATCTTATTAACAAACCCTCGTCTCTCCTGTTTGGTAAATTCAAGAATAACCACTAATCCGCCAGACTTGAGAACCCGGTTAAATTCCTGAAGTGCTTCAACTCTGTCAACAACATTACGTATACCATAACTAATGGAGACAACATCGCTGCTTTCATCTTCTACAGGTAGTTCCTGAGCCTTCCCCACAACAAATTCAGCAAAATCAACCTTCTCTTTGGCAACACCAAGCATTCCTACTGAAGGATCAATACCGACATACTTCTCTATGACTACACCACTTTTTTGTGCTTGCTCTCTCCAGTAAATAAGCAAATCACCTGTTCCTGTTGCCACATCAGTAACTTGTCCCAACTGTTTTTTATCTAATATCTCAAAGGCTTTGTCGCAACCCTTTTTGCGCCACTGTATATCGATACCCATACTAAGCACACGGTTGGCTTTATCATAGGTTGATGCAATATCATCAAACATTTCTACAATTTTCTCTTGCTTTTTCTCTTTGTTGGTTAGTTTTTCAATCCCCACTTTGTCTACTCCATATCATCATGTCTACACCACTCTTTTGCTGATGCAGAAAGGTTAAGTTCATCTCAATATTATAGGATAAATCATTCGTAGAGAGCTTAGGTGTCTGATAGATTAACAGCCAGTCAATACGATCTTTCAGTACATTAAGCATCCCTTCTCCTCCCTCGACAAGTATAAAAGATGGTTTAGAGAGAAAAGAGAGATGATTGCTTATTGTCACATCTCTTTCTTTCACATCAAAAAGTGGAATGTTGCAATCAAACTGCTTTGTCCTGCTATAGATCACTACATCTGGTGCCATACCGTCTATGAAACGGCAGTCAAGTGTAGGTCTATCTCTTCTAACTGTCTCTCCACCAATCAATAGCTTACTACACACTTCACGTAGTCTATGCACATGTTTAAGAGAGCTATGAGAGCTCAAATATCCACCACCAATCCGTGCATTGGTAGTCTGAGCCAGCTTAAATAATATAAATGCTTGCTTCTGCCAAATAAAAAATGGCTCTATTAATGCCCTACACGCATCTTGAAGTATGCCCATGGTTACCTTTGTTGGGCTTGTTTCACTTTGTATGATGCTAACACCACCACCATGATCTTCTATTGGATCTTTAATACCAATCACAACCCGTTGCAACAAAAGTGACTGCAATAGGGATGCACAAGAAGGGGTTCTTCCCTTATGAGAACAGGGTTCTAATGTAATGTAAATAGTACATTGAGAAAAAAAACCTTGGGGAAGCTCACAAAGAAAATGGTGGGCTTTCTGTGCATCAAAACGATCAAAAGTAATCTGTCTACCTAAAAGGGTTTCATATGCACCAATAAGTGCCAACACCTCTGCATGAGAAGTACCTGCTTTCTGATGTGCTTCAACAGAGAGAATACGACCATTATGTACAACTATTGCGCCCACAGCAGGATTGGGGTAGGTTAGAAGTTGGTATTTCCAAGCTTCATCTAGGGCAAGTTGCATGTAGAATTCATCGGTCATTTTATTATCATACCTCCTTGCCAATACCTTTAAACTTCTTTACAAAATCAGCTATCTTCTGAAAAACACTTTATTTGTTACTTAAGTATTTGGTATTAAGTGGGCTCATCTTAGATAGTCAATCACCACTCCATATAGATCTTTACACTACCTAGCTGGTCATAACTATAGCTCTTATTACCCTCTTTTGTCTCTACCATGATACCGCTATCATCTGCTTCTATCAAAATACCTCTATTTTTACCGTCACCAAGAACTTTAAATTTTATCTTTTCGCCAATAGACTGCTTAAAATGTTTTATTTTCGTTAGTTTACGATCAATGCCTGGAGAGCTGACCTCCAAACGGTACTGCCCATGCATTGGTGGATTGACATCAAGAAATGGAGAGAGCTCACTAGAGATATCTGCACACAAATCAAGAGATACTCCGCCCTCTTTGGCAATAGAGATACGATAGATTGCCTCATCAAACTCTGTGACAGTCTCAATATCATAAAGATGTGCACCATTTGCCTCTACAATCTTTTCGATCTGCTCCTCAAGCTTCATCTGATTCCCCCACTTCTTTCTTGCATTGTGAAATCTGCTTAAAGAGCACTTCTATACGACTTTGCTTTTCGAGTTGCTCATCGAACTCAAAAGTGAAACGTGGTGCTTTGAACCATCCTTCGCTCTGTTTGCAATGGTTCTGGATGTATCCTGCTACAATACGAAGTTGCTTAAGTGCTTCACTCTGTTCCTGACTAGTCAAAAATGATTTATCCAGATAGACCTTGGCATCACTTCTTCCTTTGGAGCAGATTACATCGGTTACTAGTAGCGAGTTGATACGGCTATCATCAAGTGTTGCTAGTGCTTCAGGAATAACCTCTTTAAGTATTGACTCAACCCTATGGCGCTTAATCTCTTCTTGTGTCATCTTTGACTCCTCGTATCAATAAATATAGAATGATGCTAACACTATTGATTAAAGCGTCACTTGCTCCTCAACATCTTTAAAAGTCTCAATCACATCACCCTCTTTAATATCATTGAAATTCTCAAGCATGATACCACACTCATACCCATTTTTGACCTCTTTGGCATCTTCTGTATGACGTTTCAAAGAAGAGATGCTACTCTCATAAACCACTACACCGTTACGGATAAGTCTTGCTTTAGAATTACGTGTAATGACACCCTCTGTAACTTTAGATCCAGCAATTGTACCGACTTTTCCGACAATGAATGTTTCGCGAACTTCTGCCTGTCCGGTAATCTCTTCTTTGATGACAGGACTCATAAGTCCACCAAGTAGTGCTTTAACATCATCGATCAAATCATAAATGATATTATAGGTGCGAATATCGGCTCCTAGCTCTTTGGCTTTCTTTTTTACAGCTCCTATTGGTCTAACATTGAACCCTAGAATCACTGCATGTTCACTCGCATCTGCTAGTGTTACATCACTCTCAGTTACACCACCCACACCTTCATGGATAATATTAACCTTAACCTCTTCATTGCGCAACTTCTCAAGAGATCCTTTAATCGCCTCAAGTGATCCCTGTACATCAGTTTTGATGATAACTGGTAGTGCTTTGAGTTGTCCCTCAGCAATAAGCGCAGAGAGGTCTTCGAGTGATGCTTTGGTGCTCTTGGAGAGTTGCTTGGCTCTTTCATATGCCGCACGCTTCTCTGCAAGCTCACGTACTTCTCGTTCAGAATCCATTGCAACCAATACTTCACCTGCTCCTGGCACATCACTAAGCCCAACAACAGCTACTGGTGCACTTGGTAGTGCAGATTTAATATCATTTCCATTATCATCTTTAATAACCCTGACGCGTCCATATGTCTGTCCAACAATAACATTGTCGCCTACATTAAGTGTACCATTCTTAATAATGATATTTGCTACTGGTCCAAACCCTTTTTCAAGAGAACTTTCAACCACAACTGCCTTAGCCTTACGTGATGGATCTGCCTGTAGTTCCATCACTTCTGCTTGAAGTAAAATTGTCTCAAGTAGATTATCAATACCCTCTCCTGTATGGGCAGAAACTGGAATAAACTCATACTCTCCACCCCAATCAGTGGCCATCACATCAATCTCTGCAAGCTGAGACTTAACATTGTCAGGATTAGCAGCTGGTTTATCAATCTTGTTAATTGCAATGATCATTGGTACACCCGCTGCTTTTGTGTGAGAAATTGCCTCTTTGGTTTGAGGCATAACCCCATCATCAGCTGCAACAACAATAATGACAATATCGGTTGCTTGTGCTCCACGTGCACGCATTTCGGTGAAAGCCTCATGTCCTGGGGTATCCACAAATGTGATCTTCTTTCCATTTTTCTCAACCTGATAGGCACCTACATGCTGGGTAATTCCCCCTGCTTCCTTGTCTGCTACTTTGGCAGAACGAATCTTATCAAGCAGTGAAGTCTTACCATGATCAACATGTCCCATAATAGTAATAACCGGTGGACGTTCTTCGTATTTCTCATCTTCTATCGTATCGTATATGGAAACATAATCAAGCTCATCAAGTGGATTCATAGTTACCACTTCAACACCAAACTCTTCAGCAAGAATCTCAATCTCATCTTTACTAAGAAAGTCATTCTTTGTCACCATCATTCCTAGTGCAAATAGTACTTTGATTACATCGCCTGCAGTTTTGTCAATTTTCTCCGCAAACTCATAAACTCTTACATTTTCAGGTATCTCCACTGATGTAATTACATTAGTGTTTTCCTCTTTAGTATACTTTTTTCGTTTTCCGCCACGCTTGAGTGAACGTCTCTGCTGAGGGCGGAAGGGTTGCCTACCTTTGGTTGCTCCTCCCATAGAAAGTTCACGTTTCTTTGCTTCCTCTTTACGTTTCTGATCCTGACGCATCATCTCTTCATAGATATTCTTGTCAGAAAAGTCTAGTAGCACTACTTCTTCCTCACCAAAACCACTATCAATATCTCCACGCATACTATCATGATTTAAGATATCAATTTTTGTACCTGTATCTTTACGTTGAGCTGGACTCTTTTTAGTCTTCTTTTTTGTAGGGGTGGGTATTGCATCACTCATAGATATTTTACTGATTGCCCGAGCAGGTGAAGGTTTTGCCTTTCTAACAATCTTAATACTACTTTTTGAAAGTATTCTTTTCTTTGGTTGGTTGCCTTCAGTATTGTCTATCTTTGGCTCTTCTTTTCTCTTGCTCGAAATAGAAATACCTTTACGTTTTTTGGGCTCTTTTGGTATGGTTTTATCTTCCTCAATTACTTTTGAAGGTTCAACTTCAACATCCTCTTCAATAGACTCTACCTTAAGCTCGTCTGTTTTAGAAATAGGTTCTGTTTCCACATGCTCTTCTTTTTTGACAGCAGTAGCCTCTTTCTCTTCCTCTGGCTTCTTAAACCCTGCGGGCAAATTACCGCTCATGATATATTCTACAAGAATACCAGCATCACCAAAACTAATTGCACTATTAGCTGCTTTGACATTAAAGCCTAGCTCTTTTGCTTTTTCAATGAGATCACCGTTGGAGAGTCCCGCCTCCAATGCTACTTCCTGGATTTTAACTTTATCCATTATTTATTAACTCCTTCATTTGAGTGTGACATATCGCATGGACTGACCTGCTGAGCCACCTCTATCAATAGCTTAACAAAATGCTCTTCATTAAGTTTAAAACGTTTCATTAAGCCCTTGACCCTCTTTGTATTATTGATACATGTATTACATAGATAGAAACTCCTACCATATCCATTATATGCTATAACATCATTACCTTCCTGCTTTAATCTGATCAAAGTATGTTGAGGATATCTGCTTCGGCAAGCGATGCACATTCGTATAGGGTGTAATTTTTTCATGTGTATTATATCCAAAAGAGATTAAGAGCAGTCAGCTCTTACTGATAACCCCATAATTATCAAACATAAGAGTAAAGACACGAAATTGCGGGAAGCAATTTTGTAGGGTAGAATGAATGCTCTGTGCATCTTTCTCGTAAACCAAATTAAAAAAAGTTGAGCCTGATCCAGAAAGTGTGCTCATAATTGCTCCATGCTTTAGTGCTATTTTCTGTACTTCAAAGAGCTCAGGCATAATCTTCATACGACGTATCTGATGTAGCTTATCTTTAGAGGCAATCCGTAGCAAATCCCATGACTCACTCATGAAGAGTGCCGTCATATAGGCAGCCCTTGAAAGAGAATAGACCATCTCCTCTTTATGGTACACCTTAGGTAGTATTGTACGTGACCTAGCCGTAGAAATAGTACGATTAGGAATGACAACAACTGCTTTGAGATAATTCGGTAATCTTCTTTTTTTACTGTAAACACGCTCACCTTCGACGCATGCAACATTGAAGCCACCCATTACAGCTGGAGTAATATTGTCAGGATGGTGCTCATAACGAAGTGCTTGATTAAGAATCTCTCGCTTGTTATAGTGTATTCCTGCTGCCATATAGGCTGCACTAAGGGCAGAAACAATAACTGCCGAAGAGCTACCAAGACCACGAGAGATAGGTATACGATTGGTAAACTCAAAGCGAAAGTTATCCAATCTTTGTGTGAGGCGCTCATAGTTCTCATTAAAAATATTCAAAAAGAGTGTATTCTTTCTAATTCTTGGATTACTAGAACCTTCACCTTTCGTAGAGAGACTGGAGAATTTTGAAGGCTTTATAATAATCTCATTGCGCAAATCAACTGCTAGTCCTAGCGTATCAAACCCTGGACCGAGGTTTGCTGAAGTAGCTGGTACACTTACAAACATAGTGACTTCTTCCGTTAAACAGCCGGTAACAGATACTCAGGGGTTGACTCTTCATCTATCGCAAGATCTTGAATACTATGAGGTAATGCAAAGCATGTATTGACCGGCTCTTCTAATTTTTTTGTCATTATAGTCTCTTTTTCCTTGATAAAGTAAAGGCTACCAATTGCCTTGATGGGCTTCCCTCCATTAAGAGAGAAAGCACTACATCCTCTAATTTGAATACCTCGTAAAATTTCAATAGTCTTTAGTGTGATATAAGTAAGCTTGGTCGCCATATAGGAGCCTGGTTCTCGAGTATAGATAATCTCTTTAACATTATATTGTTTAAAAATTCCATTTAGAAGAGGGAGGAGTATTTCTGATGTTTTCTTGTTACTACTGTGTGCTTGAACCAGTCTGTTATTTTCATATACCCCGACCATTAGCGGTGAGGCGATAGAGATAATTAAAAGAGTAACTTTAGGCAAAACTTTTCGCAAAGTCTCTACTTTGTAGCATTTCAACTGCTACTATCTCATAATTTTTACTATCTGAAAGCAACTTAGAGACAAGTCGGTAATTGAGATTGTGGCTTCCTGCAAATGACCTATACTGACCAAGAATATTGTGTCCAGAAACCATCATATCTCCCATGGCATCAAGAATCTTATGACGTACAAATTCATTCTCAAAACGCAATCCTTCAGGGTTTAGCACTTTATGGTCATCAAGTCCAATAGCATTCTGTAAGTTGGCACCAAGTGCTAAATTTTGACTTTGAAGGTACTGAATATCTTTAGCAAACCCAAATGTCCTTGCACGTGCAATCTCTTCAATAAAGTTATGTGTACTAAACTTTAAACAATACTTCTGCTCTCCAATCACAGGATGATCAAAGTCAATCTTAAAATCAAATTCTGCACTCTCATTTGGAGAGAGCTGAACACACTTCTGCCCCTCTTGTACCTCTACACTCTTTTTAACACAAATCACTTTTTTAGGAGCATGTTGCATTGCAATACCTGCTTCATCAAGCAACAAACAGAAGGAAATTGCCGAACCATCCATAATAGGCATCTCATTACCATCAATAATGATGCGAAGATTGTCAATCCCGTAAGCATACAGTGCAGAGAGAAAATGTTCAATCGTGGAGATAAATCCTTTTTCATTTCCAATTACAGTTGCCATACGGGTATCAATTACAGAAGCGGGAGAAAGAGGGACAGAAAGAGCAAGGTCTTCTCGATAAAAGACAATACCGGCATCTACATCTAACGGTTCGAGGCGTAACTTGATTGGTTCACCCTTATGCAAACCAATACCAACCACTTCGATAGGCTTCTGGATTGTGCGCTGTTGCATGCCACTCTCCCTTTAAAATTTATACAATTTGAAAATTATACTATAGAATATTAAATATATCCTTATCATATATAAATAGTTTTTATTTATTATTAATACTTTTTGTATCTAAATTACTTTAGAGATTTTATTCAGAAGCAATCATTCGATCTGCTTTCTTGAAGATATTATCTATAAATACAGTAATCCATTTTTGATCAGTCCACTCAACTGGTCTTACCTCTATTCCTTGTATCAAAATGCCAAAATGCAGATGGTCTCCCAAAGCAAGACCGCTTACTCCTGTCTTGGCTATTACCTCTTTAGCGTAAACCTCATCACCCTCTTCGACCATAATCTGTGAACAGTGTCCATAAAGTGTGTAGAGCCCTAGTCCGTGATCAATCATTGGCATATTTCCATAAATACCATTCGTATTTGCAAAAACAACCTTTCCTGAATTAGAAGTAACAATATCTGCCATTTTTGTGCTGGCAAAATCATTCCCTACGTGGTAGGATTCAGAAATAATATTATTCTTATTACCATAGTAATAGTATCGATGATCCCCATAACTACCAACCTTTTTTCTATTTTTAAGAGGATAGAAACGTTTCACTTTCCAATGGTCAATCATCTTATTTGATATGTATTTACTCAGCCGATGTATTAGTGCCTCATTGTTTTCTCGCATTGTTTCATTAATTGCTTTGAGTCTTTGAAGTCTATCGGTAATACCAGCATATTTTGGATTGCTAAGAGAAAGATCAGCAATCTTTCCATCAATAAACTTGTTAGTTGCACGAATTTTAGAGACCTTATATCTTATATTAACATGATAGAAGGGAATAGGGACTTCTTTTTTATTCCCAGCTTTATCTGTTGCTACAACCTTTGCATCAAAATTCTTATCTGTAAACGGCCAAGCAAGTAGTGTCGCATAATACCCTTCTTTTTTATATGGCTGTACTTTAAAAGTGTGTCCATTTGCTAGTACATACACTTTGTCTAGATTTTTATCTTCTGCTCGAAAGACCACCAGTGCACTTCCACCTTGATTGATTGTGCGAGAGTTGGCAATCACCCTAACATTGGGGCGCTTGTAATCTATATTGATATCAATCTTCTTTGTTGCAGTATTGTGCCACACGCTATTGTCAGTGATGTTAACTGTCATAATAAAGTGTTTAGATTTGATATCAAGCACCTTACTTTTGGCAGGATATTTTACTAGGATTGTCTGTTTTTTTGGATATCCTTCCAATTGTCCTTGTCCAATAATTTCGGACCTTTTCCCATCACTTAGTATCAACTTATAACTTTTCAAACCAATATTATCTCTAAATGTAATTTGGATAGAGTCTTTATAGTTCCAAAAAAGATGTGCTTCACTCTCAATAATAGGCTTTTCTCTTTCAAATTCTGGCATAGTATAAAGATATTTTATACCAATCACTATACCAATTAGAAAAAGTAAAAAAAGTATTAATTTATCTTTTTGCTTCACTTTTTTTCTTCTAGTCATCTATCAATCCTAATATAGAAATTTCTTCTAAAATTGTATCAATAGTTTCTTGCATTTGCATATCTTTCAATATAAAACCAGCTGCCACCTTGTGTCCCCCGCCTCCAAACCGTCCTGCCACTTTTGCTACATCTGCCCTCTTGCTACGAAGAGATACGCGTAGTGTCCCATCTGCAAGTCCAATCAGCAGTACTGCTATTTCCACTACAGCCAATGAGCAGGCATAATCAACAAGACCATCCATATCTGACATTATCGAACCTGTTGCTTCAATATCTTCGGGGGTAACCTGCAACAGTGCCACCCTTCCATCTCGATAGAGAGAGAGTGAATGTAGTGCCCGCTCAAGAATACGCAAAGAGGCAAGAGAACGGCGCTGTGTAAAATTTGTAGCAATCCAAACAGGATCTGCACCAAGACCAATTAATTCCTGGGCAACCTGAAACACCTCTTCATCTACTGCTGTTGTGGTAAAATAAAGTGTATCAGAAAGAAGTGCCGCATAAAAACAGGTGGCACTCTCTGCTGTAATAGGGTAGATGGGTTTAAAGAGATGATAAGCCACCTGTGATGCAGAGGCATACCCTCCATAGACTACATTAACTGTTCCATACATCTTATTACTTGCATGATGATCGATGTTGATAATCTCACGATCTTGAAGATCAAAACCAAAACGATCTATACTACCACAGTCACAGCCTATAATTAGACTCTCTTTAAACTCAATCTTCTGTTTAATGCGTGCAAAAAAAGGAAGAAAATCAAGATGGCTAGGCAATATCTCAGAGGCATTGACAATCTCAACATGCTTGGAAGTATAATGCTTCAATAATGCATAGATTCCCAAGCCTGTTCCTAGCGTATCAGCATCAGGATTGAGATGTGTCACAATTGAAATACTTTGTGCTATCTCAATTCTCTTTTTTACCTCTTCAGTAGGAAACTGTACTGTGTACATTATTCAACTTTCATAGAGAGATCAATCCAATTAGCTTGATGAATAATTGACCCAGAGCTAATAGCATCAACTCCTGTTTGTGCAATTGATTTGATTGTCTTAAGTGTAACATTTCCACTTGCTTCTACAAGTATGTGTGGGTAATGTGCATTACGATAAGCAACTACCTCTGTAATCTCTTCCAATGACATATTGTCACACATGATAATCTCTACACCTGCTATCATGGCACGCTTGGCCGTCTCAAAATTTTCACACTCAATCTCTATTTTTGAGGTAAATGGGATCTTCTTTCTAGCCTTCTGTATAAATATACCAAGATCATTAATAGTCTTGAGGTGTGTATCTTTGAGCATCAAGCAATCATCAAGCCCCATACGATGATTAAGTCCACCACCACAACAAACAGCATATTTCTCAAATTCTCGCAGTAATGGTCGTGTCTTGCGTGTATCAAGCAATTTAACCTCTGTGCCTTCAAGCATTTTCACATAATGGCTTGTTAGGGTTGCAATAGAGCTTGCGTGCAGAACAATATTGAGAATAGAACGCTCTAATGATAGTAAAATTTTGGAATCACCACTAATATAAAGTAATTTTTCGCTCTCTTTGAAAGATGAACCATCTTCGACCTTCCACGTCAAAGAAAAATTATACATCTTTGCTAAGACTTCAATATACTCTTGTCCACCAAATACACCATTGCTTTTGGCAATAATATAGGCACGAATATTTGAGCTCTCACTAATGCGTGCAAAAAGGTCACCTCTACCTATGTCCTCTTCAACTACCTGCTTAATAAACTCTTTTTTTTGCATTATCTTCGCCCTTCATTTTGGTACACAAAAGTACATAATCTTACAATAAAAGCTTTTCACCAAAATCTTACTAATACCCTTTGTCTAATTGCTTATTTGATTGCCAGCATTCTCTCTAGTGCTAAATTGGCATACTTTGCCGTATGTTGATCAACATGAATCTCATTTATGGGTTCCTTGTTCTCTATTGACTTGAGCGTATTATAGAGATCTTCGAGTGTCGTCTCATTCATAGTCGGACACTCTGGTTTAGTCGAAGAGAGCACGTAGGTGTTCCCCTGACGCATACGATTGACAAGATTATATTCTGTACCTATAGCCACTTTTTGTTCAGGATCAAGTGCATTAACATACTTGATTAACTGAGAGGTTGAACCGATAAAATCTGCTATTTGTACTACTTGAGGGTCACACTCTGGATGTACAGCAATCTTGATGCCTGAATATTTGTTACGATAAAATTCAATATCATTTACTGTGAAAAGTTGATGCACGGAACAGAACCCATTAAAACAGATAATATCTGCCTCCTTTGGGTCACACTCTCCTTCTCCGATAACACAAGATCTCAATCCCATCTGGATAGCAAAGTTCTGTCCTAGGCAACGATCAGGAACAAAAAGTATCTTTTTCTCTGACTCTAATCCTTTTTCAATAATCTTAAAAGCATTGGATGAAGTACAGACATAACCACCCATCTCTCCAACCTTTGCTTTAACAGTTGCATCAGAATTAATATAAGTGATAGGAAGAATATTATCTTTGGCTATGCCATGTTCAACCATATAGTTCACGCTATCATCAAAATAACTCCCATCAATCATCCTCGCCATCGCACAACAGGCAATCTTTGGCATTAAAACACGCTTTTGTGGTGCAATTACCTTAACGCTCTGCCCCATGAAACCGACACCACAAAAAACCACCCAAGGATTACTATCAGCCTTACAGCGACGTGCAAGCTCTAGTGAATCACCAGTGATATCTGCTACTTCAAAGACTTCATCGCGCTGGTAGTAGTGTGCCACTACTGTCACATTTAAATCTTTTTTAAGTCTCTCAATTTCTACCTTAAAATCAATACTCATACCGTATATCTCGTATGTCCTTTCTTAATGAAGTCTGGCTATTTTAACAAAATTCGGATAAAATTGCACCACAAATCAATATACCAATACAATTGTGGAATCATTATGGACTTTTTCAATCAAAACATCGTACTCTACCTTGTTGCCTATCTAGTTTCAGGCATTCCCTTTGGATACCTACTTGCCAAAAGCTTTGCTGGTGTAGATATTAAACAAGCCGGAAGTGGTAATATTGGAGCAACTAACGTTTTACGTGTAGTCAAAAAGAAAGACCCTTTGCTTGCTAAAAAGTTGGGGGCAGCTACGCTCTTTCTTGATACAATCAAAGGAATGGTTGTTATTTTTGTTGCCATAGCATTAAATGTACCAGAAAGTACACTCTGGACCATTGCAGTATTTGCTGTAATTGGTCACTGTTTTTCTCTATTTTTAGGATTTGAAGGTGGCAAAGGGGTTGCAACAGGATTTGGAGTACTTCTTGTAATGATGCCCATCCCATCACTTATTGCCATTACTGTTTGGCTAGGAGCAAGTAAAGGGCTAAAAATATCCTCTCTCTCATCTCTCATTGGACTAGTTGCGTTACTAATTGCATCCTATCTTCTTTATCCTGAAGTTCCTAATATTGGCTCTCATGCACCTATTTGGATCATCACAATCATTATCTTCTATCAACATATCCCCAATATTGTTCGTCTAATCAGGAGAGAAGAAACAAAAGTAGTGTGATGACCATCCATATAGAAGCACTCACCTTCAATGCAATCATAGGTATACTTGACTTCGAACGAGAACATACACAGCGGGTAGTTATTGACCTAGAGATTATCTATGACTATAAAAAGGGTAGCTTTATTGATTATAGTACATTGTGCCATATGATTACAACAAAAATACAAGGGGCACGTTATAAGCTCCTTGAGGATGCATTGCTTGAACTTGAAATGCTTATCATCACAGACTTCCCTCAAATTACTTCTCTCTACTTAAAAATTACCAAACCTGACATCTTAAAAAATGCAACTGTAGCGCTCTCTCAGCACTGGAATTACTAAAAAAAACAATCTTTATATATAAATTTAAAAAAAACTTTAAGAAAGTCTCCTTTTTATGCTATAATTTAAACATAACTTAAATAAGGTATGAGCGCATGAGAGTATTAATCATGGAAGACGATACGCAATTGGGTGAAACACTCTGTAGCCTTTTGGTTGAAAATAATTTCCAGTGTGATGTCTCTGAAAGTATAGATGATACAAAATACTACCTCGACATCCGAAACTATGACCTAGTACTACTTGGGTGGGGGGCTACCTCACCAAACAGTGCTCTCAATATTATCAGTAACATTAAAAAAGAAGCACACAAGACCTCTGTCATTGTAATCTCCGAACGTCATGACAAAGAGAGTGAAATTGAAGCACTATACTCGGGTGCTGATGATTACATTCGAAAACCACTAGATAATGATATTCTTTTGGTTCGCATTGAAGCAAGGTTACGTTTTGGTGTTTCCAATATTATTGAAATTGAGGATCTAATTATCAATCCCGAAGAGGAGAAAATTATCTATCAAGGTAATGAGATCGAGCTAAAAGGAAAACCTTTTGAGGTACTAACCCATCTTGCTATACACAAGGATCAAATTGTCTCTAAAGAACAACTACTTGATGCCATTTGGGAAGAGCCTGAACTGGTCACACCTAATGTTATTGAGGTAGCAATCAATCAGATACGCCAAAAAATGGATAAACCACTTGACATTACCACTATTGAAACAGTCAGACGACGGGGATACCGTTTCTGTTTCCCTAAAAAAATAAGCTAGAATAACTTCATACACTTTGATGCAATACCTACAGAGTACCTTCGGGTACACTTTTCTCACTCCCTTAAGAATATTTTCAATTTAACAATTATTTAAATAAAGCATAAGGTTTGTTGGGCTATAACTCGTATAAATTAATATAAACGAGGAAGATATGGCTCTAATAATTGCCGATGAATGTATTGCCTGTGATGCCTGCAGAGAAGAGTGTCCCAATGAGGCCATAGAGGAGAATGATCCAATCTATATAATTGATTCAGACCGTTGTACTGAGTGTATCGGACATTATGATGAACCACAATGTATTGCGGTATGTCCCGTTGATTGCATCATTCCAGACCCTGACAATGTTGAGAATATTGAGGAGTTAAAGTTTAAATTTAATAAGCTCCAAGAAGAAGAGTAGTAATCTTGCATATCAAACCTATAGACTAGACTGACTGTCTATCTACTACAGTTGTCTCTATCTGGAAAAAAAGATTAGAACTTTGTCCCCATCGAAAACTCAAAAGTTTGAGTTTTATCGCTTGGTTTATTGTCAAGGGCATACCCAAAGACAAGGGTAATTGGACCAAAACCAGATTGCCACTCTATCGCTACACCTGCAGATGAACGTATAATATTATCAAAGCGTTTCACTTTTACCATTTTTGTGTCAGAATCAAAGTATCGTTTATCACTAGAGCCAATCATACCAATATCATAAAAAAATGCCAGACGCATTTTTGCAGCTTCTGAGAATGGAATACTCGCTTCAACTGTTGCAGAAGTTCTGTAGGTACCGCCTATTCTATTATTTTTATTATCTTTGGCAGTATCCATGCTTGGAGAGATTGAGTATGGCTTATAGCCTCGTACACTGCCTACTCCTCCCATAAACACTCTCTCTGCAATTGGTAGTTTTTTCGTATCATCATCCTTTTGGATATAGGTTCCCCTTGCTTTAAAGCGTAATATTAAATCATAATCAATCCAGTCTTCCATGCCATAGTAAATACCAAACTTTGTATCAATCTTTACAAAATTACCATAACCTTTTGGATAAATAGTAGTATTATAATCCAAACCATTTATTGAAGCAAGCTCTACATTGATAGAGCCAATATAGCCTTCACGAGGAACATAATAATCATCTGTATTATCCCAAGAGAGGCTTACAAAACTTGATACTTTTGTATATTTATCATCATAAAGAAATCGTGTCAGATAGCTACTCTTATCTGTATTATCATTGTATTCAGACTGATTGTCAGTATACCCTGCCCCTATTGAGGCATGGATATGTCTATAAAATTGCCTACCAATTCTGAGTGAAGCGCCTAGTGTATCTTCCATCCATAATGCATCTTCTGTATTATTAAAGTCACGATATTCACGCTCTCTTTTGTAGAGAGTCATTCCTAAATTATACATACTATCCCATACTTTTGGGTTTACAAAAGAGAGATTATAACTTTTAGAAATTTTGGAAACATCAAAGCGAAAGTTTCCGGTAATCCCCGTACCAAAAAGATTTTTTTCAGAGACACTGGTATTAAGCATCAATTTCTCATAGGATCCATAGCCACCTCCTAAAGAAATTGTTCCTGTTGAAGTCTCTTTAACTTTAACAAGAAGATCAACCTCATCCTCTGAAATGCGCTGGCTCTGGATATCTACATTTTTAAAAAACCCAGTCCGTCCAAGTGCATTTTTACTATCCTTGAGATCTATCGTACTAAAAAAGTCTCCTGGAGCCAAATAGATACAACGTCTAATTACTCGGTCTTTTGTTCTATTGTTCCCCGAGATTAGAACATCACGAACATGTACTTTCTTGCCTAACTGTACAATATATTGAAGGTCTATGACCTTTTTTGCCTCATCTTTTCGCATCTGTGGGGAAATTTTTGCATAGGCATATCCAAGGTTACCTACAGTATTTTTTATCATTTCCATATCTTTACGCATATAATTCACGTTAAAGATTTTTCCTTGTTTTGATTTAAATTCAGAAAGAAGCTTTTGGGTATCCACTTCTGGTATATTCTTAGAGATACCCACCTCACCAATACGATACTGCAATCCCTCTTTAATTCTATAATCAATTGTAGCAGTATAATTGCTGTAGTCTACTCTCATGAGTGGCTTGCTTACTTCGGCATCAATATACCCATGCTTCATGTAGGTTTCTTTAAGCCTATATGCATCATACTCTAGCTGGTCAACATGTGCCTCACCATTATTCCGAAAAGGCATCCATCCTAAAAAATCCTCTTCTTTGTTTGCAAGCTGATACTCAAGTTCACTTCCATTCAATGCTTTTGCACCTATAAAGTTAATTTGTTTAATCTTAATCTTCTCTCCCATATTTACACTAAAAACCAGTGATACAGCATGATCTCCTACAGAGGCTTTAGTTACCTCGATCACCGAATCATAGCTTCCCATAGCTTGAAGCTGTTTAGAAAGAAGTTTTTTTGCCTTTTTAATACGTCTCTCATCATACAAATCACCTTTTTTTAATCCAATACTCTGAAGTAATTTATTGGCTTCATCTTCTGATCCTACCCCTTCAATCTCCACATTAGCAATAGCTACCTTCTCTTTAAAGTGAAAGATAAGTTTTTTATTTTCTCTGTCAACCCATACATCCTCAAAATAACCTTGGTTATAGAAATTAACAATTGCCTTATTCACTTTTTTAATGCTTATCTCATCACCAACTTGTAAGCCTGCCACTTCAAGTGCTGCCCGATAAGACAGATGACTTAACCCTTCAAACTTAATCTGTATAATCTTCTGTGCAAGTAAAAAAGAACTTATTAACGTCCATGAGAGTAGAATTTTTTTGATCACAAAATCACCTTGTGGTATAGTAGTTCCTACATGAAAAATTTATTTGAATTTTAGCGTTTTTTCAATAAGAGGTGTATGAAAAAATGCTATAATCTTGGTAACGTATCTGCTGCTGGTATCTTCCAAGGCACATCTCACCACAAAGAGAAAAATATGTCGGTAACACAGATTGGTATTGTTGGACTAGGGCTTATGGGAGGCTCACTCTCTCTTGCACTCAAGAAGACACATTCCTCCTACTACTTTATCGGGCTTGATCACAATCCAAGGCACTGTTCACAGGCATTGAGGTTGGGACTAGTAAATGAAATAGTCGATTCCCTTGAAGCACTTAGTCACTGTGATATTATCATCTTGACAGTCCCAGTTGATAGCATCATTGCTATTATCAAAGAGTTCAAACCTACCAATGCTAACTGTACTGTAATTGATTTAGGGAGCACTAAAGCAAAGATTTCTGAGAGTATTCCAAAAGAGATACGACATCTTTTTGTCACCGCTCACCCCATGACTGGGACAGAAAAGTTTGGTCCTACTGCTGCCCTCTCTGATCTTTATAAAGAAAAAGTCATTGTATTTTGTGATATAGAAAAAAGTGGAAAAAACCAACAAAAAACTGCTAAAAATCTCTTTACTAAAATTGGTATGAAGTTGGTCTATATGGGGACCAAGGAGCATGACAGGCATGCTGCATTTATTTCTCATATGCCTCATGCACTCAGCTATGCGCTTGCCAATACTGTTATGCGACAAGAAGACCCAGAAAGCATTGTTGCTCTTGCAGGTGGTGGATTTAGAGATATGAGTCGTATTGCCAAGTCAAGCCCTAATATGTGGGAAGATGTCTTTAGACAAAATAAGGAAAATATACTTGAAGCAATTGGATATTTTCAAAAAGAACTAAAACTATGTAAAAAAATGGTAGAGAACGAAGAGTGGGAATCACTCAATGCATGGATGGAGGAGGCAAATAAGCTTCATGACATTCTTTGAGATGGTTTATGTCCCCTCCTTATTGCAATTTCACTTTATATATTTCTTCATAAGTGCCTTAAGCTCTTTTTTATCAATAACAATATTTTTTTGTCCATTTTTCTTGGCATAAAGCTTGCGAACCATTGCTTCAGCCTTGGGGTCTTCACTCATGTGGGCATAGAGTACTTTTAGGGCATCCTTCTCGTTGAATGTAGCTACCTTAGGTTGCCATTTTAACTTTGTTGTCAAATATGTTGTTACTATGCCCACAAAAAATGCAATAAGGAGCATCCACCATGAGGGCATCTTCTCAACAGTCATAGTTTCTTTGGCACTATGCTCGCCCATATCAGCTGAAGATAGCTTTAAATTGGTCTGAATCTCTCCAGGATGATCCTCTTTGGCCTTAGAGGCAGAAACTGTCGTAGTTGTGGCATGTCTTGCCTCTACTTTAATGTTATATTCGGGTATCTTCAGTATTTTTGTCTCTTTACTTTGAGGATCATATACTGTCAATATTTGTGATGGAATTTTAAAATCATGATCACCAATAAAAGTAAATTTCTTGATATAGGTACTCTTAAGCTTCGTTCCAATCACTCTAGTTGATACCTCTGCATCATCACTATAGATCATTACTCCATCAATATCATAATTTAACATTTCATAATCTTCAAGGTTGCCATCCCCTTCAATAGTCACAGTCAAATTAACTGGTTTATTCTCTTTGGTCTCTGTCTTATCAATCTTATTCTCAATATAAAAATGCCCTACCAAGTCAGTATCTTGTGGTATAGGTTTTACATCAATATCAAATGTATTTGACTGTACTTCTCTCCATCTTCTATTAGAAAAGTGACCAAATATATTTCTTCTATTTGCATTGAGTAATGCCACTCTAGCAGTTGCTGAATCAAGTATGTAGTGTCCTTCTTTTTGTGGCATAAGAATATATCTAAATTCTCTAATACGATAATTGCCCTTCATGTAAAATTTAGGCTTTCCTGTATTTTTGATGAAAAATCCTTTAAAAGAGGGACGATTATATTGTGAACGATTTGAAAGACGCATATCACTACGTACAGACAAATAGACTGTTGCCACTACTGGCTCACCCATAACGATCTCATGCTTATCCACTTTCATCATTAACATTAATGCTTCATTGTTGAGACCCTGTGGTGCAGTTGACTTTGTAACCTTTAAAGCAATTGGCTTAGTCTGATACTCTTTTCCATCTATTTTGACTGTATAGACAGGAATAGTCATATCACTTTTGGGCGCAAAGGTCAAAACAAGAGTAGTTGTGTGTGTCTGTGTCTCTTTTCCATTAATAATCTGTATAGAGGTCTGTCGTGTCATGCCTCTACTCTCTACTGGTACACCATTAATGGTATCAATTTGTGGAAACCCAATCCCTTCACCCTCAGCAATAATCTTTAGCTGTACAGGGTTGCCTTGTACAGCTTCTTTTGGACTCACTACTGCTTCCACGCTTGCCGCCGAGAGAAGAGTGGTTATCGAACAATAAAAAATGCATAATATCGATAATAATTTTTTCATTGATAGTTCCTTATAGTATTTGTTATACTGTTTTTTACCACGGTTTTATATCCTTTCTCTTTTTGGGCTTTCTTCTGCCACCCATCTGATACATCATTGTTGGAGCCTTCTTTTGTCCCATCTTCTTAAGTAGACGCTTTAACTCTGCTTGCTTGAGTTTCTCTTCCTGATTCATCTTCTTTTTCTGTTCTTTGGTCTGACTAGAAGCCTGATCCTCTTTTTTATTTTTAGGTTTTTGTTCTTTGCCAGACTTACGTTTTTTCTTATCATCTTTCTTATTTTGATTTTTTTTCTTTTTAGAATCTTCTTGCTTATTGTTTTGCTTCTTGTTGTTTTGATCATGCCTTTTTTGATTTTTTTTATTTTTATTTTTATTCTGTTTATTGTTTTTTTTCTGATCTTTATTCTGTTTTTGCTGCTGTTTCTTCTTCTGATTTTGTTGTTTCTTTTTTTTCTTTGCAAGCTCTAGGTTAAAGCGAGTATCTTTATCCTCTTTGATGTGAAGTGCCTTCTCGTAGGCTTCAATTGCCTTATCCAATTCATTTTTCATAAAATGAACATTTCCCACATTGTGTAAACGCTGTGCCTCATCAACTCCTTTGCCTTTAGCCATTTCATATGCCTTAAGTGATGCATCATAGTTTTTAGACTTATAGTAAGCATTACCTGCATCATATGACTTTTGCGGAAGTGCTTTGTCTAGAGAGTCGTAGAGCATTGCACTTTTGGTATATTTCTTTTCACTGTAGGCTTGTTTTGCCTCTTTAATAGTCTTAAAGTCTGTCAAATTTCCATAGAGGGTAGTAGACAAAGAACAAAAAAGGGTAAAAAATATTAAATATTTTTTATACTTCATGATTTACCTCCATTGTTCATTGAAAATTGTGGTAGCGAACTCAACCCTATTATTAATAAAAGTAGTGCCAGTGCCAATGGATAGTAAAAATACTCACTGCGCTGATATATCTTTACTTTTCCCTGCTCTTGCATTTTATATTTTGCATGTATTACATTGGTAAGTTTTTTCATATCACCTTTTCCGTTCCCAGCAATTACATAGGCACCATTCTCTTTAGCAAGGAGTCCAAGTGCATCATTGCGCTGAGTAATAGCGATACTACCATCTTTGAGTTTCATTGTCCTGCCATTAGTATCAAGTACTGGTGCTCCTTGCTTGGTACCTACCAGTACTACATAGAGGTCTATCTTATTTTCCTTGAGAATATCAGAAAAACCAGCAATTGCTTCTTCGTCTCCACCATCAGTAAAGAGTACAAGAATTTTTGGCTTTTTTTCTTTCAACAGTTCTGCTGCTAGCTCACCTAGTGCTGCAAAATCAGTTGAACCCATATTAATATAGGAGTCATCAACTCCCTCAATAATCATTTTAAGTGTCTCTTTGTCACTGGTAAAAGGGGCAAGCACAAAAGAGCTATAAGCAAATGCTGCCACACCAACTTCATCACTTGGCATGTCATCAAAGAATGTCATCATTTTCTTTTTGGCAAACTCTAAACGATTAGGGTAAGTATCTTTACTTCGCATTGAACCAGAGATATCCAATGCGCTCAATACTGTCAACCCCTGTATCTGCACACTCTTCTCACCTTCATTCACCACAGGGCGTGCCAGTGCCACAATCATAAAGAAGATTGCCATAAAAAGAATAATGTTACGCAATCTCTGAGGCATACTCTCGTCTCCTGCACTTAAACGCTTTAGTACTTTGGTATCAAAAATACGTGAAAGATGCTCTTTATTGGTTGAGACCAATACCATAAAAATAACAAAAGGTATGATCATGATCCAAAAAAGATATGGATAGACAAATTCCATCAAAGCACCTCCTCTTTTTGGCAAGTATAGAATAAGGAATAAAAAGCAAAGGGTGTTGATTTGTACTGCCGCACAATGCCTTTATTGTTCTTCATTCTCCTATACTCCTTTTTGATTTCTAAAATAGAGAAACAACAATAAACTTAGTACTGCTAAAAAGAGTGGGTAGACGTAAAGGTAAGTATGCTCTATAACCTTTTTATTGTTGAGTTTACTTGCCTCCATCTTATCAATCTCGGCATAGATCTGCTCTAGCATATGGGCATCACGTGCACCAAATGCTTCTGCATGTCCTGCTTTAGCAAGAGCTTCTAAGTACTGTGCATCATAGTCATGTAATCCACCAATACCAATAGTGTAGAGTTTTACTTTTTGTTTTTCAATCATACTCTTAACATCAAGAAATGGCACTTTACTCATATTGTCAATACCATCTGTCAGAAGAATAATAATCTTACTCTTGGCTTTACTCTTGTTCAAAAGATTATATGCTTGTACAAGTGCATCATTAATAGCGGTACGTTTTCCTGCCACACCAAGCTTCTGCATACGCGTAATATCAGTTAGGAACTTTTTCTCAAAAGTCAACGGCGAAGCAATAAATGCTACATCAGCAAAAGTCACAATACCAATACGGTCATTCTCTCGCTTCTCAATAAAATCTTCAACCACCTCTTTAACCACATCAAATTTATTATTAAGTGGTTTGTTGCGGTCAAAACCTATTTGACGCATCGAATCAGAACTATCAATAACCAGCACAATGTCGTGCCCCTCTTTTTTAGAGTTGGTATAACTCTTTGTAATCACCGGTGATGCCAATGCTGTTATTGCCAAAACAATACCAACCCATTTTAACCATAACAACAAAGTACTTTTGTGTTTTTCTCCTACAATCAGTGTTGCCACATGAGGGAAAAAGATTGCACGACTCCGCTCCTTGCACCATCTGGCACACACCACAAAGAGCAATATAACTAAAAATATTAATGGATATTCAAAACTAAATTGACTCATCTGCTACCTGCACATAAAGATTAAATTTATTGAGTGTATCTTGGTCGACTTGATCAACCACTTTTTTATACTTATGTTTCTCTAGCATCGGCTCAAGTTGCGAAAAAAGCTCTTTTCGCCGATCATCTGTTGCCAAAAGCCTTGCATAGTGTGTCGCCTTATAGGCAGCTTTCTTGCTATCACTCCAATCAATAGATTTAAGTGCAACAAGATACTGCTTGGCCTTATTAATCTTACGATTCTCCCACAACTTTTTTGCAATAAAAAAAAGAGTAATTAAAAATAATAATATTCCCAAACCAATCAGTCCCCAGTAAAGATAGAAACTACTATCGGGAATCTCAAGCAGTGGCTTAATATCTCTTAATTGCGCCGTAAGGTTTTGCTCATTCATTATCTCTTCATCCTCTTCATCAGATTGATTGCAGCATTTTCATGGGTATAAACCTTTGTAAAACGTATACCCTGCTTCTTGAACTGTCTGTAGAGCTTCTCATCATTTTTAAGTAATGCCTTTTTATAATGCTTTAACATACTGCTATCAATATTGCCTTCAAGACTCTGCTTTGTCTCCATATCTATCAGACGCAAATAGCCCAATTCATTTGGATCTTCTTCAAACCTATCGCGTACCATCACAGCAAAAACATCATGCTTCTTGCTTAAAAGTTTCAAGTCAATATCACCAACAAAGTCTGAGATAATGAAAAGCAGTGCTTTCTTTTTTAGGCGACTATTAAGCATTTCTACCAGTGCCTTATAATCTGCTGGTTTTCCTAACGGATCAAATTGTATCACCTCTTCAACTGCCTTATGTACCGAAAAGAGCTTCTTGCTTGGTTTACTAATGCTATAGAGCTTATCTGCAAAAATTAAATGTGAAAAAAGATCAGCATTTTTAACTGCTGAGAAACCCAATGTTGCCACTATCTCTGCAGCAGTATCACTTTTTTGTTTCACTGTACCAAAATAGATTGACCCACTCATGATTGTCACTACAACTACATTGAGTTCACGCTCCTCTTTATAAATCTTAACAAAAGGCTTACCAAGCTTTGCAGTTGTCTTCCAATCAATCTTTCGGATATCATCTCCATAGACATACTCACGCAACTCAGCAAACTCAAAACCCTCACCTTGAAAAAGTGAAGCATTGTTTCCAAGCATATCACCATAAACCTGCTTTTTGGTCTTTAAGGCAATCTTCTTAACTGCTTTGTTCAAACCATTTCCTCTGATAATATTTTATTTTTCAAACTTATTTATTGCTACTGTCTATGGTATGGGTACAGCAGCTAATATTTTTTCAATAATATAATCCTGTGTCACATCTTCTGCTTGTGCTTCATAGCTGAGGATAATACGGTGTCGTAGTACTTCTTTAGCAATATAGGCAATCTCAAGTGGTGAAACATAGTCCTGTCCTTTAAGGTAAGCAATAGCACGAGAAGCTTTGTACATATCGATACTCGCACGTGGACTAGCACCAAACTCAATGAATGCCTCAAGCTCCTCAAGCCCATAGGCTTTAGGATTACGGGTAGTTGCAACAAGTTCGATAATATATTTCTCCATCTCTTCATCCATATGCACTTCCATCGCTTCCTTCCGGATACGTTCAAGATCCTCTTTGGTTGCTACTTGCTGTATCTCTTCAAAGCTACTATTTGCTACACGTCGGGCAATCTCAAGTTCCTCTTTTTTAGTATTATAGCCCACAACTACCTTCATCATAAAACGGTCAAGTTGTGCCTCTGGAAGCTCATATGCCCCCTCTTGTTCAACAGGATTCTGTGTTGCCATAACCAAAAATGGTAGGTCTATTTTAAAGGTCTCATCACCAATAGTTACTTGACGCTCTTGCATTACTTCCAAAAGGGCTGACTGTACCTTTGCTGGTGCACGATTTATCTCATCGGCTAAGAGCAAATTGGTAAAAACTGGTCCTTGTTTAATCTTAAATGTATTATTGGATGGATCATATATCTCTGTTCCAATAATATCAGAAGGGAGCAGGTCTGGTGTGAATTGTACACGCTTGAAGTTCAATCCAAGTGTCTTTGCCATAGCATTGACTGCCGTAGTTTTAGCAAGCCCTGGAACCCCCTCAAGCAGAATATGTCCACGACAGAGTAAACCTGCAAGTAGCCCCTCTACCATCTTGTCTTGTCCGACCAAAACTTTGGAAATCTCTTTTCTAATATTTTGAATTGTTTGACTCAAGGTTCTCTCCTGAATAGTTGATAGTGCAAATTATACTTGAGCGAGGCTAACTAAAGTTTAACAGCACTTTTTTTCTTTTAAATATCCCATTGCTGTAATAATAATATCATCATCATCTTTGCTTCGTGCCTTAAGTGTCACACGTGCTTTGTCCTCTTGAGCAAACTCAATAAAGATATTCTCACCATAGGAAGAGACTTTAGATATTTCCTGTTCTCTGGCAAGTACCTTCATGACCATCACATCAATGAACTGGCGAGTAATGGTATCAAGCTTTCCAAACCTATCAGCAATCTCATTTTCTATCTCATACACCTCTCCTGCTGTCTCACACTGTACCAACCTACGATAAAGCTCTAAGCGTAATCTATCCTCTACAATAAGCTCTTCACTCAGATATGCCTGTACGGCTAACTTCATATCAACTTGCCTAGTCACTTCTTTGCTCTGACCACTTAGTTCACAAATAGCATCTTCAAGCATACGTAAGTAGAGACTGTAGCCTATCTGCTTAATATGTCCACTTTGTGCTTCTCCAATAATATTTCCACCCCCACGAATCTCAAGATCATGAAATGCTAGCACGGCACCACTACCCAAGTCAGAGTGTGACTCAAGTGCAAGTAACCTACGTCTAGCATTTTCACTTAGGTGCTCTTTATTGGTAACTATAAAGTAACAATAACCTTCTCTCTCTCCACGCCCAACACGTCCACGAAGCTGATGGAGATCTGCCATACCAAAGTTATCCGCACCATCGACAATGATTGTATTAGCATGTGGCATATGAATACCTGACTCGATGATAGAAGTAGAGAGCAGCACATCATATTCTCCATTTTCAAATTTTATCATTTCATTTTCAGTCTCTTTTGCAGAAATTTTAGAGTGAAGTACTGCAATACGTAGTTTGGGTAATATTTCTAGTAGTATTTTTTTCTTTTCTTCAATACCAGCAATAGCATTAAAAACATAAAAGATCTGCCCCCCACGGCGCAATTCGCGTAAAATTGCCTCTTTAATTACCTTGTCATCATAACTTTTAATAAAAGTTCGTACTCCTTGACGCTCAGTTGGTGGCGTCAGAATTTCAGAAAAACACTTAACCTGAGATAGTGCCATATTAAGTGAACGAGGAATGGGTGTAGCAGACATCGAGAGTAGATGAGTATCGATACTCATCTCTTTGAGTGTCTCTTTCTGCTTCACTCCAAACTTATGCTCTTCATCAATGACTACAAGCGCAAGGCTCTTGAATTTTGCCTTGAGTAGCGCATGAGTACCTACTACTACATCAATATTTCCTTCAGAAAGTCCTTTGAGAATCGCATTCTTCTCTTTGACTGTTGTGTAACGGTCAAATCGTGCCACTGAAATATTCCAACCAGAAAAACGCTCTTTTAGGCTCTTGTAGTGTTGTGCACTCAATAGGGTTGTAGGGGCAATCATCATTGCTTGATATCCATTCCTTGCTACTACAAATATTCCATTCATTGCTACTTCTGTCTTTCCAAAACCAACATCAGCACTGAGTAGTCTATCCATCATACGACCACTTTGCATATCATCAAGCATCTCCATAATGGTATGCTCTTGATCCTCTGTATGTATAAATCCTGCTTTAGACATGAATATGGCATGCTCGCTTGGTACCTTCAGTATAATGCCCTTTTTAAGATGTCGTTGTGCAGATAGATTGATAATTTGTGAGGCGATGGCAAAAAGTTTCTCTTTAACCTTTGCTTTAAGCTTGCTAAAGCTTGCTTTTCCCATACGGTCAAGGATAGGTAAAGCCCCTCCCTCTGCTATATAACGATCTATCACTTCAAGATTACTTACAGGAATAAATAACATGTCTTCATTGTGATACTGAATAGATACAAATTCTGAAGTAGCGCCAAGTACTTCTCGTTTTTCAATCCCTTTAAATATCCCTACACCATGGTTTTCATGCACCACATAATCACCAAGATTAAGTTCATCAAGAACAATGGCTGACTTTTTAACTTTTTTACGCTTAATTGGTTTATTTAAAGAGAGAATTAGTTGCTCTGATCCCATGATATTGACAATACCCTCTTGATAGACAAACTCAATATTTTCAAAACTACTCAGTTGAGAACCACGAACAACACTCTCATTCTTTGCCAAAACTATAATCTGCTTCTCTTTATGAGCTTCGAGTAACTTATTGGGATCTGCCACCTCAAGATCACGATAAGTTTTAGCTTCAGGAATAGTAGGTAGTAGAAAATCTTTACGTGGTATCAGTGGAAAATCAAGTTCATAAATCTCATTAATCTCCTCATCAAGGTTATGGGCAAGTAATGCTTTGTGCTGCACTAATGCACTCTCTCCAAGCGTATCAAGATGCCACAATCCAAGCGCATCAATATCTTTAACAAAACTCTCATATGGACTACATTTACACCTATTTTTGAGCATTTTATACTGCATATCATCTAATGCTAAAAATGCTGGTGTCATCTCAAAGCTTTCTATCTCTTCTCCAATACGTTTTTGACTATTCTTATCAAACATATAAATACTTTCAATCTCCTCATCAAAGAGCGAAATGCGGTAAGGATTCTCACTTTGAATAGGAAAGATATCAATGATATCTCCACGAAATGAAACCTCTCCACGACTTACAGTAATATCAGTAAAATGATAACCCCAATGGTAAAGCTCATCTTTAAATGCCTTCAGGTCAATCATCTCGCCAAATGTAATCTGTTTTTGAGAAAAGTATTCTGGTTTTGGAAAAGGAAGCAATATGGTTTTGATAGGGGAGATGAGAAGCTTTGGATGTCTCGTAGATTGTAATGTATTACTCTGTGACGAATTATGATACCTTGTCAAAGTAAGCATAAACTGCTGTATCTCTTCTGAATAGCTTCGTAAGTTCTCTCCCGTACTAGTACGAATATCGGGTAGCACAAATGTGCTATAGTTAAGAAGTATTGCCACGTCAGCAATCTGACTTGCCTCTTTATCATTTTTACAAAGAAGCAAAGAAGCACTGGGTGCTGAATACTGATTTTTGAGATATTCGTAGATAGCTGCTTGAGATAGCATAATTTTCACCTTATTTAATTTTGATAGTTTTTAAAAATGCTTCAACAGTATAAAATGACCCAAAGACCAAATAATATTCATTCTTATCAAGTATGCCATTAAAATCACTATAAGGTATTCCAATCCTCTCAAGTGCAAACTCTATCGATACTTTGGTTGTTGCACGCTGTGAATTAATATCAATAATCTCTACACGTTTAAGCTTAGGTTTTAGTATCCGTAATATTATCTCATAATCTTTATCATCGAGTGAATTGTAAATGAGTACTGTTTTAGGCTCCATTGCTTCTACAATAACTTTTGCTGCCAATAAATTGTGTCCAACATCAATACGAATATTTTCTGTCACTGGATAGAAACGACCAAAAAGTCTTAGGCTTTCAAGATCTCTTAGGTCATACGGTATCTCTAGCATATCTAAAGCCTGCATAGCAACCATAGCATTTTGTATAAGAAAGTTCGGCCAACCTTTTTGTTTGGCAATTTGCTTTAATACACAGGAGTAGCTCTTGCAGATATCCTCTATGGGATTATCTTCAAATAGTTGAGCAAACACAAGGGTTGATTTTGTATCATTTGCAACTTTTTTTGCTACTTCTACCACTTCTGAATATGGCTGTGGGGCTAACAAAACTTTTTTTTGAATACTGCGTATTTTTGTTGTTGCGATCTCTACGATGGTATTACCCAAAAATGCCTGATGATCAATACCAATGGGAGTGATAACAGAAAGTTCTTTGTCACAAATATTGGTTGCATCAAATTCACCACCAAGCCCTGCCTCAAGTATTATCAAATCACATTTTTCAAATACAACCAATGCAAGTAGTGTTGTATACTCAAAATAGGAGAGTGCTTGACTCATCTCTTTGCCAAGAATACCATAAAGTCTCTGATGCGCATACTCAAGCACCTCATCGGAGATATCTGTACCATTTATCCAAATACGTTCATTAAACTTTAAAATATGAGGAGAGGTGTAGTGTCCTACCGAAAAACAGAAAGAATTTTTTTCATATGGTTCAATACTCGCTCCTTGACACCATGCAAGATGAGCAATCATTCGCCCTATGCTTCCTTTTCCATTTGTACCTACTATATGAATTGTTCTAGGATGCTTGATATATGACTTGAGTACCCCATAGGCAATATGTACTCGCTCATGATCTATCTCTTTGTAGTAAAGTGGTTTTTGGTCTAAAAAAGTGATTAAATCCATTGTCTCAATACTTAGCGTTTAACATTTAATACTCCTTTGACACTCACATATGTAATGAACTCATCCATAGCCTTTTTCAATCCGTTTTTAATTGCCTCAATACGTAACGTGGATGACCGTAGTGCGCTCTCTTCAATATCAGACTCATAAATCGTAGAAATTGTTTTATCCAATACACCTTTTGGGGTAATCATATGAAAATGTACCTGCATGTTGACACGGTAACGTGTTACATATCCATTGGTATAGGTAAGTGGCTCAAATGTACTTCCATGGTAATCAATATATATCTGACTTTCTGCTGCCTCTTTAGAAACAACATGTCCTTTAAAATGCTGGTAAACAATCCGATTCATCTCATCTTTAATATAGGATGCATTTTCAGGTTCTGCTCTGTCAACATTGACTTCAATAAATATATTATTACCAAAGAATTTTTTAATCGAATGGGCAGAGGGCTTATAGCTACAGGCAGTCAATAGCAATACTATCATCATGAAGTATGGTATATAAAGTATGACATATTTTGGTATATTTTTCTTCAAAAAATATTTATTGATAATCTTCATCTTGTCTACCCTTTAATTGTATAAAAATAAAATTATATTTTATATGCATATTCTTCACTAAGTAATTGGCTTAACTGCCAAATTAACCAATTTACCAGGCACAACAATCTCTTTGACAATTTGCATATTCTGAAGCCACTTCTCTCCTGCTACTTTAGCGGCAACAAGAATATCCTCTTGTGAGGTAGACGGGTTAACTTCAATCTCTGTCCGTTTTTTCCCTCCAATCATTACCATATAAAGGATACTCTCTTGTACAAAAACTTCTTCTTTGACTTGTATGTTTGTTCTAAGATTGTCTCTATTAAAGAGTTGTTCACTCAGTTCAGTTGTTATATGTGGAATTATTGGTTCAAGTAAATTAAGCATAATATACATCCCCTCTGTCCAAACATCGCTACTTTTCTGTTTATCGAGTGCATTAAGTGCCTCCATGCAAGCGGCAATGAGTGTATTGAAAGCAAAAGTATTCTCATAGACATCAGTTGATTTTTTTAGGGCTTCATATACTTTCTGACGTGCCAGTTTACTCTCTTTATCTAAACTACTGTGATCGATTTGAGATAATGTATCACTTATTACTTTATTTTTGCGATCATATAGTTTTTTGATAAACTTAAAAGCACCCTCTACGGCTGAATCATTCCACTCAAGCTCTTTTTGTGGCGGTGCGGCAAAGAGAATAAATAGACGTGCCGTATCAGCACCATACTTCTGCACCAAAGCATCAGGATCGACTGTATTACCTTTAGACTTACTCATTTTTATACCATTTTTAAGCACCATTCCTTGTGTTAATAGGTGTGTAAAAGGCTCATCAATACTATGGTAACCAAAATCCCTAAGTACTTTAGTAAAAAAACGTGCATAGAGTAGGTGTAAGATGGCATGCTCAATCCCACCAATATATTGATCAATACCTAGCCAGTAGTTGGCTTCATCTTTATCAATACCAATTTCATTCCATTTTTTAGAGTTAGTCGCATAACGAAACTGATACCAACTTGACTGTACAAAGGTATCAAGTGTATCTGTTTCGCGTACAGCATCCTTGCCACACCTAGGACACTGACAGAATCTCCATGTTGGGTGGTTTTCTAGTGGATTTCCCTCTCCAGTAATCTCCACATCTTCAGGAAGCGTAACAGGTAGATTTTCAAATTTTTCAGGCACAAGTCCACAATCATCGCAATGAACAAATGGAATTGGTGCACCCCAATAGCGTTGACGGCTAACTCCCCAATTACGTAGTTTATAGTTAGTCGTCCCTCTACCCTTGTCCTTTTCCTCCATATAGTTAATAATAGCTCTCTTTGCCTCATCGCTCTTTGCGCCACTAAAATGTTCACTCTCAATAAGTATCCCATTCCCAATATAGGGCAAATTCTCACCCCCCTCAATAACACGCTTAATTGGCAAATCATACTTGGTAGCAAATTCAAAATCACGTTCATCATGTGCTGGTACTGCCATAACTGCACCACTACCATAGCTTGCCAATACAAAATTTGCTGTCCAAACAGGGATCTCTTCTCCAGTAAGCGGATGCACAACGGATATACCCAGTGGATACCCCTCTTTGTCCTGTTGTGCACGCTCTACTTCTGTCATACTAGCAATGGCTTTGATTTTCTCAATTACGCTGGCTTCAAGTAGTCCTTGCTCAACTAAATATTTTGTAATAGGATGCTCCACTGCTAGTGCAGAATAAGTCACTCCATAAACTGTATCGGGACGTGTAGTAAAAACTTCATATCCATCAAACTCTCTACCAAGTTTTACTTTGCTCTCTTGACTCAACTCAAACCTAAATGAGAGTCCTTGAGACTTCCCAATCCAATTTCTCTGCATCGCAATAACCTGATGGGGCCATTTACCATCGAGCTGTTCAAGATTCTCAAGCAGTTCATCTGCATAGGAGATAATATTTAAGTAATATCCAGGCATCTTTTTAAGCCTAACAGGATTATCACAACGCCAACAGCACCCCTCTTCAACCTGTTCATTGGCAAGTACAGTATGACAGCTTTCGCACCAATTGACTGTCGTACTCTCACGATAGAGTAGTCCCTTCTTATACATTTCAATAATAAACTTCTGCTCATGTTTGGTATAAGCTTCATTACAAGTAGCAAACTCACGTGTTTTGGAGAAGCTAAGACCCAATGCACTAAGTTCTTTACGCATATAGTCAATATTACCATAGGTCCACTCTTTAGGGTGTCTACCATGCTTGATTGCGGCATTCTCTGCAGGCATGCCAAAAGCATCCCATCCGATAGGATGTAGTACATTAAATTTTTGCTTGCGGTAATAACGTGCCAATGCGTCACCAATAGTATAGTTTCGTACGTGTCCCATGTGCAGACGACCACTTGGAAACGGAAACATGCTTAAAATATATTTCTTCTTTTGTGTCAGAGAATCATTTGGCTCAAAAGCCTGCTCCTCTTCCCATTTTCGTTGCCATTTGGCTTCAATCTCACTTGGCTCATAATTCATATATTCTCACTTTTAAAGGGAAGTAAATTGGAAGGATTATAGCGCATTTTTCCGTAGGAAGAGGTTTGCAGAAGAAAGAGGAAGAGAAATAGTATTTTTAAAATATTGCATTTATATAATTTGTCACATCTAGCTTATGCTCTGCATGTCTTGCTCTTTTTTACATCATTCAAGCAGTATCTTTTCTCTTTCATAAATTCTTCTCAGTTATACCAACCAAAAGTAAAAATTGACTACAATATATTACTATAAATTGAGGAGGTGGTGGTGTCATTAGCCCTAGCCAGAAAATACCGTCCTACCACCTTCAATGATTTAATTGGACAAGAGGCAGTCTCCCAAACACTTTCACTGGCACTGGATAATCAACAACTCTCTCATGCCTACCTCTTCTCTGGCCTAAGAGGAAGTGGAAAAACCTCCACTGCACGTATCTTTGCCAAAGCACTTTTATGCGAAAAAGGTGCTAGCTCTCATCCTTGTGGTGAATGCATTCATTGTGTGATGGCAACAGAAAATCGCCATATGGATACCATTGAGATGGATGCGGCAAGTAACCGTGGAATTGATGATATCAAAGATCTCATTGAGCACACCAAATACAAACCAAGCTCTGCTCGCTACAAGATTTTTATTATTGATGAAGTCCACATGCTTACCAATCAAGCATTTAATGCCCTACTCAAAACACTCGAAGAACCGCCTGATTTTGTCAAATTTATCCTTGCTACTACCGATCCACTCAAGCTGCCTGCAACCATTCTATCTAGAACACAACACTTTCGTTTTAAAAAGATCCCACAAAATTTAACAGCACAACACCTTGGGCATATTCTCAACCTCGAAAAAATTGAATTTGAAAAAGAGGCTATTGAGATTATTGCTCGTACGGGTGCAGGAAGCTTGCGAGACTCCCTGACACTGCTTGATCAAGCAATTGTCTATTCACAAAACCATGTTGATGTTGCAACTGTAACAGGCATGCTTGGTATCATAGAACCAAGTATGCTAGAAACACTCTTAGATAATATTATCAATAAAAATAATGATGCTATTTTAAGATTTATTCGTAAAGCAGCCGACTATGAGGCAGAGATGATTCTTGATGAATTAACACTCTATCTTAAAAATCTATTACTCGAAGGTAGCAGCAAGCTCAGCACAATGATTATTGAGCGATTTTTTCGTACTATTGCAGAGTCTAAAGGTCTATTAGCCCTAGGAAGCGATGGAGAGTTTGTTCTCTCTTTGGTACTTTTCAAAATGGTTGAAGCCCTTGAAATAAAAGAAATCGATGCCATGATACGTGGTCTAGAGCAAGAGCTTAAGGGAGTAACAGTAAGTAGTAAAATTGTTAATACCCCCAAACAAGCTTCTATGTCAAAAGAAGTTATTACAATTACAGAAGAGGAGATTCTCTCACCAGAAATTTTATCAAAAATAGAAAAAGAGGCGCCTGATAGTAGCAGTAACATGGTGGCTCAAAATACTCACACTTCTTCTCTTGATACTCAAAATGTAGAACCCAGTACTAATCTTTTTGATATCTTTATTAAAAAGATTTATGACCGAGACTATGACCTTGGAAGCTGTTTTGAGAAAAATATTACCTTTATTGGTTTCGAGGAGAACCTTCTAACATGGGAATCAACTGCTGAAGAAAATGATAAAAAAATGCTTATTAAGCACTGGGGACTAATCAATATGTTTGTCAAAGAAATCTTTGGCTTAGAAACCACAATCAAAAATATTATTAAAAAAAAAGCTCCAACAAGTAGCAACAAAAAACCAGTAGAAGATAGCGACAAAACCTTAAAAAATAGTATATCTGAAGATAAAAATATTGTCACCGCACAACCCATATCTACACATAGTGGCACCGATGCTGACTTGATATCTAAAGATATTGAAATGAAAAGTTCATGTATTGCTCCAGATGCAGGAAATACCGAAGCATCTAAAGAGAAAGACCCCTCCATTCTGCTCGAAGAACCTATGGTCAAAGTGGCAATGGAGCTTCTCTCGCCAAAAAAAGTACGTATCAAGAAAAATATCTAATCTACAAAAATATCTTTTTGGATTACTTATTCTAGAAAATCATATACCAATTCCATGCTTGGATATTGGAGCTAAAAATTACTGCTGTTATATCGTGAGAAAACTCTCAGAAACTCTGGAAAGATTAATAACATCTTTATCCCAATCACAATTACTATAGCTATCATTTTTCCCTAGTAATTTAAAATATTTATTTAAAAAATAGGTCGATTACTCTTCCAACCAAGCAGATGTCACTACTTGTGCTTCTTCTTCATAGATTTTAATCTTTTTAGCATCTATGCATCGTCCCTCATCATTTAATTCAAATATAATCATCTGAAAGATTGCCTTGCAATTCTTTGGAATATCATAATGTCCACCTGTACCAGTAAGAAAACGGTGTATCGGCACCTCTTTATCCATACCAATCACACCATCACGACAACCAGTCAACCCTACATCGGTCACATAACAACAACCGCTTGTTATCTGAAGATCATCAGTTCCTACATGTGTATGGGTACCTAGAATAGCAGAAACATCTCCTCTAAAAAGGTGCAACAATGCATTTTTCTCTGCACTCACCTCTGCATGCATATCTATGATAATATGTTTCACTCCCTCAGCTTTCAATGAAGCAATTACTGGCACAACCTTTGTAAAGGGATTATCAACCATCGGCATAGTGTAGTATCCCATTAGGTTGATTACTGCAATCTCATTATTACCAATACGTGTACGGTAAAGTCCTTTCCCTGGTGTTGCTTCTGGGTAATTTATGGGACGTATAAGAGGGTGGGTTTCAAAGAGTTTAAAGATCTCTCTCTTGTCAAAACTATGGTTCCCACCAGTCATTACATCAATGCCATACTCCAATAACTCTTCACAATTCTTGACCGTTAGTCCAAAACCGTGGGAAGCATTCTCTGCATTGGCAATAACAAAATCAAGAGAGTACTTATCTCGAAGTACTTGAAGGTGCTCTTTAATAATAAAACGACCAGGCTTCCCTACAATATCACCAATAAATCCTATTTTCACAAATAACCTTTATGCTCTGTTACTTTTCAACTCTACTTTTTTAAAAAGGCAGAAAAATATAATTATAATCAATAATACTTGTGTGAATAAAAAGACTTATTTGCTTGCTTCTCCTGCAAACGGAAGAAGAGCTGAAGCCCAAGTCAGCCCTCCACCAAAAGTATCAAGAAGCATCAATTCACCTTTTTGAAGCCTGCCGGACTCCCAAATATCATTAATTGCCATAGGAATAGAGGCAGCCGAGGTATTGCCATATTTATGAACAGTTAAAACCACTTGATCTTCTCGCATTTTAAGGGCATCTCCCACTGCTTTGATAATACGATAATTTGCCTGATGTGGTATAAAATGAGGAATATCCTCTGAAATAATCTCATTCTTAGCAAGAATTTCTTTAACATCTTTTGTTAGGGTCTTCACTGCCAGCTTAAAGGTTTCATTCCCCTTCATTTGAACAAAATTTAACCCTTCATCAATTACTTTTTGACTAACAGGGTTAACTGTACCCGGAGCGGGTGTTACAAGAAAGTCTGCATAGGAACCATCGGCACTTGCATGAACATCCATAAAGGCATCATCTCTATTTTCTGTTGCAGAGATAACTGCTGCACCTGCACCGTCACCAAATAGAATACATGTACTTCTATCCGTATAGTCTACAATTGATGAGAACTTTTCAGCCCCTATGGCTAAAACATTCTTTTTCATACCTGATTCAATAAATGCTTTAGCAATAGAAAGCACATAGACAAATCCACTACAAGCAGCAGATATATCGAATGCTTGTACATTTTGAATACCTAGCTTGTCCGAAATAATACAAGCAGTAGAGGGCATATTGAAGTAATCAGGTGTCACGGTAGCACATAGAACTAAATCAATCTCTTCAGGCTTAAGCCCAGCACGTTCTATTGCTTGTTTTGCTGCTTTGGTACCCATATCGCTGGTATACTCATTATCGGCCGCAATATGACGCTCTTTAATTCCTGTACGCTTGGTAATCCATTCATCACTGGTATCAACTATCTTCTCAAGATCTTTATTGGAAAGAGTTTTGGGGGGAACATACGCACCAATAGACCGAAAAGAAGCATAGAGAGAGGCATGAAACATCTAAATCCTTAAGTCATAAATTCTAATTCTATTTTACCATAAATTTCTAATACTTGGAGGGATAAAGAAGACAGAACAGAGGATAAAGTGTCTCCTCTTTGATTATATCTTATTACGTTAAAAGTGACTCTATCTCACTATTAACATCAGACTGCATATAGTCCATTGCTTGGAAAATAGCATTTTTGATTGCTTTTGCATTAGAGGCACCATGTGAGATAATAGCACACCCATCAATACCAAGTAGTGGTGCACCACCATACTCATCTTTATCAACCTCTTTTTTCATATTGATGAAAACCTTCTTTCGCATCATTAGTGCACCAATTTTTGCAGGAAGCGATTTGCGTATATACTGTTTCATCAAAGCAAAGACCGTGGTCACAACACCTTCACTTGTTTTAAGTAGAATATTTCCTGTAAATCCATCGCAGACAACCACATCAACACTACCATCAAAAATATTCTTTCCTTCTACATTCCCAACAAACCCTTTAAGGTTCTTCAGTAGCATGAAAGCTTCTTTCGTTAAAGCATTCCCTTTGCTATCCTCAGAACCATTCGAAAGAAGTCCTACACGTGGGTTTTCTATATGAAATATTTTTTCAATATATGCTTCACCCATTGCGCCAAATTCATAAAGATTTTGTGGCGTACAATCTGTCACTGCACCAACATCAAGTACCAATGTCTTATTGTCACCAAGACTTGGCATCAATGTAGCTAGTGCTGGTTTGGAGATATGTGGTAGACGACCCATACGTAGTGTTGCTAGTGTCATTGTTGCACCACTATGTCCAGCAGACACCACTGCATCTGCCTTTTTATTTCGTACAAGTTCTACCGCTTTATAAATAGAGGAATCTTTACGCTTAAGTGCATTGGTTGCCTGATCAGCCATATCAATGACATCAGAGGCTTCAATAATCTCTACTTTATTAATATAATATTGGGGTAGAAAAGCAAGAATCTCTTCTTTTTGACCTACGAGTATGGGTAAAAAAGTTCTTCCTTCAAGTGCCTGAACGACACCTTCAATAATAGGTTCGGAACCAAAATCCCCACCCATCGCATCAATTGCGATCTTTATCATTATGCTTACGCTTTACTAGACTTGTACTCACCTGTTGTCATGTTCATATGGTGAGGCATTCTCCATGTTCCATCTGCATCTTTAATTGGCATTGGAAGTGTTAGTTTATAATGCGTTCTTCTCTTTGCTGCTCTTGTTTTGCTTACACGTCTTTTAGGTACTGCCATACTCTATCCTTTACTAAAAAATTAATATTCTATCTCAAGAAGTTCGTCATTACCGTCACATTGGTCACAATAATGAAACACACCCTCTATTGCATTGATTTCACTCTCAATAATGTACGTTATATCGATAATGCCATCTAAAAATTCGATTATATCTAAATCATCTTTATTTTCCGATACTTGGTCACTAAGTGTCAACTTCAGCTCAAAAGAAACCCTATAAAGATATTTCTCTCCACATCTATCACAAAAAAGGGGCATTTTCCCTTTTATAAAAGCATCAAGTAGAACAAGATGATAACCACTTTTTTGTAGCGTACCACTTAGTGTTATCCCTCGAACTTCAAGTTCAATAGGTTTGGGGGTACTGCCTACTTTATCAAAAATAATTTTCAAAAAATCTTCTTAATTAACGGATATCCCTCTGAGCAAAGAAAAAATCAATCTCGACCTTTGCATTCTCAAGAGAGTCGCTTCCATGTACTGCATTAGCATCAATACTATCAGCAAAATCTGCTCTAATCGTACCTGGTGCCGCCTCTTTTGGATCAGTTGCTCCCATTAGTTCTCTATTTTTTGCCATTGCATTCTCTCCTTCAAGAACAGAAACAACAACTGGACCTGAAATCATAAACTCAACAAGTTCACCAAAGAAAGGACGACCTTTGTGTACTGCATAAAATGCTTCTGCATCAACTTTAGAGAGTCTAGTCTTTTTGGTTGCTGCAATTCTCAGCCCTGCTTCTTCAAAACGTGCAAGAATCTGTCCTATAACATTCTTTTTAACTGCATCTGGCTTAATGATTGATAGTGTTTGTTCCATCTATAATTCCTACGGGATAATTTACTTCGACAAGTGAAGTATTCGGGCGGAATTCTATCTAAAAAGATATTAAAAAATTATTAAAAGAGAAAAAGAGAAGATATTCAGAAATAGTCGGGGAAAACCCGACCTTAAAAAGAGGAACTAGTCTTCAATAACTGGCTCACCCTTTGTGCCTCTATCGGCTGATGAAGGCATACCATCAACAGGGTCATCCCATTGGATACATCCCTCTGTAGGGCATGCTTCAGCACATGCTGGGACTTCAAAGTGATCCACACACTCAACACATTTATCACGATAAACATAATAAATCTCTTCACCTGTTGGGTTATCGTCCTCATCAACAATAGCCTCTACGGGACACTCATCAATACAAGCGGCACAGTTGATACAAGTATCTGTAATAATTACTGCCATTTTATTTCTCCTTTATTAAGATGCTCAAACTATAGCAAAAGTTGTTTAAATGATTCTTTAATTAAATGTTTAAAAACGACTTAATATCATCGACTCTGTCTAGCTTCTCCCAACCAAACCCCTGATCTTCTCTACCAAAGTGTCCATATATTGCTGTTTTTCGGTAAATTGGGTGTAATAAATTAAGAGAGTCTATAATCCCTTTAGGGGTCAAGTCAAAGAGTGTTTCAATGCATTTGATAATTTTTTCCTCATCAATATGAGCAGTTTTATGTGTATTGACATAAATTGAGACAGGCTTTGCTACTCCAATTGCATAGGCTATCTGAAGTGTTACTTTTTCGCAAGTACCTGCTGCTACAAGATTTTTAGCAATATGACGTGCTGCATAAGCAGCAGAACGGTCTACTTTGGTTGGATCTTTTCCTGAAAATGCACCTCCCCCATGTGGACAAGAGCCCCCATAGGTATCGACAATAATCTTACGTCCTGTTAGTCCTGCATCCCCCTGAGGACCGCCAATAACAAAACGACCTGTTGGATTAATATGGTAAACAATCTCATCATGCAACATATCATAGGTATCAAGTACTGGATTAATCACCTCTTCATGTACTGCCTTTTGTACTTGTTCTAATGAAACATTATCATGGTGCTGTGTAGAGACAACTACTGTATCGACACTAATTGGCTTTCCATCAATATATTTTACAGAAACCTGTGCTTTGCCATCAGGTCTAAGGAATGGTACCGTACCATTCTTGCGTACCTCTGCCAATTTTGAAGTTAGTCTGTGTGCTAGTATAATAGGCAATGGCATCAATTCAGGTGTCTCTTTACAAGCATAGCCAAACATTAGGCCTTGGTCTCCTGCACCAATCTCCCCACTTACTTGGTCAACTCCTTGATTAATATCAGAAGACTGCTCTCCAACCCCATTGAGTATCCCTGCACTTCTGTAATCAAACCCATATGCCACATCAGTATAGCCAATATCGCGTATTACCTCACGGGCAATCTCTTGCATAGGAGCATACGTTGTTGTTTTCAATTCACCTGCAATCACACAAAAACCATTGCTCAATAATGTCTCACATGCCACTCTAGCATTAGGATCCTCTGCAATAATGTAGTCCAAAATTGCATCGGATATCTGATCTGACATCTTGTCAGGATGTCCTTCAGTTACTGATTCGCTGGTAAAAATATATTCATTCATTCACGTTCCTTGTTTGTCACTAAACTTAATAAAATACTTGAAGCATTTTATTAAGTTTAGTGCTTTTGCGATACATATAACCACTATTCTTCATTAATTCTCTGAGCAATTTGTATAGGCAATATCCCTAGACTTTCCTCTACTAGTTTTGTGTTCCCATGGGTAATAAAATTATCATCATACTCAAAAGAAATTAATGCTACATTGTCAATACCCAATTCAACAAAGAGTTCCAAAATGGCAGATCCTACCCCTCCCTGCCTTGCAGAGTCAGAAAAAAGATACCAGCGTCTATACTTTTTACTCAATATTTTTAGCATTATTTTATCAAGTGGTTTGACAAAACGTAGATCAAGAATTGCAGGCTTCTGTGCAAGCAATACCGCTGTTTGTTCTGCTCTACCTACTCCATTACCGTAACCTACTAAAAGTATATCACTCTCTCCTTCTTGTAACAGATGTGCTTTACCAAGCTCATAATCAGGTACTTCACAATCTTTTGCAAGAAAGGCACCTCTAGGATAACGGAAGACACAGGGGCTTTCGTAGTCTTTAGCAAAAGCCATTACCTTTTTCATACTGCTCTCATTATAGGGAGCTAATAGTGTTATATTGGGGATAGGTCTAAGGTATGAAATATCAAAAACCCCTTGATGTGTCTCTCCATCTTCTCCAACAATTCCAGCACGATCAAGAGCAAAAGTAATACCAAGATCCATCAAGCAAATATCATGAATTACTTGATCATACCCTCGCTGAAGAAATGTTGAATAGATGGCACAGAAAGGCTTAAATCCTTCTTTGGCAAGTGGTCCCATGGAGGTAACAGCATGCTGTTCAGCTATCCCTACATCCCAAAAACGCTCAGGATATTTCTTCATTGCCATATCAATTCCGGTACCACTTGGCATGGCAGCAGTCACACCAACAATCTTATCATCACCGTCAGCCATCATTGCTAACGTCTCAGAAAAGATCTGTGTAGCAGTTTTGGTACTACTTTTTTTGTATGCCTTGCCTGTCTCTAAATCAAATGCCCCAACACCATGCCAATGCTCTTTTGTACCTTCAGCAATCTCATACCCCTTACCTTTAGTGGTCTGTGCATGAATAATTACTGGTTTACCAAAGTTTTTAGCTACCTTCATTGTTTCAATCAGGGCTCCTATGTCATGTCCATCTACTGGACCAATATATTCAATACCCATCTCTTCAAAAAGAATCCCAGGTGTAATAAGTTTTAAGCTCTCTTCAAAACGCTTTGCCATATAGGTAGCACTCTCAGGAAGGTGCTCTAATATCTTCTCCACTCTCCCTTTAAATTTTTGATAAAAAGAGCTTGCCATAGTTTGTGAAAGTAGTTTAGAAATTGCACCAATAGGTTTGGCAATACTCATTTCATTGTCATTAAGAATAATGACTACTGGGTATTTTCTATCGCCCAACTCATTAAGCGCCTCATAAACCATTCCCGCACTCATACTTCCATCCCCAATAAAAGCAATAGGAGTACGGCACTCTCCTTTAAGGGCAATTGCTTTAGCCGCTCCCACCGCCAAAGAGATAGAAGTAGAGCTATGTCCTGCTACATAATAATCATAGGGAGACTCCTTGGGTTTTGTGTAGCCACAAATACCGCCAAATTGTCGTAACGTCTTAAAACTTTCCCAACGGTCAGTAAGTAGTTTGTGAGCATAGGCCTGATGAGAAACATCAAAAATAAATGGGTCTTTCTTGGCATCAAATACCCTATGCATTGCTACAATAAGATCAGTTGCTCCCATGGTAGAACTCAAGTGCCCACCATTCTTGCTAACAATCTCTAATATGCGATTGCGTATCTCCTGTGACAGTGTTTCTAACTCTTTAATAGAATAATTCTTAATATTCATACTTACTCTTTGCTGTCTTTTGATAGTTCTTTTTTATTCTATTAGATTTTACTTCAGAAACTGTAAAATCTTTACCTAAACATAGGTCAATTTTTATCTTTCTTGCTTTAAAAATATTTATATGTTTCATGCAATAACCTCTGAAAAATGTTTAAAGAAAATATCGTTTTGATATGCTGTGCCCACGGTAATACGTATAGCATTCATACCATAAGATATGAGGTTTCGCACAATTACTCCACGTTTAAGTAGTGCATCACAGATTACTGTTGAGTCTATTTTATCGGGGAAAAGATACGTAATAAAGTTGGTATAGCTATCAATATATGCTAATCCATTCTCTTGAGCAAATACTTCATAGCGTTTGATCTGTTCTTGGTGTAACACAATAGACTCCCTGACAAAAGTATCATCTTGTGTTGCTGTAATTGCCGCAGCCAATGAAAGTGTCGTAATATTAAATGGTGGACGCATCTTATAAAGTGCTTCAATCAGCTTTGACTGAGCAATCCCGTACCCTACACGCATTCCCCCAAGTCCATAAGCTTTAGAAAAGGTACCCAGATAGATCACATGCTCATACTTTAAAAGACTACTTGGCGAAATAGCATACTTTTTATTTTTAGCAACAGCATATTCCATATAAGCACCATCTACCACAATCAGTGTTTGTGTTGAATCAACTGCTTCGATAATACGCAGCACTTCCTCTTTGATTGTAGCATCACCCGTAGGATTGTTGGGTGTACAAATATAGACAATACGTGGGAGATACATATGATAGGCTTCTATAAATTCATCATACTTATGTTCCCAACTTTTTGTACGGTAAACTTTTGCACCCATCTGCTTAGCGTAAATCTCATACATAGCAAAAGTCACTGCTGACATTAAAACTGACTCATTTTCATTAAGCAGTACTCGTGAAATGAACTCCAGCACCTGATCACTTCCTGCCCCAATAATAATGTTCTCATCTATAATATTATACTTCCTAGAGAGTGCTGCTTTGAGTTCAAACATGCTATCATCAGGATAAAGGTGTGCTTTGTTCGCATAGTTTCTGATTGTCTTCTCTACCGCAGGAGAAGTTCCTATAGGGTTTTCATTGGAAGCGAGTTTAATTACATCTTCAGGCACTACACCAAATTCACGCACCACTAGTTCTATGGGTTTTCCTGCTTCATAGATCCTGATATCGTCTAGAACTTTATTAAATTTCAAAGTTTCCCCTGTTCGGTGGATGCAAATAGCCACCTTAAAAAATAAAAGCATTTTAGAAATGCATACAATAGTATTTAAATGTCGTCTGTCTCTTTTACATATGAACCCAATATTTTAATAGCACCTTGATGTTTCTGAAGAATTGTTTTAATTTTTGAATCATCTTTGTGTCCATTGAACTCAATAAAGAAAATTGAGTCCCCTTCAACAATATGTGACTTGATTTTGGTTAAATTAATTTTTGCTGACTCAAAGGCATTAAGAAACTCTACCAGTGATCCTGGTTTATTTAGAAGCTTTACCAACAGAGAGGTTTTATCATTTCCACTTTGAGTATTTTCAAAATCACTAATAATAAAAAAACGTGTACGATTATTCTGCTTGTCCTCAATATTTTGAAAAAGTATTGGAAGATTATATATTTTTGCTGCTACTGCTGAACAGATTGCTGCACTTTGAGAATCTTCAGTTGCTAATTTTGCCGCCTTAGCCGTAGACTCTACTGGAATCTGTTCAACATCATCAAAACCAAAATCATTTAAAAAGTCCTGGCACTGACCAAAGGCAATATCTTTAGAATAAATACGTTTAATCTCTTTAATATCCTCTGCCTGTGTTGCTAATACATGATGTATTTCCACTACCACTTCAGCAATAATCTTAAGATCATAATCATTCAAGCAACTAATCGTATCAGAAACAATCCCATTCGAGCTATTCTCAATAGGCACAACCCCAAATTTTGCCTTACCGTTAGCCACTTCACGGAAAACCCCCTTAATGGTTGCAACGGGAAAGTAAGCACTCATTGCACCAAACTTATTCTCTGCTGCTTGATGGGTAAAACTTGCTTCAGGACCCAAGTAAGCAATGGCTTCAGGGCGCTCAAGGTTACGAGCAACAGCAAAAAGTTCCAAGAAAAGTGCATCGATTGCTTCATTAGTTAGCTTACCATTATTTTGCTCTTTAAGCCTTCGAAGGATTGCCTGTTCACGTTCAGGTCGGTAAATGGGTGCACCAGCTGTATTTTTAAGTTCTCCTACCTGATATACCAACTCCATCCGCTCACTATAAAGTCTAAGCAGTGTGTCATCCACCCTATCTATCTTTTCTCTAAGCTCATCAAGTATCATCATAATCTTCCCCCTGCTTCCTAGTTACTGTAGGAACTCCTTCTCAAAACATACCTGATCCTCATAGGTCTCTCGTTTACGAATAAGCCTATCTTTTTTTCCCTGAAGTGCTACTTCAGCAGGCTTGGGACGTGTATTATAATTACTAGCCATGGTAAACCCATAGGCACCAGCTGAATGCACTATAATAATATCATTATGATTCAGTGGTGGCAATGGTACACTTTTTCCAAAAAAATCTCCACTCTCACATACAGGTCCCACCACATCTGCTGGGGTAATCTCACCCTTGATACCCAATGCTTCAATCTTATGATAGGCATTATAAAGGCTTGGACGAATCAAATCATTCATTGCACCATCAACAATAACAAAACGTTTATTGCCATTACTTTTTTCATATAATACTTTTGTAAAAAATGCACCTGCATTAGCAACCATATACCGACCAGGTTCACACATAATGGTCAAGTCTAGTCCCTTGACCGCTTCAAATATTGCCTCTGTATACTCAGTCTCTTTAATCAATATCTCATCATCATACACAACGCCAAGACCACCACCCACATCAAAAAACCTGATATTAATCTTGATTGCCTTGAGTGAACGTACAAGATCAGCCACAATGATAGCTGACTCCCTAATGGGATCAAGATTGGTCAACTGTGATCCAATATGAAAGTGAATCCCTACTGGATCGAGATACTCAGATTTATTGGCATAGATATACATGTACTTTGCCATATCTATTTCGACACCAAACTTATTCTCGTGTAGTCCCGTCGAGATATATGGATGGGTCTGTGGATCAATATTGGGATTGACCCGAATAGAGATGCGTGCCTCTTTTCCTAGCTTTTTGGCTATTTTCTCTACGCGCTTCATCTCTGCTTCACTCTCAATATTAAGCATCAGAATATCTCTTTTGAGTGCCTCTTCAATCTCATCATCACGTTTCCCCACACCAGAGAAAATAATTTTATATCTATTCACGCCAGCATCAATTGCACGATAGACTTCCCCTATACTCACACAGTCTGCCCCTGCACCAAGTTTTGCAAGATGCTGAATGAGTGAAAGATTAGAGTTTGCCTTGACCGCATAGTTAATCAGTGATTTTTTACCAGAAAAAGCCTCTTTGAGGATTTTATAACGGTTCTCGATATAGTCAAAATCATACATATAGAGTGGAGAACCATATTTCTCTAGTAAAGCATTGTAATCTATGGGCATTTCAAATCCTCATGATATTTAGAGTGATTTTATCTAAAAATCATTAAGAGAGGCATGATTATTGGATTGTTCGTTCATTTGTCAAGTAGACATATATCGCATAGAGCCACAACAACACAATAGGGATAATGACTGTCACCTCTGGAGACAATACACCATTTGCACCAATCTGATTGAGCCCAAATAGTACTCCCCAAATCATGAATGTTACCCCAAGTGCAACAGAAACAACCAAACCAAAATGTATCATTCTTGTATGAAACGGTATCTTAAAAAAGAGAATAATTGCTAATGCCAATGCAAAAAGAGGCATAACAACTTTTGCATACAAGGCAGCTCGTATCTTGCTGGAGTCAAGATGTTGTATTTTTAATAGCATCCATGTATGATATGCATCAAGAATATTGAGTGCCTTCCCCTCATATAATGATTCAATAATTTTTGGCTTATATCCATGTAATGTCTTAATGCTCTTTTTATTTTCTACACTATATTTCATGAGTCTCCCTTGCTCATAAACATGTGTTTTCAATGTGGCATTCTTTGCCTCCCATTCTTCCCCATTGAAAATAGCATAAGGTGCATATATTGTATAAAGAACCTTATGTCCTTTAACCTTAAAAATTGTAATTTCCTCCAACCTCTTATGTATTGGATCAAGTTTTTTCATATAAACAAATGTATCATTATACTTAAAAAAAAAGTCATTAGTATCATAGGCACTGATGTGATTTTCCAGCAATACAGCAGCTTTGTCCTTTGCATAAGAAAACTCGGTCATGTGTAATGTAATAAAAATACTATAAGTTAGTGTCATAACAAATATAATTGGTAAAACCAACTGTTTTTTACTATAACCAAATGCATACAGTGCCGCCATTGTACCCTGCTTAACAAAATTCAATTTTGTTATAATTAACGCAAATACAATGGCAAGAGGATAAAGCAATGATAGTGCTTCCTGCCACATATAGTAAATATAAAGAATTTTATAATTGCCTGAAATATTAAATTGCTGTATATGCTGAAAGTAATCAATGGCAGCAAAAGCAAATGCCAAACCAAATAAAATAGCAAGAAAGTTCTGTACATAATGTTTAACTAAATAGCGAAAATAGAGTGGTAAGGATAATACATTCATAAACTGAGTGCCTCTATAGATTTAAGTGTATAGCATAACTTTACCTCATTAAATTTATGTTGCGAAATCATCTGACATGCTTTTGCAACATGTCCAATCAATAAAGAAAGATATTGTGCCTCCTTTTGATTAAAGTCATGCAATACATACTCAGCTATCTGTGATTTGTATTCTGGTCTACCCACACCAATACGAACCCGAAAGTACTCTTTTCCTATTGTTGCATCAATGGATTTTAGCCCATTATGTCCACCATTCCCACCTCCTCTTTTAAAACGTACTGCACCAAAAGGAAGGTCAATATCGTCATGCACTACAATAATATTTTCTAAATCAAGTTTAAAAAATTGCTTAACAGGAAGCACACTTTTGCCTGATAAGTTCATATAGGTGATAGGTTTTAAAAAAAGGGTGGAGGTTGTACGGTAGAGGTTACCGTAAAATGTATTTTTAGATATATCTCGTGCTCCAAGTTTTTCAACAAGTGCATCGACTACCTTAAAACCAATGTTATGTCGTGTATCTTCGTATCTTGATTCTGGATTTCCCAGACCTACGAAGAGTATCACAACAGTGCTTTCATAGATTATTTCGCTTTAATTACACCACAAACAGCAACATCAGGTCTGTCCATCATGCGACATCCTTCAGGTACTTCTATATCTCTTACCAAAATAGACTCATCTCTATCAAGATGTGAAACATCCAAGTCAAATTTGGCAGGCATACTTTCAATAGCTCCTCTTACTTTAACACGCTTTTTAGACATAACAAGAACTCCTTTGTTCTTCAATCCTACTGGTATTCCATGTGTAACAACTGGTACAAGATAATCAGTTACTTGATCAGGAACAGCAATTCTAAGATCTACATGAACAACTTCACCATGCACAGGATGTAACTGATACTCTTGAATAACAACATTGAGTTCTTTATCACCCACTTTAACAGGAAATGTGAGGCTATCTTTTTTTCTTACTGCCCTTACAAACTCACCACGTTTAAACGCAGCCTGAATGTTCTCTACACCTTTGGCATAAAGATTTGCAGTTAGATAACCATCTCTTCTAAACTTCTTTGCAGTAGTTTTTCCGATACTCTCTCTAACGATACCTTCTAACATTAGTATGTCCTTTAAATTTAAATTTTAGGAGGGGATTATACCAAAATAATTTTAAACTATTCTTCATTATCGTCTTTAAAATCGAAGAAATCAAGATCTTTGTTATCAGCATTTTCATCAAAAATAGCATCTTTGCCAATCCCTTGCATTTTTAACTTCATATCTGCTGGATTAGTTGTATACTTAAGTGCTGTTTTATCATCAATTTCACCTTTTTTAAGTAAATCTAATAGTGCCTGATCAAAGGTTTGGGTACCATAAATCTCTTTTCCATCAGAAAGTGCATCTGGAATTTCTGTATCGCGATTTTCTGCAATTAGCTGTTCTATACGTGCAGTTTTTTTTAAGATTTCTATAGCTGCAACCCTTCCACCATGAATAGTTGGAATTAGGCGCTGAGAGAGAATCCCCCCAAGAACAGAAGCCAAAGATATTCTAATACGATTCTGCTCATCATTAGGAAACATGCCTACAATTCTATCAATAGTCTCTTTTGCATCTAATGTATGAAGAGTAGAAAGTACAAGATGCCCAGTATTAGCAGCATGCATAGCAATATCAATTGTTTCTAGATCTCTCATCTCCCCAACAAGAATGATATCTGGGTCTTCGCGTAGTGCTGCTCTTAGAGCATCGGCAAAAGAGTGTGTATCCTGCCCAATACTTCTTTGATTGATTAGGCATCCTTTATCCTTATGTATAAACTCAACTGGGTCTTCTACTGTAATGATATGTTTTTTCTCTTCACGGTTAATCTTGTCAAGAATTGCTGCAAGAGTCGTTGATTTGCCTGAACCAGTTATACCAGTTACCAGCACAAGACCACGTTGAATATTAACAAGATCATTCACAGCTTTGGGAAGTTTAAGCTGTTCAATGCTTAAAATGTTAGCAGGAATAGTGCGGAATACTGCACTCAATCCATCTATTTGATAAAAAAAGTTTACCCTAAATCGATACTCATTTTTTGTAGAGTAGGAGAAGTCAAGATTACGGTCTTGCTTAAGTTTTTTATATTGGTCAGGTGTCATAATCTCTTGAGCAAGTTTATCCATCTGCTCGGTACTCAATATATCCTTTCCCAATAATTTTAGTATACCATGTACTCTAACCCGTACATTTGATCCAGACTTGAGATGAAGGTCACTTCCTTCATTGCTAATCATTGCTTGCAGGTATAGTTTGAGTTTCTCTTCCATATTCTTTCTTTATTGTAGTATATCAAGCATCTCTTGAAAGGCTTTTTCAAACGCCTCCAACCCCTCTTTTAGAAGTGTAGCATAAACCATCTCCATATCAAAACCATTGTCAGAAAGCTTAGTAAAATAGCCATTAATGACTGTGTCTTCTAAAGGCAGTTTTGGTAATACTTTTTTGACCGCAATCCAAGATTCAATGGTTGCCAGTGGTGCTGTATTAACAGCATGTGATGCAAGCAGTTCCCTCATATAATAGTATGGGGGCAAATCATCCCCTTTGACTCCTGTACTAGCAAAAAGTGTACGGATATGCATATTACTATTTTTTTCAATTAGGTTATATATCTTTGCTGCATTGTAAATACCTGTCAATCCCACATCAATACCATTTTGCATAAGATCACTATCAAGCATCCTATCAAAACGACTAACAAAAACAGAGATAACACCATCAATCTTTTTATCAGTCTGCTCCATTCCTTTTTCCATTGCTTTAACACATCGTTGTGCTTGAAGAGGGGAAAAAACAAGCGTAGCATTAACAGAAATTCCCTCAGAGAGCAGTATTGTCATTGCCTCATAGCCAGCATTGGTCGCGGGTACTTTAATCATAACATTAGGTTCACCAATTGCTTTAAAAAGTCGTTTACCCTCCTCTATCGTTCCTTGTGTATTATTGGACAGAAAAGGATCAACTTCAATAGAGATATATCCATCATTATCCATATCATACAGTGGTCTAAGTGCTTGTGCCGCCATACGGATATCTTCAATCGCTAATGCTTCATACTTTTCTTTGGAACTTCTGCCCTCAAGAGAAGCAAGTTGTGCTTTGTATGCTGGTGAAGTTGTAATAGCTGAAGCAAAAATTGCTGGATTGCTCGTTGCACCGTTAATAATCCCTTTTTCAATCAGTTTGTTAAACTGATTCTTCAAATAATCTCGCTCAACAAAATCCAGCCATAACGAAAAGTCTATCTCTTTATTTACCATCGTTTTCTTTTTCCTTATATTCCCAATGAAAATGTTGCCAATTTCCTAGTTCACTTGGTTTTTGCAGTGTTTGGTCAAGCAAATCAAGAAAATAATCTCTACTGACTGTAACTGCTCCTAGTCGAATCATATGGTCTGTTTCCATCTGGCAATCAATAAAATCATAACTTTTCTCAACTAAAACATCACTGAGCGCCTTAAAGGCAACCTTGGAGGCATCTTTCACCAGTGAAAACATTGACTCCCCAAAAAAGGCCTTTCCCATAGAAATTCCATACAGTCCCCCAACCAGTTTTCCCTCTTTATGTACCTCAATACTATGGGCATATCCTTCTTCGTGTAGCCTGATGTATGCTTCCTGTATCTCAGGAAGAATCCATGAACCATTCTGTCCTTTTCGCATGATTGTTGCACAGTGGTGTATCACCTTAGAAAAATGTCTATCAAAAGTTACACTAAAACCAGCATTTCGCAATATGCGTCGAAAAGATTTTTGCACAATGAATTTACCAGGGTAGAGTAACAATCTTGGACTAGGAGACCACCATAAAATTGGGTCACCCTTATTGTACCAAGGGAAAATACCATTTCTATATGCTGTCAGAATACGAACAGATGAGAGATCACCACCATAGGCAAGCAATCCCTCATCTGAGGCAAAACGTGGGCTAGGAAAACTATAGGAGTAATTACTTAAAGGAGGAATACAATATATCTCTTCTTTAAACATAGAACCCATTAAGACCCCCTATTGGTATGAAAAATCAAATATAAGCATTTGGTTTTCCATGCCTACCTTCACCATGCCACCCCTTTTCAACTTTCCAAAGAGTATTTTATCTGTCAATACCTCTTTAATCTTTTCATCAATCACACGTGAAATGTGCCGTGCACCATATCGCTCATCATATCCCTCTTGTGCCAAATAAATCTTAGCCTTCTTATTAGGCTTGATCTTAACTCCTTTAGGCTTAAGTAACACATTGAGCTTGGTTATCTCCCTATCAACAATTTTCATAAGTACATCAAGCTTAAGTGGATTAAATTCAACGATAGCACTTAACCTGTTACGGAACTCTGGTGCAAAAAAAGCATTAATGGCTTTATTGGTCTTCATCGAGTTGTCCTTATTGAAGCCCATAACGTTTGCCTCTTTAGTACCGAGGTTAGAGGTCATAATAAGAATAACATTTTTGAAGTCAGTCATCACACCGTTGTTGTCTGTCAGCTTTGCTCCATCCATAATTTGTAGCAAAATATTCATGATATCTGGGTGTGCCTTCTCTATTTCATCAAGTAGTAATACGGTATGAGGATGCCTCTTAATCATCTCTGTTAAAAGTCCACCCTGCTCATACCCAACATAGCCTGGAGGTGCGCCCACCAGACGGCTGACCGTATGTGCTTCCATATATTCACTCATATCAAGACGATCAAAATGTACATGCATTGTTTTGGCAAGCTGTGTCGCCAGTGCCGTTTTTCCTACACCGGTTGGTCCAACGAAGAGGAATGAGCCGATGGGTCTATTTTCAACATTAAGTCCTGCATAGGAGCGTTTGATAGCCCTTGTCAATACAGCAATGGACTCATCCTGTCCAATAATATGCTTTTTGAGATTCTTCTCAAGGCTCTTTAGCTTTCTTGTATCATCTGCTCCTACCACAGTTGAAGGCAACTTCATCATCTTAGCAACACTCTCTTCAATATCTTTGGGCTCTATGATTACATTCTCCTTACCGCGAAGCATGAAGTGTGCTCCTACCTCATCGATAATATCCATTGCTTTATCTGGAAGGAAACGGTCGTGCAAATACTTTACTGAAAGGTCGATGGCACTCTGTAGTGCTTCATCAGTAAAATTAATCGTATGAAAATCCTCATATTTGTGCTGCACCCCTTTGAGGATGATAAAGGCATCTTTTAAACTTGGCTCCTCTACATCTATCTTTGCAAACCGACGGCTAAGTGCCTTATCTTTATCAAAAAAATTCCTAAACTCTTGATAGGTCGTTGCGCCAATACATTTGAGATCACCACGAGCCAATGCAGGCTTGAGTAGGTTGCTTGCATCCATACTTCCGCCACTTGTTGCTCCCGCACCTACCATAGTATGAATCTCATCAATAAACATAATTGCATCAGGAATCTGCTTCATCTCTTTTAAAATGCCCTTAAGTCGTTTCTCAAAATCACCACGGTACTTGGTACCTGCAATCAGTGCACCCATATCAAGTGCAAAAATCTTTGCATGTTTCAAAATATTTGGTACTTCCTCTTTTGAGATCTTCAGTGCCAATCCTTCAGCAATTGCTGTTTTTCCAACACCAGGTTCTCCTACTAGCAATGGATTATTTTTCTTACGACGACAAAGTGTTTGCATAACACGATCTATCTCATCCATGCGTCCAATTACAGGATCTATCTTTCCATTCTTGGCAAATGATACAAGCTCTATTGTAAATTGTTCAAGCAGTGTCTCTTCTTTCTTATCCTTCTTTTTAGGTTTAAGGTCTCCTTCATTTTGTACATGAGAAATTACCTCCAATATATCTACACGTGCAATGCCCTCTTTTTTCATTAAATAAACTGCGTAAGAATGCTCCTGCATAAAAATAGATGCTAGCATATCACCTACCTTTGCCTCTGTGCGACCTGATGAATGAATATGGGTCATCATATCATTAATGGCACGTGAAAGTGCTACAGTCTCAAATGGCTCTACTGCTTCTTTAAGTACTGGGATGGTTTTATAAATATGGGCAGAAATCCCTTTTTCTAGCTTCTCAAGATTGGCACCAAGAAGATTAAGCACTTCACGTCCTTTCTCTGAACGAACAATTGACAAAAAGACATGCTCTACGGTTAGATACTCATGACGATTCTCCTTGGCATAGTTTACGGCCTCTTTAAATACATCATTCAATGCTATACTAATCATTTAACTATACCTCCTCCATAGTTGCAAGTAGAGGAAATTCATTTTTTTTGGCAAGCTGTCGTACTTGTTCTACTTTCATCTGTGCAATCTCATACGTATAAATACCACAAACTGCTTTACCTTTTTCATGTATCTGAATCATAGTCTGCTCTGCTTGTAAATGATCTTTGTGAAAGATGTCTATCAAAATCTCTATTACAAAATCCATACTTGTATAATCATCATTATGCAACAGCACCCTGAACATTTGTGGTTCCTGTAACTCTAAAGCGTAGTCAAGTTCTTCTTCAATTTTTGGCATAGGTATGCTACTATTCCTTTAATCTATTATTACAGATAGTATACAGAAATTTTATGAATTTAGGCAAACAGAGGAAAAATGCAATCACTTTTTATTACTGCAACTGGCACCAATGTAGGAAAAACACACATTGCCCTCAAGCTCATTGATGCTATTGCACAACAAGGGCTCAAGCCAGGCGTATACAAGCCCATTGAAACAGGTGTTACCAAAAAGGCACTTGATGCAGCAAGTCTACTTATTGCCTGTCAGCATACCAATCCTGCCTTTGCAAAACTAACAATAGCCGATATCACTGCCTACACCTTTTCACTTTCTGCATCTCCATTCTGTGCAGATACCAAACATACTATCAATCCACAGTATCTCATTGACAAACATAATATGCTTTTGAAAAAGTGTGATATCTTGCTTATTGAAGGTGCAGGTGGGCTGATGGTACCTATTGCCAAAGAGTATATGATGATTAATCTTATCAGAGATCTCAAAGCGAAAGCTCTGCTAGTTACCCCCAGCCATTTAGGTTGTATCAATGATACTCTTCTCTCTATGATGGCTCTACACAACTTTGATATTAATTTTGATTGGTGTGTCAACCTTTACAAAGATAAAGAAATATTCAAGGAGGTAACACAGCCCTATTACGATGCAATATTTCCAAACTGGTGGAGTGCAGAAAGGGGCTTATCCTCCTATCTGGAACATTTTTTAAATATATAATTTTACTATTGATTGGATATAATCACAATACTATAAACAGCGAGGATGACCCATGCAACACCTCATCAGTACCAATAATCTCACAGACATCCAAATAAGAAATCTTATTGAAGATACCATGTGCTTTAAAAGACAACGTCCAGCACAACTACTCAAAAATATACTACTCATCACGCTCTTCTTTGAACCCTCTACTCGTACCAGAAGTTCTTTTGAAATTGCAGCCAAACGATTGGGTGCATCGGTTGTACACCTTGACTCCTTAAACTCTTCTGCAAAAAAAGGTGAGGGTCTTGAAGACACTTTTGCCAACCTCTGTGCCATGGAACCCGATGGGGTAATCATTCGACATAAAGACAATGATGCTCCTGTTTTGCTTGCTCGCATGGAACTAACCTCTGTTATTAATGCTGGTGCAGGAAACTATGCCCACCCAACACAAGCTCTATTAGATCTCTTTACTATTTATGAACACTTTGATGGAGAAATTGAGGGGAAGACCATTGCCATTGTTGGAGATATTGCTAACTCACGTGTGGCAAATTCAAGCATAAGGCTACTAACTCGTATGGGGTTACATGTACTACTTGTTGCTCCCAAGCCCTTTATGCCACAAAAAAGAGAATTTCCTCAATACGAATACCTTGAAGAGGTTATTGATAGTGTTGATATTATTATGAGTTTACGTGCCCAACTCGAGCGACACACCAAGCCAATATTTGATAACTATGCTACATATGCGAATCACTACTGTATTACCAAGGAACGCATAAGAGACAGAAATATTTTACTTTTACACCCAGGACCCGTGATGCGAAACATTGATATCTCTGATGAGATGCTAAAAGACCCTCGTTGCAAAGTACTTACCCAAGTAAAAAATGGGGTATTTATGCGTATGGCAATCTTAAAGCTACTACTGTTAGATAGTTAATATGAATATTCGATACTCAGTATTTAAAAGTATGACACCAAAGATTCAAACTTGGTGTTATTGCTGCCTACTATAAATAAGTAAGATATCTAAATGTGGCTATCTACACAAGAGGGTTTCCATACAATGAATAGGCTTGGAAGGGAGCGTACTCCCTTTCTTTTTATTGTTTCTTACAATAAAAATCATATCTTTGCTCAACCGCTAAGCGAACTTGACGACAATATCTTTTATAAACTAGAAAATTGGCGCAACTACCCTGTACAAAAAAGAGAACATAGTTTTACTTTTTCACTTTCTCCTGTAAGTTTTAAAGCCTACCAAAATGCGCTTGAACAAATACTCGAAGAGATGCGCTCAGGCAATACCTACTTACTCAATCTCACATTTGCAACACCTGTTCAAACCAACCTTTCACTTAAAGAGATCTTTACTTATGCTAGGGCCAAATTCAAGCTTTACTTTAAAGGGGAATTTATCTGTTTTTCTCCTGAACGTTTTGTTGAAATAGAAAATAATACTATTGCTACCTATCCCATGAAAGGAACCATTGATGCCAATATGCCCAATGCAAAAGAAAAGATACTTTTAGATAAAAAAGAGATGGCCGAACACGCAATGATTGTTGATCTAATGCGTAACGACCTGGGAATCATTGGCACCAATGTCAAAGTGGAAAAGTTTCGATATATTGACCGCATTAAAGCAGGAGAAAAAGAACTATTGCAGGTTAGCTCCAAAATCACAGCCACACTTTCTGATAGTTGGCATCATAAAATTGGCACCCTACTTGAAAAGATTACTCCAGCAGGGTCTATTACTGGAGCACCAAAAAAAAAGACTGTCGATATTATCAATTGTGTTGAAAATTATAATCGTGGTTTTTATACTGGCATATTTGGTATTTTTGATGGTACAAAATTGCGTTCTGGGGTCATGATACGTTTCATTGAGAAATATAAGGACAAGCTATTCTACAAAAGTGGTGGTGGCATTACTATCGATTCTAGCCCAAATAGTGAGTATGAAGAACTTATTGACAAAATTTATCTACCATTATGATCTTGATATCCATACTCTCGATAAGGACGGTGTCTCCATTGGTATATCGCATCATCTTTAACGTTAGAAATAAATATATTTCCAGGTTCACGCCATACATCAATTACAATCCCCTCTTCAAAATGACTCCATTTTGAAGATAAAATTACCAATACATTGTGTTCATAAAAGTACTCTCCAATATTTGCACCTGCCTGATGGAATGTAAAGTGGGGGTAGTATTGTTGCTTCAGATACTGGTATAGTGCATCACTATAGTGATAACACAGCCCTCTTTCTTTTAAACCAACATTAACTAAGAAGTTATGCAACCATGGATAAGTATGGCGGTCAAACTTTATTTCAAGAGTATGACTGTAATGTACAATATCTTCTGCGAGTCTAACATTTTCAAGGTACGGTGCCTCAGGAGAAAGCCTTGTGAGCATATGGGTCAAGTGTACTGAAATACGTTTTTCTAGTTTTGGTTCTATTGGATGCGTGCAGCCCAAAAGAAGCCAAGCAGTAAGGCTAAAATGACATAAATATCTGTAGATAGTATGCATATAAATACTGTGTTCCAAAAATAAAAATAGTACCTAAAATGAAAGAGAATGGTATGATGGTATGTGGATACTTTGTCAATACAAAACCACTAATAAACCCAACAATCAGTCCACCTATATGGGCACTCATATCAATTGAGGCAATGGAAAGTCCAAGTATAAAATTTAATCCCAACATTACAGAAAAGTTTTTTATAATTTCCCTACTGTGAGAAGTAACTTGGTTCCAATATACCAAAAAGAAGCCACCCAGTGCACCAAATACTCCAAAAATTGCCCCTGAAGCACCAATTCCCACACTTTGGGGATGCATATAAAGTGATGTTAGTGCACCAATAAGACCAGAAAAAAGATAAATTATAATATAGAAAAATTTAGAAAAATAGTGCTCCATACTACGACCAATAATATAGAGTGACGCCATATTCATAAGAATATGCGTTATATTTCCATGCAAAAACATGGCACTTAGAAGACGCCACCATTCACCCTTAAAGACAACCAACGGTCCATAGAGTGCTCCAAAATCTACAAGGGTATTAAGGTTAATTTCAATAAATTTTCCACCAAACAAAACCAATAAAAAATAGAAAAAAGTATTGAGAAAAATAATACTATAGGTAAGTGGAAAATGATGAAACTCTTTCATTTATAATCTTATTCAATTATTTTAGAAAATATGACACCATCTATTCCGTTGCATGCAATTTTTGTAATCTCTTTTTCACTGTTTATAAGTACTAACACTTTGGTATCAAACAGGTAAGTCTCTGCAATTGGCTGAATCACCAGTGCCGTATCTTTTTTGCATATTACATAGGAGGCGCCTAATGCATTTGCATAGATGGCATCATCGACAGTATCGACAACAACAGCATACGATATGCTGTTTTGTTGGCAGTAAGAGGCCAACGCATAGGAGTTAACCAATGGTTCAAGCAATACTATCTGGTCTGATCTTGTATCTTTTATCTCCTTTTTAGAGAAAATCCTACAAAATTTTGGGCTACTAATCCACGGATGCCCCATTAGTATCATTGACTACTCCTTTTGCAAATATCATACACATTCATCACAACAATACTTGCCGCCAATAAGTGTTGCTTCTTCTATCATCACATAGGTACCACATTTACTACAATCAACCAGTGTATCACCATCAGGTTTCTTCTTTGTTTTGGGTCTATTCTTTATATCTATAATTGGTAGCTTTCCTCCCATGAGCCTATAGATAAATATTCCGATCATAGCAAATATAATAAACTTTATAATCATACATATCCCTTGATGTAAAGATAGTTTCTCTGGTTTTTCTGTACTATATCATAACCTAACTGATGTTGTACATCATCGATCTCATCAAATACACGACTACCTTTATAAAAAAGATATTGGGTCTCTGTGTCACTAAGATGTTGTGTTAATTCAAGCAACAGTTTTGTATTTGTTACTGCACGTGAGCTAATAAGAGAAAAGGGGGTATGTGTCACTTTCTCTACCTGTTTTGCCTCTACTGTTACATTTGGTATATCCACATCAATAATAGCATATTTTAAAAAAGAGACCCGTTTTTTCAAAGGTTCTGCCAACACTACTTTGGTTTCTGGCATCGCAATAGCAAGTATCAATCCCGGAAACCCTGATCCTGTACCAACATCAAGTAGTATTTTAGGCTCTTTTATAAAAGTTAGAGGATAGAGTGAATCAATAATATTATCATGAATCGCCCTTATGGTTTTGGCTCCTGTCAGATTATGAATTTGGTTCCACTCATGTAAAAGCAGTGTAAACTTTTGTAGTTTTTCAATAATATTGATATTCAAAAAGAGCCCTTCTTCCAGAAGTCTTTTTTCTAGTTCCTTACTCAAAGAATGTGCCCCAGTTTCTCTTTTTTGGTCTTGAGATATACTTCATTATAGGGATTGGGAGCAATCTTAATGGGGAGACGTTCTACGATTTCAATACCTGAAAGACTCTCCATTTTGGTAAGATTGTTGGTAAGAAGTTTAAGTTTTGTAATACCAAAATGGTATAAAATGAATGCTACTGCTTCATAGGTGCGTTCATCAGCACGAAAACCAAGCTGATGATTGGCGGCAACAGTATCTAGTCCTTGATCTTGCAATGTGTAAGCGTTGACCTTGTTGAGAAGACCAATGTTTCTGCCCTCCTGACGATGGTAGATCACCAATCCACCCTCTTTGGCAATGAGATTAAGTGCAAAATCAAGCTGTTCTCCACAATCACATTTGATAGAGCCAATAGCATCACCAGTCAAGCACTCTGAATGGACACGGACAATGGGAGTTTCCAATTCAGGAAGGCTCTTGGTAAAAACTGCAAGGTGCTCCTTCTTGGCATCAGGCTCTTTAAAAGCCTGAATAAGAAAAATGCCATGTCGTGTTGGTAAAGTAGCAATTTGAGAGATTTCTATATTTTGCATATGTGATTATACAGTAAGAATAAGTAATTAGGAATAAGTAATTAGGAATTTTTGGTTAAAATAGTAAAATTATCATTTTGAAGGCTATCCATCATGTTCCCACGTTTTAGAAGAAAAAGAATCAACCCCGTATTGCGAGATCTGCTTCAGGAAACTACACTTTCTGTGAATGATTTTGTCTATCCACTCTTTGCTCGAATTGGCAAAGGCATAAAAGATGAAGTCGATTCCATGCCTGGTGTATATCAAATGAGTGTTGATGAAATTATCAAAGAGTGCGAAGTACTCAAAGGGCTTGGTATTAAATCAATTATTCTCTTTGGTATCCCTGACATTAAAGACTCAGTTGGAAGTGATGCGATGTGTGAATATGGTATTATTGCCCAAACGGTCAAACAAATTAAATCAGTACATCCTGATATGTTTATTATCACTGACCTCTGCTTCTGCGAATATACAGACCATGGGCACTGTGGTGTTCTAGATCCTATCCTAGAGACAGTTGACAACGATATCACGCTTGACAATCTTGCCAAACAGGCAGTCATCCACGCAAAAGCAGGTGCTGATATGGTTGCCCCTAGCGGGATGATGGATGGCATGATACAAGCCATTAGAAGTGGATTAGACGATGCAGGGTTTGAAAGTCTTCCCATCATGAGCTACTCAACCAAATTTGCCTCTGGCTATTATGGGCCTTTCCGTGATGTGGCAGAGAGTAGTCCAAGTTTTGGTGATCGTAAAAGCTACCAGATGGATCCTGCTAATCGTAGAGAAGCTATTGCCGAGTCAGTTTCCGATGAAGTAGAAGGTGCTGATATTCTCATGGTAAAACCTGCTCTTGCTTACATGGATATTATTCGTGATGTAAGAGAGAGTACTACTTTACCACTTGCTATTTATAATGTTAGTGGGGAATATTCCATGCTCAAAATGGCTGCCAGAGCAGGTGTTATTGATTATGATAGAGTCATGATGGAAACACTGCTGGGCTTCAAACGTGCGGGAGCAGATATCATTATCACCTATCATGCAAAGGAAGCAGCTTCGCTTCTTTAAGAATAGTTTTAAAAAGATATATTATCAACAATACAGCACATGCCTCCATGTCTTATGCAAAATATCTATTTAATCTAGCTCCCCTTTTATATATTCTCAATACAAATTATGAAAAAGTAGAGAGAAAATCATCTAATTCTTTTTAAACTTTCATTATGAAAAAACCATACCCCTAAAATATAATTTATTTGTTATTTAAAGTAGAGATATCTACAAAAATATAGTTTAAGTTAAAAAATAAACAGTATTTATTATAATAAATATTTGAAGGAGATTCTAAAAATTGCCATATGGCTTGGAAACTATAAGCTCTTGAAAAGTTTGCTATAATCCTTCGTATGCACCTCAAAAACAAAATTACTCTCTTCTTTGTTATGCTTATCATCATACTATTTGGCTACATTCTTTTTGAAAGACTCAAACCACCTATTTCTGTCATTATCCAAGCAGGACATGAAGGGCGAACATGTGGAAACACTGGAACCACATATAAGACTGACAAAGAGGTAGAGTGGAATATGCTTGTGGCTGATGAGGTAGCCAAGCAACTTAAAGCATGGGATATTGATGTTAAACGTGTGCCAGCAGATATTTTTCTAAAGCGTACAAAAATTGCCATTGCCATTCACTTTGATGCAACAAAACACATTTGCCATTCAGGTGCATCAATAGGCTACCCTAATACGGAGGCTTCATACCATTTTGCTCAACGCTGGAAAGTACTCTATAAATCCTACTTCCCTTTTAACTGGAACAAAGACAACTTTACAGATAACCTGAAGTACTACTATGCCTATAGCCCTATACATATAGATGCACAAAAGTTTCTGGTACTTGAGCTTGGAGAGCTCACTTGTAAAAAACAGACCGATTGGCTTAAGCCTAGACGTAAAAAAATTGCTAAGCTTATTGCTTATGCGATTGCTGTAGAACTTGGAAAAATAGTAGAAAAACCCTATTTATAATTTTTCAACTCTTTTTATGGTAAAATAATCTCTTTTAAAAAATTTAATCCTTGTTTTCTTTCTTTGAAGCAAGGCGAGGAAAGTCCTATGAGACACTTTTTGACACTGGCAGACTTTACCAAAGAGGAGCTGCTAGAAATGATCAATCTAGCGCAGAAAATTAAGGCGCAGACCAAACGTAAAGAGTTTATTCCCTACATGGAGCGCCAAACACTGGGAATGATTTTTGAAAAGAGTTCAACTCGAACACGTGTAAGTTTTGAGACTGGTATCTATCAACTTGGAGGGATAGGACTTTTTCTTTCTGCCAACGATATTCAGCTTGGGCGCGGTGAACCTATGAAAGATACTGCACGCGTTATCAGTCGTATGGTTGATATGGTAATGATTCGTACTTTCGAGCAAGATAAACTTGAAGAGTTTGCTAAATTTTCAAAAGTACCCGTCATCAATGGTTTGACTGACAGCTATCACCCTGTACAGCTAATGGCAGACTATTTAACGATGCTCGAGTTTGGTAAAACTAACAACCCTGTCTGTGCCTATGTAGGTGACGGGAACAACATGGCTCACTCTTGGTTAATGCTTGCTGCAAAAATAGGATTTGAACTACATGTTGCTACCCCAAAAGACTATGAATGTGACCCTACTATTGTCAAAAAAGCACTATCTTTTGCTAAAGATAGTGGTGCAAAAATTACCTTTAGCAATAATCCACTTAAAGCAGTCAAAGAGTGTGACGTAGTTACCACTGACACATGGGTGAGCATGGGACAAGAGGATGAAAAAGAGATTAAGCTCAAAGCCTTTAAAGACTACATGGTTGATGAAACCATGATGGCAGCAGCAAAGCCTAATGCCATCTTTCTGCACTGCCTACCTGCCTACCGTGGCTATGAGGTGAGCGAAGAAACCTTTGAGAAACATGCCGATATTATCTTCACTGAAGCAGAAAACCGCCTGCATGCACAAAAAGGAATTATGGTTTGGCTTAACAATCATTGCTCTCAGAAGGAGTCCTTTTGAGTACAATAGATTTAGAAAAGTTCAGTAAATATTCCAAACCAGGGCCACGCTATACCTCTTACCCAACTGCACTAGAGTTTAGCAATAATTTTACATATGAGAACTACATCAAATACCTTAAAAAGGGTGATGAAAAACTCTCACTTTATATACATCTGCCATTCTGTAGAAGTGCATGCTATTTCTGTGGTTGCAACGTTGTTTTCACTTCTAAAGAAGAAAAACTCAGCACCTATATTGAATATCTCAAAAAAGAGATTAATATTCTTGCAAAATATCTTGATACCTCTAGAGAGGTTATACAATTTCACTTTGGTGGTGGAACGCCAACCTTCTATAAAGCCTTTGAACTAGATGAAATTATCTCCTACATTAAGAAAGTCTTCCCTAACTGGAGCAAGGATGCCGAAATTAGTGTCGAGATAGATCCACGCTTTTTTAATGAAGCACAAATGAAAATCTTTAAAAAGTATGGATTTAATCGTATCAGCTTTGGCGTTCAAGATTTTGACCCCAAAGTACAGAAAGAGATCCACCGTATTCAACCCTACGATTTAACTAAAGCAGCTGTTGATTTAGCACGCAAGCATGGCATTAACTCTATCAATATTGATCTTATTTACGGTATGCCCTATCAAACTTTTGAGAGCTTCAAGAATACTCTTCAAAAGGCTTTTACGCTTATGCCTGATAGACTAGCAGTCTTCAATTATGCCCATGTACCATGGTTAAAAAAAACTATGCGAAAATTTGATGAGACAACCTTGCCAAGTCCTGATATCAAGCTACAAATATTTCAGTATACTATTGACTTTTTTGAAAACAATGGCTATAAGATGGTGGGCATGGATCATTTTGCCAAGCCTGAAGATGAGCTTTTTGGTGCTATCTCCAAAGGAGAGCTTCATAGAAATTTTCAGGGCTATACCACCAAGGGTGGAGCCAACTTAATCGGTATTGGTCTGACAAGTATTGGTGAGGGAAGTCACTACTATGCACAGAATACAAAAGACATGAAAGCATACGAAATGGCAATTGATGCAGGAAGACTACCATTTGAAAAAGGTATTTCACTCAGTGATGATGACTATCTAAGGAAAGCTGTCATTATGGAACTAATGGCAAACTTTTCCATTGATATCAAGCGCATTGAAAAAGAGCATAGCATTGACTTTAAATCCTATTTTAAAGATGCACTAACAGAGCTTCAAGAGTTTGTTAATGCTGGTCTAGTAACTATTACCAATGAAAAGATTAGCGTCTCTTCAACGGGGACATTACTCATTCGAAATATTGCTATGCCATTCGATGTCTATATGCATCAATATACAGGGAACAAAAAAAGCTTTAGCAAGACAGTGTAACTACCTGACTGGAAGGATATATTTTATGATAGCATCCAAAGAGCTATTTAACTTCACCGAAACCAGTGATGCTTGCATTAAATGTGGTAAGTGTATTCCTGTCTGTACAATTCACCAAATTAATCCTGACGAAACTACTTCTCCTCGTGGATTCATAGATCTTCTTGGGGCTTATCAGCATGGACATCTGCCACTAGATAGGAATGCTAAAAATATTTTTGAAAGCTGTTTTTTATGTACTAATTGTGTCGATGTTTGTCCTAACTCTTTGGCAACTGATATGGTTATTGAAGAGGTACGTGCAGACCTTGCTGAAAAGTATGGTATCGCTTGGTTCAAAAAAGGATTCTTCTTTCTGCTTAGGCATCGTAAAATAATGGATTTTGTAATGAAATTTGGCTTCATGTTCAAAACCTGTGCACTTGCCAAAGATGACAAAGACAGAGGACTGCGTGCACGTTTCTCTCTACCTATGATGAAAAAAGGACGGCTCATCCCCTCTATGATGAAAACTAGCTTCCTTAATAAATATTCTGAACATATTTCTGCATCCAAACCAGAAGAAAAAAAACAGAAAATTGCTATCTTCATTGGTTGCTTGGCAAACTATAACTATGAAGGTATTGGTGATAGTTTAATCAAAATACTCGAAATACTCAATATTGAAATTTTTATTCCTAAAAAGCAACTTTGCTGTGGTGCACCAGCATATTTTACTGGTGATATCAACTCAGTAGAGTACATGACCAAGAAGAATATTGAATATTTTGAAAGTTTTATGGAAGAGTATGATGCCATGCTAATCCCAGAAGCAACTTGTTCAGCAATGGTGAAACATGATTGGCAAGTCTTTTTTAAAAATCATAAAATGCCGGAGTGGGAAGCACGTGCAAAAAAAGTAAGCAAAAAAATCCATATGGCGACCGCATGGTTGCATGATAATACCAACCTTAAAGAAATGCTGGCACAAAAGGGTAAAAAATTTAATGATATTGTTACCTATCATGACCCCTGCCATGCTAGAAAAGTACAAGGTATTTACGAGCAACCCAGAAACCTCCTCAGCCCCAACTATCCAATGGTAGAAATGTCAGACTCCAATCGATGCTGTGGTTTTGGAGGAGTAACAATGCAAACAGAAAAATTCCATTTTGCACAAGCTGCAGGAAAACCAAAAGCTGCAATGATTAAAGAAACCAAAGCACACTATGTTAGTGCAGAGTGCTCTGCCTGCCGTGTACAGATAAATGAAGCAATGAATAATGCCAATGTTAAAACAGTTTTTAAAAATCCCTTAGAGTTAATTGTGGAAGCATTAAAAGAGTAAAAAGCTCAAAAAAACAGACAATATGTACTATATTGGGCAACAACATATTGCGACCTAATCCTCTTCATTCTCTTCAGAGCAATTTAAATACACCTTTGTAATCGCAATTAAAAATGAAGTAATCGCAGGACCAAGAATCATTCCCCAAAATCCATAAGTATTCATCCCTGCAAAAATAGAGAAGAAAATTAGTATAGAGTTAATCTGAAGTGCACTCTTAAGAAAATTTTTCTTGATAATCTCAATAATCATTGGCTTAACAAATGTATCAGCAACGATAGAGACAACTATCACCGAATAAGAAGCAATCATCAATGCTATTTGTGTATCGATCTTTGTCCAAACATAAAGTGAAACTGGTACCCAAACAATTACTCCACCAATAATAGGAACCAAAGATGCAAACCCATAAATCACACCAAAAAAGATCCCATTAAAGCCAAAATAACTCATCATAGCACCAAACAGAAAGCCTTCAAAAATTGCCGTTACAATAACAGAATAGAAAACAATCTCCATTGTTGTGGAGATCTCCTTTATTATCTTTTCCCCTTTTTGTGGTGTTACTGGCAGTAATTCTAAAATTGTATCAAAGAACCTATTTCCATAGTAGTTAATAAAAAAGTAAAAAAATACCACAAAAAGCATATTTTTCATAAAACCTAATCCTTTGCCTCCTACCATAGTTGCATAGGTTGTAGATTCTTGGATATATTTAGTAATATGCTCATCACTCATATATTGATAAGCTATCTCCTTAAAAAAGGGAATATCTTGTACAAGCACTCTTAGTGCCGAAAGTGTCTCTTGTACACCTTGCTTATCAATCTCAGCAATATAGCTTACACCTATTGTTGCCAAATAGACAATAGGTACAAAAAGCAACAGTGTCATCAATAGTGTTGAGATTCCTGAAGAGATTTTTGCACAATTGGTAAAATCTGTTAAATGTTTAGTAAGGTTAAAGGTTGCCATAGAAAGCAAAACAGCCACTGCCATAGAGAGTAAAAAAGGCTGGTAAACACTATAAGCTCCCATAAGACCCAAAATAAATAATGCGGTAATCATTAGTTGAGTTTTAGTCATTAAAAAATCCTTTATTGATATTACCTAGCTTGAAATGTTCATAACTTTTTTGTGTTGCAATGCGTCCACGAGCTGTTCGTTCCACATAACCATTGGCAATTAAATAGGGTTCAATGACATCTTCAATTGTTCCCTCGTCTTCACTCAATGCTGCCGCAATAGTACTTAACCCCATTGGACGATTCTTGGCATTTACCAATAGCTCTAAAAATTGAATATCTTGTTCATCAAAACCTAAATGGTTTACTCCTATTTCATCAAGTGCATAATGTGCCCGCTCTAAAGTTACCTCTACTTCATCAAATACTTCAGAAAAATCACGCACCCTTCTTAGAAGCCTCAATGCAATACGTGGTGTCCCTCTGCTACGTCGAGCAATCTCTGCTGCAGCATCTTTATGTATTGGTTTTTCTAACTTATATGCTGCTTGATCTATAATTTGAGAAAGCTCTTGAGGTGTATAAAATTGCATTCTAAAGTGCATTCCAAAACGTTCACGCAATGGACTACTCAACATTCCTGCTCGCGTTGTTGCTCCAATGAGTGTAAAGCGTGGTAGGTCTATCTTAACAGTCTGTGCTGCAGGACCACTACCAATAATAATATCAAGCCTAAAATCCTCCATCGAAGGATAAAGTATCTCTTCAACTGACGGAGAGAGACGATGGATCTCATCAATAAAAAGAATATCTCCCTCTTCTATATTGGTTAACAGTGCGGCAAGGTCACCCGTCTTTTCAATCATAGGTGCGGCTGTAGTTTTAATATTTGCACCCATCTCTGTAGCAATAATATTTGCCAGTGTTGTCTTTCCTAGTCCGGGAGGACCAAAAAAAAGAGTGTGATCAAGTGCCTCTTCACGACGTCGGCTTGCCTCTATAAAAACATGTAAGTTCTTCTTAATCTTCTCCTGACCAATATACTCCTCCCAACCACTTGGGCGTAAACTTACTTCATAAGAAGTTTCACTGTCAAAACGCTCAATCTCAACCATTCTTTCCATCTACTTTTTACTCCAGTAGGTGTGTTCATCTGCAGGAAATGTTCGATTTTTTACTTCATCAACATACTGCTCCAGCCCTTTTTGAATCTCTTTAGCACCATTGCAATATTGTTTAACAAATTTAGGAGAAAAGGCTTCAAAAAAACCAAACATATCAGACCATACCAATACTTGTCCATCAGTGGTATTGCCTGCACCAATACCAATAGTTGGTACATTAATCGCTTCAGTAATACGTTTGGCTGCTTCAGAGTTGACACCCTCTACCAATACAATTTTTGCACCAGCAGATTCAAGTGCCAAAGCATCCTCTACCAATACCTCCACATCCATTTCATTTTTTCCTCGTACCTTATAGCCACCCTCGCTCCTAACATGCTGTGGCATGAGACCAATATGTGCTACCACGGCAATACCATTACTTGAAAGGGATTTTATAATAGATGCTTTCTCTTTACCACCTTCAATTTTAACTGCATCGGCACAAGTTTCACGATAGACACGTGCTGCATTTTTAAGTGCCTGCTCAGGTGTCAAATAGGAACCAAAAGGCATATCAAAAACAATACAAGCAAGTTTTGCACCATTGCAAACTGCCCGTGTATGGTAAATCATCTGATCCATTGTTGCCGAAAGTGTATCAGGTTTGCCATAAAAACTCATATTCAAACTATCCCCGACCAATATCATCTCGACCTGTCCATCAAAAAGTTTTGCAAAGAGTGCATCGTAAGCAGTTACCATCGTAATAGGCTCTTTACCTTTCATTTTTGTAATTGTAGAAAGAGTAATTTTTTTTTCAATATTTTGGGTCTGGGTACTCATGTTTTCAATCTTTTTGCCTCATTTGTCCTGCATTCTTTAGCAGAGTTTTAATATTTTACTGATTTTATCATATAATGTTAAAAATTATGTAAAAGAGTTCTATTTGAAACAATTAGTCGCCTATATTACCACTGGATTTCCTTCTATTAACTTTACTATTGATGTTGCATTAGCACTGGCAGAAGCAGGAGTCGATACTCTTGAGCTTGGTATACCTTTTTCTGATCCAGTTGCAGATGGTCCAGTCATTGAAGCTGCCAATCTCAAAGCTTTACAGAGTGGCTTCAGACTCCAAAAACTCTTTGATGCTTCTTTAAAAATAGCACCCCATATTGACACACTTTGGATGGGCTACTTCAATCCCTTCTACCATAAGGGAATGGAAACCTTTATCAATGAAGCCAACAAAGTAGGCGTTAACGGTTTTATTATTCCTGACTTGCCTTTTGAGGAAGCACAACCTTACAAGCCAATAATCGAAAAGGCAGGGCTCAACCTCATTGATTTTATCGCTCCAACCGATTCGCGTAAACGCATTAAACAGATTGTTGCTGGAGCAAAAAAATTTATCTACCTTGTTGCTTATGCTGGTATTACAGGGAAAGGGAAAAGTGAAAATTTACAAGAGGTTATTGCTGATATCAAAACATTTACCAATACACCAGTCTATGTTGGCTTCGGAGTTGACCAACACACAGCAAAAGAAAAAGCCAAAGGGGTCGATGGGGTTATTGTTGGTTCGGCATTTGTCAAAGTGCTACTTAATGAGAGCCTAAGCGGTACACAAAAAATCACAGAGATTGCCACAATTGCCAAAGAGATTAAAGAGAAAATTAATATATAGTCTTACTCTATTCATACTTTTTGAACTGTTCTAGCCATACTTTGTCTTCATCTGAAAGCATATTGACTCGTTCGAGTAATTTTGATTTGATATTCTCAAGATCCTTCATACTTAAGTAGGAGAGCAGATTAGGACTAATAGTTGGTTCCTCTTTACCATATGCAATAAGCTTGTCAATCTCTTCAAGAAGTTCTTCCTTGGATTGCAGATTTTTTTTATTCATTTTGCTATACTACCAAAAATTAGTGAAGAGTTTTATATATTTTCATTCAAAAAAACTTTTTACTACAATTGATATATTATTTCATAGGAGTTAATAATGCTAAATATTGGTGATATGGTACCTCATTTTTGTCTACCAAACCAAGATGAGGAAGAGATTTGTCTGCGAGATGTTAGAGGCAAATGGATTGTACTCTACTTTTACCCCAAAGATAATACCCCAGGGTGTACAACTGAAGCATGTGATTTTACTACGGTATTACCAGACTTTGAAGACCTTAATGCCATTGTACTAGGTGTCAGTCCTGACAGCCCAAAGAAACATAGAAATTTTATTGAGAAAAAAGGGTTAAAAATTATGCTACTCTCTGATGAAGAGAAAGAACTTTGTACTCTCTTTGGTTGTTGGCAACTTAAGAAAAATTATGGACGCGAGTATATGGGAGTGGTACGCTCCACTTTTATCATCGATCCTAATGGAAAAATAGCTTCCAAGTGGGAAAAAGTACGTGTAAAAGGGCATGCTGGAATAGTGAAAGAGAAATTAGTGGAGCTTCAAATAGCAACAAAACAACTTTAATATAAAACGCTTTTATAGACTTTTTTCTTTACCTCTCTCTTCCTTTTGTCATAAATTTAAAAATATTTCGGTATAATCGCGTTCCTTATTCTTTAACAGGGCTATCTATACAATAGTTTGAATTTGGAAAATACACATGTAGTTATTCCTTGAATGGTTGCGTTTTGGCGCTAAGGACTACAGAGGATCAAACCAGGTGTTGAAGCAGTGTGCTTCTCAAATTATATATTAATATACCAAGGAGATAATTATGGTAACCATGAAAGACTTACTAGAGTGCGGTGTTCACTTCGGACACCAGACAAGAAGATGGAATCCAAAAATGAAGAAATTTATTTTTGGTGCAAGAAAAAATATCTATATCATCGACCTCCAAAAGACACTCAGGTATTTCAAATATACATATAATATTGTTCGTGATGCGGTGGCAGAAGGACAAACTGTTCTTTTTGTTGGCACAAAAAAGCAGGCACGCCAAGCAGTTAAAGAGCATGCCGAGAGATGTGGCATGCCTTACGTTGCAACAAGATGGCTTGGTGGCATGCTGACAAACTACCCAACTATGAAAAAATCTATCAGAAAACTTGAAATTATCGAACAGATGGAAGAGAATGGACAGCTTGATCTTTTAACAAAAAAAGAGGCACTGATGCTGCTCAGGAAGAAGGAGAAACTCAACTCTTACCTTGAAGGTTTCAGACATATGAAAAAGTTGCCTGAAATGATGTTTGTTGTTGATGCGGTTAAAGAACATATTGCAGTCAAAGAGGCAAAGAGGCTGGGCATGAAAGTGGTTGCACCACTTGATACTAACTGTGATCCTGATGTAATTGACTATCCTATTCCAGGAAATGATGATGCAATCCGTTCTATCAACCTTTTCTGTAAAGAAATTGCAGAGGCAATCATTGAAGGCAAGGTAGCATTTTCTGAAATAAATGGTGAAGATGTTGAAGAGGTACCAAGCTCCACAGAAGTAGAGCAAGTAGTTTCTGAAGTCAAAGAGGAGGCATCTGTTTCCCCTAAAGCAGAAACACCAACAATAGAAACACCAAAAGCCAAAAAGAATGAGGGCGACAACCTAACGCAACTCAAAGGTGTGGGAAAAGTCTATGCCGAGAAACTTAATAACGAGGGTTTCTATACGTTTAATGACATTGCAAGCATGACTGAAGAGCAAATTCAAGTAATGGAAGAGAAGCATAAATTTAAAGGTGACTTTAAAGAAACTATTACACACGCAAAAGAACTAGTGGAGGCATAGTATGGCAAATTTTGGACCAAAAGATATCAAAAAACTTCGCGAAATAACTGATGCGGGAATGATGGATTGCAAAAAAGCTCTTACTGCTGCTGAAGGTAATATAGATAAAGCAATCGAATGGCTTAGGGATCAAGGTATTGGTGCAGCTGCAAAAAAAGCAAGCAAAACTGCTGCTGAAGGTGCCATTGGCATTAAAGTCGAAGAGTCTAAAGCAGTTATTGTAGAGATCAATTCCCAAACTGACTTTGTAGCACAAAATGATAAATTCAAAGCACTGATGAGTGAAGTCGTTGAGCATGCATTTAACAATAGTCTTGAAGATGCTGAAGCAATCAATGCTTCCACAATAAATGGTCAACCATTTTCTGAGTTCCTCGCTCAAAACATTGCTATTATTGGTGAAAATCTTGTTGTCAGACGTGCAGCACTCATTAAGGGTGATGAAAAAACAGCTATAAGTGGATATGTTCACTCAAATGGTCAAAATGGTGTTATTATTGCAGCCACATGTGAAGATACACAAACTTGCGAAAAAGTAACACCTATACTCAGAGAAATTGCGATGCATGCAGCTGCAATGGCACCAAAAACACTTACATATAAAGATTTTGACCCTGAGTATGTTTTGGAAGAAACTAAAGGACGCATAGAAGCAATTAGAAAAGAAAATGAAGAACTTGAGCGTCTTGGAAAACCACTCAAAAATATTCCTCAGTATATCTCAAGAATGCAACTTACAGAAGAAGTAATTGTGGCAGCAGAAGAGGTGATTAAGGCAGAGCTTAAGGCAGAAGGAAAGCCCGAAAAGATTTGGGATAAAATCCTTCCTGGCAAGCTCGAAAGATTTATCTCTGACAATACAACACTTGATCAGGAGCAGTGCCTACTTGATCAGAAGTTTGTAATGGATGATTCTAAAACTGTTTCTGAGTACTTTGAAGAAAAATCTGATGGTAAAGCAAAAATTATAGTATTTACTAGACTTGAAGTGGGTGAAGGTATCGAAATTGAAGAGGAAGATTTTGCAGCAGAAGTTGCAAAACAGATGGGCGCATAAGCCTCCCTCTTCTTCTCTATAAGCATATCTTCTATTTTTTTTTAAATATTCCTCTTCATAAATATACATTTTAATCATAGTAATATACAGCTTTCAAGTTAAATGTTTTGGTGGCTGCTCAAGAAGAACCCAGTTCATGTTAATATTGTATTTTTTACAAAAGTTAGCAATTGCTTCATAGGGTACCTTATTGCGTCGTTTAATAACAGCAAAATATTGAGGGCTCAGCCCAAGTACCTCTGCAATATCTTTATCTTTAATTTTTGACCGCTGATGGTGTTGACTCAAAATAATTTTAAGCCGTGCCAGCACATCTGAAAAGAGTATCATACCTCTCCCTAAAATTAGAGTAGGCTATAATACTTCAAATAGATACAAGAGTATAAAAAAATGTCAAATTGGCATATATTAAAATTTTTTAGAATCAATCTCAATAACAGTATGAACATTTCCTCTTGGATTAAAATCTGCAATAAGCTTCATGGATTTTGGTTTGAGTTTTGCATAAAGAGTATCAAAAATATCATTTGCTGCGTTTTCATGTGAAATATAACGGAACATAAAAGAGTTAATATAAAGCTTCAATGCTTTAAGCTCTATCACTATCTTATCAGGCACATAAGAGAGCTTTAGTGTGGCAAAATCTGGATAACCAGAACGAGGGCATAGGCACATAAATTCAGGTAATTCGATATTGATAGTATAATTTTTTTCATGATCATTTGGCCAAAAATTCTTATCTGTATTGATATCAAACTCTTTTATTTCTTTTTCACCATACTTCATAAGTGTCCTTTAGTGGTTTGTACCAACTAACTAAAAAAGAATATAAATTATACATCTAGGTGTTTTACATCTTTTGCATGCTGTTCTATGTAGTTTCTTCTTGGTTCAACCTCATCACCCATAAAGAGAGTAAAGGTATCGCTTGCCTCATCAAGATCATTAATTTTAACTTGAAGCAGTACTCTATTTTCTGGTGTCATGGTAGTTTCCCAAAGCTGATCAGGGTTCATTTCTCCTAAACCTTTGTAGCGCTGAATATAAGCACCTTTCTTAGCACTAGATTCTACTTTGGCAAATAGTTCAAGCAGGTCCTTCTCTTTAAACTCATCAGTAATGTGTTCCTGAATTTTCTGATAGATATGAATTGCTTCATTATAATGTGGATTAGTAAAGAGGACGTCATCAACAATCAACTCCTCTAGACCGTCATTGGTCTGCACAAAATAGTGTAAACACTCTTCAGTCACATTTTTGTTGAGGATATTGTATCCAAGCCCAATAATATATGTTTCAAGTATTTTTGCCAGTGCTTTGTTGTTTGTTGAAATAACATCAGGAGTTTCAATCATATATCGGAGTACTTCAACTAGTGCAAAGCGCTTTTCAATCTCTTTGAGAGTCATACGATAATAGGCAACCAACTTGAAAAGATCGATAAGATCATTGCGACCCATAGTCGTACTCTCAATGGCATCAATCCCATTCTCAATAAGGAAGTCATTGAGCACTTTGTCGTCTTTAAGGTAGGTTTCATTCTTTCCTTTCTTATAACGGTAAAGTGGCGGCTGTGCAAGGTAGAGATAACCCTTCTCAATAACAGGACGTAAAAAACGGAAGAAGAAGGTCATCAATAGAGTTTGAATATGGCTCCCGTCAACATCGGCATCAGTCATAATGATAATCTTGTGGTAGCGCAACTTCTCTTCGTTGAACTCATCTCCAATTCCACATCCAAGTGCGGTAATCATATTTTTGATTTCATCAGATTTAAGAATTTTCTCTAGTCTTGCTTTTTCAACATTGAGAATCTTACCTTTTAGCGGTAAAATTGCTTGGAATACACGGTCACGTCCCTGCTTTGCCGAACCACCTGCAGAATCTCCTTCCACTAAATAAATCTCTGAAACCTCAGGATCTTTATTTTGACAGTCAGCAAGCTTACCGGGTAGCGTACCTATACTCATAGAGTCTTTACGCTTAACCAGTTCACGAGCACGCTTGGCAGCATCACGCCCTCGTGCTGCAAGCAATACTTGTGCCATAATTATCTTAGCTTCAATAGGATTCTCTTCAAGATACTTATTAAACCGTTCAGTAAAAAACTTTTGTACTAGCGGGCGCACATAAGAAGAACCCAACTTTCCTTTGGTCTGCCCCTCAAATTGTGGCTCAGGGACACGTACAGAAATAATGGTAACCAATCCCTCTTTGCAGTCTTCTCCAGTGATTTTTGTCCCTTTTTCTTTAGCTGAAGCATTTTTAGAGATATAGCTAGAGAGTGAACGGGTCAACCCTGCTTTAAAACCAGCTTCGTGGGTACCGCCATCAGGTGTTTTAATATTATTGACAAACGAAAGGGTCTTTTCGCTATCAGCATCACAATACATCAAGGCAATATCAATCTCAATATCATCCATCTTTCCTTGAAAAAACTGTGGCTTAGAGAGTGGTGGCTTAGTATTCATATCTTCAACAAACTGCTTAAGCCCACCTTTAAAATGGTAAGTCTCCTTGGTATTATCACGTTCATCTTCAAACTCAATGGTAATACGTGGATTCAGATAGCAGAGCTCTTTAAAACGCTTCATCAAAATCTCTTTTTGGAAAGAGATACTTTCGGTAAAGATGGTTTCATCTGGTACGAATTCTATCATCGTCCCTTTTTTTCGAGTTTTTTTAATTGTTTTGAGTGGTTCTAGAGGAATACCCTTCTGAAAACTCTGCTTATGAATCTCTCCATCTTTAAATACGGTCAAATGGAGATCTTTAGAGAGTGCATTAACAACAGATACACCCACTCCATGCAAACCACCAGAAACTTTGTAGGTATCTTTGTCAAACTTACCACCAGCATGTAGTACGGTCAATACAACAGTAGCAGCAGAAATCTTCTCTGTTGGATGCTCTGCAACAGGGATACCACGTCCATTGTCTTCAATAATTGCTGAACCCGTTTCAGTAAGTGTAACCTTAATGGTATCACAGTGCCCTGCCATTGCTTCATCAATAGAGTTATCAACCACTTCATAGACAAGATGGTGCAGACCTTTGGTCGAGGTATCGCCAATATACATTCCCGGTCTTTTTCTAACTGCTTCAAGCCCTTTAAGAACCTTGATATTACTAGCACCGTATTCTGCCATATTGAAACTCCATTTTTGTAGTTTAAAATAGTATATATTCTAGCAAAATAAACTTACATAAAGTGTGTTGTGTACGGCATTTCACGCTTTTTAAAAAAATATTTTATACATTATTTTGTCATATGCTATCTATTTTTTAGAGGAATCAAATTAAAGAAGATCTCCAGTCTGTTGTTTTTTTGTTACAATAATATCTACTGATCCTGATACAACAAAATTTTCTCTTTCGTAAGCATCTATAGCATAGCGTCCGATCATGGCAGCATTATCAGAACAATACTGCATTGGCACTACATGGAGAGTCTTTCCAAACTCTTTGCAGAGCTTTTCATAAGCAGCACGCAGGTAGAGGTTTGCCGATGCACCACCTACAATAGCAACATCCTTGATGGGCTCAACTTTAAAAACTTTCTTACTCTTTTGTAGCAGATGAAGTTTAACTGCTTTCTGAAAAGAGGCTGCAAGATCACACCTGTCTTGTTCGCTCATTGCCTCTGCTCCACCAAGATTTTCAACAACAAGCCGTACAGCATTTTTAAGACCAGAAAGAGAGAAAGAAATAAGTTTAGAGTTACGCAAAGGAATGGGTAAGCTGAAGCGATCCTCGTCTCCTTTTTGAGCAAGTGTTTCAATAATTGGTCCGCCTGGATACCCCAGTCCCATCATTTTGGCAGTCTTGTCAAAACTCTCTCCTATCGAATCATCCATAGAGGTGGCAAGAATTTTTATTTTTTCAAATCTCTCAACACGTAGTATCATGGTATGTCCACCAGAAATGAGTAGCACTAACATTGGAAAGCATGTCTTCTGTTCAATAAAAAGTGAATAGATATGTCCTTTGAGATGATGCACAGGGATAAGTGGTATCTTTTGGAACATTGCAAGGGTCTTTGCCATGGCAATCCCTTCCAAAAGTGTTACACCAAGACCAGGCTGGTTTGTTACCGCAATAGCCTTAATTTGGTCAAGCCAAGGCTTGGTCTCTTCAAGGATCTTCGGTAGCGCTACTGCATGTAAGCGCGAAGCGAGCTCTGGCACAACTCCACCATAGCAGGCATGCTCAGTCTCTTGTGAAATTTTTTTATGATAGAGTATTTTTTTAGTAGCAATCTCAGTAACAGCAATAGAACTGTCATCACAACTTGATTCGATACTTAAGATCATCAGGGGTACTCCTATAACTTAGCAAAGCATATTGGTATACACTACTCATTATTTCCTCAAAACCAACTTTTCTATCAATTCCCATTTTCCATACCCACTATCAGCATTAATATGTCCAGCACTTTGTATCACACTCAAAAAGGCGCCTATCTGCATTGCAATACCTTCTGCCTCTATCATCTTGACCCACTGATCGTTATCAGAGACAATCATATGTACCTTTTTGGCATAAATATTTTTAGGTACCTCACAAGGAAAGAAAGTCTTGATAGTATTTTCTATAGTTTGTAGACTTGGAGGAGAGACCATAAAGAGTCTCTCTACTGTCTCTATCTCCTCTTGGCAAAGCCAAAACCAAAGGGTATTGGAAAGGGAGTGGCAAACTACAGTATCGGGCTTAAACTTTTCTAGTATAGCTTTAACCTGTTTGATCCAACGATTTTTACTAGGGAAGTGAGGATTGTCAAGCAATGGAAAAGAGACAGTACCATAATTTTTAGCTACTTCACAAGCAAGATGTGCTTGCCAATGAGGAAAATCAGAACCACCCCACCCGTGTAGTATTAGAAGTCTCATAAAAATTCCTTTTGTTCTAGAAAATTCTCTTGTGGGTTCCTATAATAAACTAGCATATTTCCTAACCTCTTGATCTATCTCAATAATCTCTTTAATATCATTTGGTCTAATATCTTCAAAATGCCTATAGGCATTCAGCACAATATCACTCATGCCGAAAAATGAACATTTCTCTTTTTGAAACTTCTCTATAGCAACTTCATTGGCAGCATTAATCACAACTCCTAGATGAGGGTTTTGAAGGATATGCTCCTTGATACTCCAAATAGGGTAGCGTGATGCTTTGATGGGGAAAAATTCAAGAGAACCAATCTCAAGTAGATTTACTGGGGGGAGAATAGATTCTTCAATCTTGTCTCTAAGGGCAAAAGCGATAGGAAGTTTCATATCCACGCCAGCAAAGTGAGCAGTAGTGGAACCATCCTTAAACTCACATAAGGCATGAATAATAGATTTTTTTTCAATAAGAGCATCGATATTATTGGTATCAAAGAACCATTTAGCTTCCAGTATCTCAAAGAGTTTATTGGTCATAGTTGCTGAGTCAATGGTAATTTTATTTCCCATGCTCCAATTGGGGTGCTTTAGTGCATCAGAGAAAGTGGCATCTTTCATCTTCTCTGTTGACCACTCCCTAAATGCACCACCACTAGCAGTAATATAAAGCTTGGAGAAAGAGCGATCGCCCATGAGATACCAAAGCCCAAAGTGTTCAGAGTCAATAGGAACAATATACGACATATCAATAAAAGCACCGGCAACAACAAGGGATTCCTTGTTGGCAAGTGCAACCTTTTTACCAAGTTGTATTGCTTTGAAAGTAGGGGCTACACCTGTGTAGCCCACAAGGGCATTGACAATAGTAGTACTTTGACTCTCTTCAATAACAGAAAGGATTCCTTCTGTCCCAATGTGTACATTAGGGTGATTAACTCTATATTTGTCTGCCTTATTGGCAATAGCAACCATCTTTGGCTTATATTGAACAATCTGCTGGTTGAGCAGGTCTATATTATTGCCTGCGACTAATGCTTCGATTTCAATGTTATAGTCTTTAGCAACAATAAGGGTATTGACCCCAATAGATCCAGTAGAGCCTAAAAGGACAATGGACATTATTTACAAAAATGCTCGAAGTGCTATAACCATCATGGGTGCACCAAAAAGATAGCCATCAATACGATCAAGAATACCACCATGCCCTGGCAATAAATCTCCACTGTCTTTGACTCTCGCCTCACGTTTGAGATAGCTCTCAAAAAGATCACCAAAGACTGAAGCAATAGAAGTTAACAAAGTTACTACAAAAGCAACCCCAAACGGTGCGATGTAGAGTCCCACATAGGTGCCTACCGCTGTAGCAAATACAATACCGCCAATCACCCCTTCAAGGGTCTTGTTTGGGGATGTATCAGAGAACTTGGTATGCCCAATTGCCTTACCAGTAAAAAATGCCATCACATCTGTCAAGGCAACAGTAACTAACAACCAAAACATTGCCTGAATACCAAAATCACTATAAAGAATTAAAAAGAAGAAAATACCACTAACAGGATACATAAATGGCAGGATTAATCGTTTATCAAAATTATGAAAGTAAGCAATAGAGCCTCCAAAGATAATGGCAACAAAATAGAAAAGGTCATCAGGATTAGGATAAAAATAGGCAAAAATCCACAGTAGCACTGCCCAGAAGTAGGCAGAAGAGCCAACAAGCTTAAAGAGTCTCATCGCTTCATAGAATGCAAATATGTAAATAGTACCCAAAAAAGCCCACATTATAAAAAAGTTATCTATCCAACCAATAAAGCCAATTACTACTAGTAGCCCAATACCGGTAAACCAACGCTCTTGATGGTCTGCAAAGATCCTTGTCATCTTCTATCCTTGAATAATATAGAAAATTATACCATAAGGGAGTTAAACCCGTATCTCTACGCCCTCTTTAAGAATAGGAATGGTCTGATACTTATCATACTCAACGCTAGAGCCCTCTTGTATTTTGACAAACTTACGTTTAGTGTGGTCGACAAGATAATTTCCAGGTTGATTGGTTGAAAAATCAACACAAAGTTTGGCCGCAGCATTGAGTACAGAGTCAGGAAGGTTCTGCTTATCAGTACGAATAATAACATGTGAACCAGGGATTTCACGAGTATGCATCCAAATATCATTACCCTTAGCCATCTTAAGAAGTACTTGATTCTCTTTGCTATTACGTCCAACCATTACCTTGTAATCTTCAATCCAGAAGAGTTCCCCCTCTCTAAGCTTCTCTTTTTTACGCTGAGACTTTCCTCGCTTAGGGACAAGAAGTTCCAGTGCATAGGGGGATTTTGCCTGCTTAATAGCACAAAGAATATTCTCATAGAAGTGTTTTTTACTCTCAAGGTTCTCTCTCTCGATATGAATGTTTTTTGCCTTGCTTTTAGCACGCTTTGCAAGATTGAAAAAGTGATCACTGTAACGATTGACTGTAACATTTTTAGGTAGTTTGATGATAATCTCATTGCCCTCAAAATCATTAGTCTTTAGCTTGGTATCATAGGGTTTAATTTGATAGAGATTGGCAAGAATGAGGTTCCCTAATTCTATATTTTTCTGTACTTCTGTTTCCAGCAAAGCTTCATTAGATAGTCTATCAAGTTCTTGTTGTAGCCTGATAATCTTTTTGGTAACAGAAGAAATCTTCTGCTGTTTCATCTCTTCAAGGCGCTTGGCTTGAATAACTTTGTATCGCTCCTCCAGAATAAAATCAATATCTATTGTTTGTTCTCTACTGTCTATTTCTTGCTTTTTGCTTTCCCCTCTTGGCGGAATAGGAAGAAGTTCAATTCCTGGGCGCACCACACGAAAAGAGCTTTCACTGTCAATATGGCGAAGTGCTTCGATAATCACCTCGTTTTCATCAAGAAGTATAGCATTAGTATTCTTGCCTGTAAACTCCAATTGCAAGGTAACTGCTTTGTCTTTATAGGTACTTTTGGGGGCAATTTTAATACGCAATATACGATCATTTTCTGGTACAGAAACTTCTAGCAACCTACTTGCTGCCAGTAAAGAATGGAGCAGGGTATCAAAAGGGGCACTATAGCCCTGAAGTGGTCTTTGGCTAGATGCCTTGTAGACAAAGCTATGACCGCGTGTCATATTAAAAAAGTAGCTTTGATCTTTATTGAAAACAAGTTCAACGATATTATCTTCTATGCGTCTAGCACGAGAAAGGTAGGTAAAATTATTAAGGCGTTTGGAAATAGCTTGAAGTTCTTTGAGTTTCATAGATTATAGTGTTGGTAGAATATTGATTTATTTAGCATAAATACAATATTCCATAATAGCTTTCTCTTTTTGTATTTGAGTCAAGACATGATATGGCATTCAATACTTTTCTTGACTTACTATACTTTATCATAGGCATCATTCTTTTATCCTTATGATTGCAGTTATATATCAAAAACACTACTATAGATTAATAAATCCAAGTTAACCTAATAGAGGTGGTGTATCTCTTCAAGCATATTGTCTACGGTAATATCATCTCCATGAGACTTCAAAAAATTATTTAAGTACTTCTCTGATGCTTCCATGCCACCTTCTTTTTCTACTTCTACCAGTTTTTTGTAGATTGGGTTTAGTATATCGGCAACATGTTTGGAAATCTTCTTGCGTGATGCTTTGTATCCTATTGGGTTTTCCTGTTCATCTTTGAGTATTTCAAAATCGGTAAAGACCCAATAGTATTTCCCATCTTTGGCAAGATTTTTAATTGCTGCGACAAAATTCTGTCCATTTTGGATACGATCCCAAAGTATCTTATAGAGAATACATGGCATATCGGGATGACGAACAATATTATGAGGTTGCCCAATAAGTTCATCTTCTCTATAGCGTGAAATCTCTGCAAAATAATCATTAACATAGGTAATCACCCCTTTTAGATCAGTATCGCTTTCAATATAAACATTATTTTTTAGTATGATCTCTTCATTAATGGGTTCTGGTTGTTTCATTATTCTTTCCTTTTTTGGAATACCGTTAACTTAACTACTTTGATATAAGAACAGAAAATATATAGTTATCTATTTGGCAATATCACATATCCAAATATCTTATCAATCCTTTGCTTAAACGAGAGAATGGGAGTATCTTAGTGCCGCCATGCTTGAGCTTGAAAAGTTTTGCATTTTGCTGAGAAACAAAAGGAATCAAATCATCCCCATGGGGACCAACAACTCTACTTCCAAAAAGATAGAAAGCCTTGTTCGCCTCTATTTTCTTTCCATTAAGAAAATCTTTGATATAGAGCTTATCGATATCATCCAAAAGTAAACTATTCTTTTTAAAATATGACTGATGCCAATAGACCTGCATCATCGACTTGACAGAAACAAAAAATGCTTTTTGTCTACTTTTAAGTATAGCTTCACATTGCCACTTTGAATCCTCTTTCAATGGGATCTGATAGACAGGGTCAAGTTGCTGCTTTAGCACCATAATCTTTCCATTAAAGGGTTCTTGTGCGTAAAATAGTCCTAAAAGTGACGTAAGAATAAGTAGTATTTTCATGACCACTCCTTTATTTATATTTACAAAAGGTCTGTTTTTCTAAAAGCAAGATAGCCCATATATGCCAACAATAATCCTATAGCAATAGGGTAGACAAGGGCATAGACTATCAGCCATACTGGTCCTAAAGTATCTAGAAGATAGTATGCTACAGGGCCAATAACAGTTAACTCGGGATCAAACAAAGAGATTGCCCCTATACGAAATATCTCTATTGGATTGAGCATTGCCAATACAATAATTAGCTCATCGCTTACTCTATTCTGCAACATTAATCCCATCAGTGCAATATCAATGAATGCTAGCATTGCAATCCATACAATGAAGGAACTTCCCAATGCCACATCGGTTGACTTTAATAATGCAGAAAGGAAAAATGCTAATCCTAAAAAGACAAAACTAAGGGAAAAGAGTAAAGCCGAATAGAGAAAAACCATACGCCAAGGCAACTCACCATCTTTAAAAATCCCAAAAGAAACCCCTAACACCAATGCAAGAAAAACTGGTAGAAAAACTGTTAAAAAGCGTCCTAGCATCTTACCCCAATAGTAGTCTCTCAATGATACAGGAAATGAAAGCATATACTCAAGCACATTGCTCTCCCTGTCTCCAGAAATTGACCTAACTGTTGTAATTAAAATAAAAATAGGTAAGATAATGATTGTTACTTGGATAAAGATCAAAAGCATTCTACTCAACCCTGTAAACCCCATCACCACAGAATCTGATACCCCAGTAATAAAAAAGAGTGCCATCAAGCCTCCAAAGACTGTAGCATAGACATAAAACCATTTGGAACGTAGAGACTCTTTAATATCCAAATATGCAATTAAAAAAAGATTTTTCATTAAAATGTCTTTACTCTTTTACTATTTTGTATTTCAGTTTTTCTAATCTTCTGTATAATATCTTCCAAGTTGTAGATAGTGACATTTTGTGGTACAGTCTGCTTGGTGTAGGCTGCAAAACCAAATGCCATTGGCGTAATAGCCCCCTCGATATATAATGCTTTTCTTCCATCAACCCATTTGCCTGTTTTAGCATCAGAAATCCAGATAATTGCCTGATCTTTCCATGGAGCCTTTACTCTATCCATCCACAATATAGCACATCCTAGATCATCAAATTTATATACTTTTCTATGCCTTTTATCAATAATTTGTACTGCAAATTTGCGCTCACTAATTGCCATCTTACAGCGTTGACACATATCTCTGTCCCAATGCATTTTTACTGCTGTACCAATCTGTTTTTTTTCGCATCCATTAAATAGGATTATCAAAAACAATAAAGAAACCAATAGACTATATTTTTTCATCTTCTACCACCTTTCCAAGATCTATGTATATCTTTCTGTTAACCAACCTCTCTATTTCGTCCAGTCTATGTGTAATAAAAAGTGTTGAGCAGTGTATATCAATTTCAGCTAGCAGCTCATAAAAAATATTTCTGCCTTTTGGGTCAAGATTGGCTGTCGGTTCATCAAAAATTAGCAAGTCACTCTTTTTTGACAATGCAATAGCAATCAAAAGCTTCTGCTTCATGCCTCCTGAAAGCTTGAAAAATGGTTTATTTAACTGTTTAGTAAGATCTAAATCTAAACGATCAGACTCTTTATATATCTTCTTTTTGGAAATACCAGTACTTTTTTCTATATACATCAATAATTCATTAATACTCAGTTTCACAGGTGGAGGCAGCTGTGGTATAAAGCTGATATGATTCAAAACATCTACTCTATTTTTTACAGGATCGCATCCTCTAACCTTAATCTCTCCACTATCAATATGGTAAAAGCCTAGTATCGCACGCACCAAAGTAGTTTTACCTGCACCATTGGGTCCCATCATGGCAATACGGTCTCCACTATCAATATGAAACGTTACATCGTTAAGTACTTTTGTATCCATAAATTTTTTACTTACATGCTTTATATCTACTAGCATTAAACAAAATCCTTCAGTCTAAATTCATAATGATACGCATCGGTGTGGCAAACATCAAAACATCTACCACACAATGTACAATCACCATTAATAACTAACTGCTTTTCTACCCCTTTTTGGGTACGCTCCTTGTCATATTTTGGTTTAATAAACTCAAGAACATGATCCTCAAAACATACATTCAAACATGCACCACAATGATCACACTTGTTCATGTCCCACTGTACTTTTGTCATACTAGCCCAACCAATCAAGTTGTAAGTGGTACCTACTGGACAAACATATTTACACCATGCACGTCGAGAGTAAAATATTTCAATCAATAAAATTACAAGTACCCAAACTATGGCCAAGCTCCAACCATAGGTAATTACACGACTCAAATACCCAATAGGGTTGATTACCTCAAAGACAAGATACCCATCTATAATTGCAGCTACCAAAAAAATTACCCAAAAGATAAACCGTACATTGGGGTTAAATTTATGCCCTTTAATAGTTTTCTTTCGTACAAGTATCTGGTGAATACGTTCACCTATTTCACTTAAAAAACCATAGGGGCAAACCCATGCACAATAGGCTTTTCCTCCTACCAAAAAATAGAATATAATTAATGTCATACTGCCGATAATTACATTGATATGAAAATGATACTCTGCTGCAAATATCTCCAATGCAGTAAATGGATCAATTAAGTGAAACCCTAGGAGTCTTGAACCGTTCAAGGTACCTTCCAATACTTGCATGTCTACATGAAAAGAGAGAAAAAATAGAAAATTAATAACAAAGATACTCAACCATCTCCATGCCCTAATTGTCAGTCTGTATTTTCCATTACAATTTTTATAATAGAGTGTACTTAAAAAAGGTGCATCAATAAGTTTTTTTACACTACTGTTATATTTGTCCATCATCTATCCTTTTATGGTGCAGACTTTTGCTTGCTTACTACTTATTGCTGTTCTTTTAGTTTACTAGCAAATAAACCAATCTCATCAGAAAGGATTTTAAGTTCTTCCTCGTCCATCTTACTTAACAATCCATACATCACATAATTCTTTCTTTTTCCTGATTTAAAATCACTTAGGGCTTGATAGATATCCTTGGCACTCTTTCCAATTAATTTTGGTCCAATAATTCCTTCTCCATTGACACCATGACATGATGCACATTTCTGTTTATAGAGCGAACTTACCTTGAATGCTGTCACATTTCCTGCTTTATTTTTTAATGCTTGTAGCTTCTCATCAAGTTCTTTTTGTTTCTTTTTCTGCCCTTCTTCGGAACTTATTTCCATCTGTTCTTCTATAGGTTTCTGAACAATAGGCTGACTGTTATCCAATTTTATTGTTACTTTAGATTTTGCAATTACCTTTTGAATCTCCTCCCATTTGTTTACCTCTTTATCTGATTGATAGATCAAATACATTCCCCATAATGCTACCATAGTTATAATCACTGCAATTATATGTTTCATTTTCTTTTACTCCTCATTTCCTGAATTTGTCTGTTAAACCTCTCTATCTCTTGGGCAATTGCCTTAAGCCTATTTTCTCCTATACGACTTACAAGTTCCTTCATCAGAGGATTTTCTTTCTTTCCTGTTTTAAATGCAATAATCTGATCATAAATATAGCTGGCATTCTTATCAAGCAATGCTGGACCTATAACCCCGTTGGCATAGTCATCATGACAAGCAGAGCATAAAAGACGGTAATCAGGGCTCAGCTGCTGTATCATTAGTGTAACTTGTACTCGCTCATAGGGTGAACGTATTTCCCGATAGGCATCCAGTGTCGTCCGTACTTTAGAATTTTCTGCGTTATACTTATCTTTTTTTTTCTCTTTATTGTAAGAGTAATAGAACTGCCCACTGTTCTCTTTGTTTTTTGTCTCTTTCTTGAGTGGCCCAACTACATTTTCTGTTACAATGATTCTACTACTATTTTGTTGTACTACTTTAAGCTCATCTACCTTATTCTTCTCTTCACATCCCATAAAAAGTACTACCATCCCTATCCATAAGAAGAATATATTTGTATTCCTATACATGCTGTTTGCCTTTTTGATAAATATCTTCATAGCTGGCATATGGAAGAATCTGTAGTACTTTTGTAGGACACAATTCAACACAAGCACCACAACCAACACAAGCTTCACGTATTTCAGGAAAGAGCCCTCCCTCTTTGGAAATCATTCCAATTGCTTGTGTGGGATCGGGACGATAGGGACAGAGATCTGCACACAGCGCACAAGGCTTTCCTATCTCTTGATCAAGTTGTTGTAAAAGTTCTTTTTGAAGTTTAACCTTTTCGGGATCATCTAGATGAATGACTGCTTTTCTATTTTGCCTCTCTTCTTCAGAAATTACATAAGTATGATTATAAATTTTATCTACCATCTCTTTGGTTATTGGTTTTTTATCTAGGGCTAAGCAAGCACTTTCATTCACCACAATTGCCATTCCCATATGTACTTTTTCAAGTACATTGGCTTCATGGTCTAGTGCTCCAGTAGGGCAAGCAAGTACACAAGGAAAGGCTTCACAAAGATAACATCCTCTTTGAAGTGGATCGACATAGGCAGTACCTACTCCTGCTTTTCCATCAATATCCTCCAGTTTAATTGAATCATAGGGGCAAACCTGCAAACACTGTCCACACTTGATACACATTGCTAAAAAATGATCCTCTTTTACTGCACCGGGTGGACGAAGTTTTCCTTCACTTCTCGTAAAATCTTTTGCTACATAGATTCCACCGGTAGCAGCAAGACCCAAAACTCCTAGCCCTGCAATCTGCTGCATAAAGTATCGTCTTTGTTTCTCTTTTATCCCTTTCATTATACTTCCCCTTCATACATTTTAGGATGTTTATCGCTTATCAGTAAAGTTGGTTCAGAAAATGGAGCAAGTTTTGCAAGAAAATTCAAAATAGAGATTACTGGTGAACCATAAAAGAATTTAATATTAGGATTAAGAAGCCATACTTTATCTGCATAGGCATAATAACGATAAGAAGTGTCTCCCATTCCATCATTATTTTTATCAAATCCTTCATAATCATCCCAAAAATTACTATCAAATAAATTTTTATCTATCTTGGTATTATAAGAGTCATTGACTACATGTTCAATATTTCCTTTAAAGATATTTCCTTTAAAGATATTATGTAAACTCAAAGAGTGAAAATGTATCCCTTCACTGTTGTAGATAATCCTATTATTTTCTATAGTGTTGACTGTATCAGGTTCATAGGGAGATCGATCAATAAACAGACCTCTAGCACAATAGATAATTGTATTGTCTTTGAGTACAAAATTACTAGCATCCTTCATACCAATACCCAGTCCTGTAGTACCCAAAGAGTTTTGGATAAGATTTCCTATTGCAATAGAGTCTTGAGAGTACATAAAAAAGATACCTACAGAGTTATGTTTATAGACATTATTCTTGACAATATTCTTTCCTGTATACATAAAATGTAGAGAGTATCTTCCATATTCTCCCTTATTATTCTCTATCAAGTTTCCATGCGAGTACCATACAACAAAATCTCTAGAACGATAGAGATAGTTTTTGTTTAGATGATTATCATTACTATACCATAGGCGTATTCCATCTCCTCTAAGCCCAAGGTCAAATGGTTTTGACTCAATATAATTTCCACTAATCTCTGACCTGTTGACCTGTTCCATATCAATACCAAAAAGTGTATCTACTATTTTACAATTTTCAATATGACATTGCTCTACATGCTTCAATGCCACTCCTGCATCAACCCGCTCATGTGCTTCACCACTATGGCGAATCGTAAGATTCTTTAAGCTCACCCCTGAACTCAAAATCGTAATAACTGTACCATTCCCATCGCCTTCTATAATCGCATTTTGATCTTTTCCATCTAAGATTAATGGTTTATTTATGATGATATTTCCCTTATATATCCCTGAGGGAAGGTCAAGCTTTGATCCAGGTTTTGCCTGATCAATTACCTCCTGCAATATACTTTTTTGTGAAAAAACCGGTAAAATAAATACTAGTAAAGATAAAAGTATTCTGAGCATTAAGCTTCTTTTATACTTTTTTGATATTTTTGTTTTGATACCAAGGCCAAGATACTTAAGATGCTAAGGGCTACCAATAGCCAAAAACCAATTGCAGGATAGGAGTGTGTAGTAAATTGTGCCACCTTACCATCTCCAAATACTGTAGGTGTAAATGGTTTAATTTTAAAGGCTCCCCATTCATGCATATGGTGACCAAACCAATAGAGCCAATAGGAGTAGAATCCTATAAAAACAATTGGCAATACTATAGGAATTAACATCAAAATATTAAAGAATCGGATACTGTATATCATAAACATTACAATTATCCATGCTACAAAAATTAATGCATAGGGTGCCAGCATACGTAGGTATGGGGCGCCTCTCTTCATGGGATCCATACCAATATAATGGTTAATCGTATTCATCTCATGAACATCTCCAGAAAAGCCATCAAAATGATAAAAGACGGGAATTCCTTCCGGAAATGCATCTTTTGGATAATTTGGTGCTTCTAAAGAGACATACCAAAGTGGAGCAGTCACTACATTAAGCTCCATATCATCTTGAATCATTTTTTGAAGGTTGTTGGCATCCTCTTTTGGGATATTGGGGGAAACATAACGTCCCTTTTGATAATAGTCCCATACTTTGACAGTAAGGTCAGAGACCTGATATCCTTTGCCATGGTGTCCCATCTCCACTACATTATGGGTCAATACTGCTGGAATCACAAACCAATACAGCAATACTCCCAAAGCCAATAACGCAAAAATTCTTGATTTAGTCAAAGAACTCATATTTTATCCTTTCATCATTATTTACAAGCATACTATACAATTGCCTATAAATCTATCAAGCCCTATTTATTCTACTGCAAAAGAGTCTTTGGGCTCTTGACAAACATCAATCTTAGTTATATTCATGAGTAAATACGATTTTAAAAAAATTTATGGGGAACATGAAGGGAATTTCATTCCCTTCACTATTTAAGATAGATTAGAAAAGATTGGCATTCTCGTCAATCCATTTAAGATATTCAATGATATCATCGGTCTGTTTCTCTGTCATACCCTGATTGGGCATACGAAGATTAAAGTAGTTGACCATCGATTTAATATAGTCATTATCATACATATTCTCAGGATGCATAATCCACTCTTTGACCCACTTTTCACCATTTTCATGTCTTTGCAACACTCCTGTTAAATCAGGACCTGAAGAGACTTTTCCAATAACATGACATCCGTTACAGCCACCTTCAAGATAAGCTTCTTCACCTCTTTTTGCTGCTTCGCTCATTGGTTTAGCAACTTTCTTAACCAATAGATCTTTTGCCCTAATTCCAACATCAGCAGTTTTTACCATATATTGCCAAATCATATTTTCAAAAAGGATTGCTTTATTGATATTGCCAGACTTAAGTGCTTTATCTGCTTTTTGTTTTTGTCCTTTAATCTTACCATACTGATCAAGTGCATCTTCCACTAATGCTTTAACTGTTGGATATTTTTCATAATGATTCTCTTTAAGAAACTTTACTACACTTTGAATCACTTTATCTGTAGCATTATTCACTGCTACAGTCTGCTCATACTCTTTTTTAAGTTGCTTGGGACTCATTTTTGCCATTTTTAGCTTTTTTGCTGCAGTATATTTCTTATTCGGGTCTTTAACCAAAAGATATCCCATCATCTCTAGGTGTAATGCAGAACAGAACTCTGTACAATAATATGGGAAAACACCTTCTTGGTCTGCTTTAAATGATACAGCAACCGTTTTACCTGGCTCAAGTGATGTATGAACATTATATTGGTCTACTGTAAACCCATGCGTTTCATCTTCTGCACGCTCTAGATTTGTCAAATAGAATGTAACGATATCACCCTTATTGACCGTTACATGTTCAGGGTTAATATGTGAGCGTACAACTGTACCATAGATATAGACATGGTTTCCTTTTCTAACAATCTTCTCTTGACCTGCAAGTGTTTTACCTTTATGGGGCTTTCCAGTAAAGGCATTGGTACCCATCTTATACCGTACATGTGTATGCAACTTATCTGCTCGAATTGCTACAGCCTGATGTGGTTCACCTAAAGGTATTGGCATATCATAAAGCAGTTGCATTTTCTTGCCTCTAATATCGATAAGTTGATGATTCTGAGGATGTAGAGGACCAATCTCGTTAAATCTATCAATTGCCAATTTATTCAATGCAATAATATAGTCCCCTTGGGGATCTGCTGATTTCCCCTCCATACCACAGAGGTGACCAATGTTATAGTTTACATTCTGTCTATCTTCTACTTTACATGTTTTATAATTCCATTTGACAACTTGTGAGTCCACATACAAAGAGGTATATATTTCACCATTTTTCCAGTTCTTTCCATACTGGTTATGTAGTGGTCCAAGACCAAGTTCTGCCTGACAATGTGTTGTTTTCTTTAAATCAAGAATTGGTATGCCATAAGGATCTTTCCCCGCATACTTTTTATTTTTGATTGCATTCATCAGCTTTTTAAAGTCATAAACCGTTGCATGTGTATCAAGTTTACCACATACTACAATATATCTTCCATCAGGAGATACGTCTACACCATGAGGTGATTTGGGTTCAGGCACAAGGAAAAGCGCATTATTTTTAATCGCCACATCCATAGGAATTACACGATGACCATTGATAATCTTAACATTTTTATCATCCTTTGCAAGCTTAGCTAATTTTTTCCAATTATACATATGTAAAAAATCTGTATCATTACGACTTGTTCCTGCCTCAAACGGAGGAAGCCCCTTCTCAATACCTCCTGTGTACATCTCAGAGTTGAAAGAGTTGGTAAATCCCCAACCATTACTCATTGCTTTACCTGCATCTGAAAGATCCTGCATATAAGGAGGCATTTCTATTGTAAAAGACTTTTCTGGGATAATTTTCCCTTTTTTATGATCAAACTTCCATACAGTTACACCACCCCTGTATGTCTCCTTATACTCTTCAATTGGATGATAATTATTATCAAGTGGTGCACCATATTGGCATGCTTCAAGAATATACTCTGAATTGGGTGTAAAAAATGATCCCCCATGCTCAGACTTGAAGACTGGGTTAACCACAATTTGCTTAGTAACAAAGTCACTCAGGTCAATTACTGCAATTCTGGGGTTAGCTTTATCATTAATTACTAACCATTTTCCATCATATTTTCCATTGGTTTCTGAAATAGCTGGGTGGTGCGTATCTCCCCATGTAATTTTCTTACCTCTAATATTTCCTTGAGCAAGTACCTTCTTAGTATCATCATCAAACCCCCATCCCTGCCAAGGTTCTGGTGTAAAGACACCAATATACTTTAAAATCCTCATTGAAGGCACACCATAGACCATAATCTGACCAGACTGTCCCCCTGAACTAAAGACGATATACTTGTCTCTTCCTCCACTAGGAGTATATGTCTTTGCGGCTGCAAGCATATCTACCTGTGTCAATCCTCTCTTTTTCATTACGTCATCCAAGGTACCAGAGCCAAAAAGTATAGAAATACTCAATATGGAACCAAGAAATAGCAATATAGTCTTAGTAGCTTTATAACTCATTTCTCCTCCTTTAGAAAATTATACTAATGTAATATAATTTGAATCTTTTGTTTTCTCATCCATATATTCAAGCTATTTACTGTGTAATATATGGCTACGAACTCTTCATTATAACCAATAAGAATAATAAATATAGTTGATCTTAATCAATAATTTAACACTTATTTAATATTTGGATGGAAAAATATTTGTTGAGAAACTCTCATTCATTAAGCGTAAAAAATTTGAAAAAGAGTGGAAAAAAAGGAAATAATATATTTTCTACTTTAATTAAAAAAAGATCAACAACCTTCCATCGGCATAAATATATTTTGCTATAATTCATATAATTTTATGATATGGATTGAAGGATATTTTATGGGACAGACCATTACTGAAAAGATTTTTTCTGAGCATGCAAAATATGATGTTTATGCAGGGGAAATTGTTAGAGTACCAATCGATATGACCATTGGAAACGATATTACTACACCAATCTCCATCAAGGCATTTGAAGAGAGTGGATCAAAAGAACTTGCTAACCCAGATGGTTTCGCTATCGTAATGGATCACTATATTCCAGCAAAAGATATTGCTTCTGCCAACCAAGCAAAAATTAGCCGTGAGTTTGCCTACAAACACAATCTCAAGTATTTCTTTGATGAAAAAGATATGGGAATAGAGCATGCATTGTTGCCCGAAAAAGGGTTGGTTATCCCAGGCGATATAATCATTGGTGCAGACTCGCATACCTGTACACATGGGGCACTTGGTGCCTTTTCAACAGGAATGGGGAGTACTGATATCTCCTTCTCAATTATTACTGGGGGTAATTGGTTTAAAGTACCAGAGTCAATCAGGATTAACCTAGTTGGTAAGCCTGGAAAGCACATTTATGGAAAAGATATTATTCTTGAATTGATTCGTATTCTTGGTGTAGATGGAGCACTCTACAAAGCAATTGAATTTACTGGGGATGGTGTGCAGTATCTTGGTATGGCAGATCGCTTCTCTATGTGTAACATGGCAATTGAGGCAGGAGCCAAAAGTGGTATTTTTGCCATTGATAAGATCTCTCAAAAATACCTTGATGAGCGTACTCAAATCAATGGAAAACTACGTGCCAAACCAAAGATTTATTATTCTGATAAAGATGCAATCTATTCTCAAGAAATTACCATCAATATGGAAAATCTCTCTCCTGTTATTGCCTATCCATTTTTACCAAGTAATGGAAAGCCTATTGAACAGGCAGCTAAAGATAATCTCAAGATTGATCAGGTAATGATTGGAAGTTGTACCAATGGGCGTATTGAAGACCTGCGTATTGCTGCAGAAATTATAAAGGGCAAACGTGTTGCAAAACATACCCGTATGATTATTACCCCTGCTACACAAAAAATCTTACTCCAAGCACAGCATGAGGGACTACTAGATATCCTCATCGAGGCAGGTGCAGTTGTATCTAATCCAACCTGCGGTGCCTGTCTTGGTGGGTATATGGGAATTCTTGGTGACAATGAACGTTGTGTAGCAACAACCAACCGTAATTTTGTTGGTCGTATGGGAGCGAGAACCTCAGAAATATACCTTGCCAACTCTGCTGTGGCCGCAGCATCAGCAATTGCTGGCAAAATTGTTGATCCAAGAAATCTTTCTTAATTTCTTTTATCAGTATCTCTACACAAGCTATTTATCCGGTACTTGGATCAAATCCAAAGTCTCTCCCAAAATCAGGTGTACCAAATCCGAAAGAAAAGTTTGGATCACTATAGCCTTGTTGCACACTTTTTGTTCTTAACATCACAATATCATTTTTGGGATCAATGCCTTTAGGGCATGCTATTGTGCACTCTCCACAAAGCGTACAATCCCATACACCATTGTTTTGAATAGCATCAATAATATATGTAGTGGACTTTTCTCGTCTGTCTTCAACATAACGATAGGCACGTGTGAGTGCAAATGGACCTATAAAATTAGAATTGACAGCAAAAACAGGACATGCACTATAACAACTTTCACACATAATACAATCACTTTGACGTTCAGTAAGATATTCATCTTTTGGGGTAAGCTGTGTGGTTTCATTATAATGATGCAACCACGCTTTAGCCTTAACAAGCGTATCAAGTGTAGTGCGTTTATCAACTTTTAAATCACGTACTTTAGTATGATAGGCAAGAGGTTCAATAAAGTCACCTTCTTTGGGTTTGTATGCACATGCCAAGACTTCACGTCCATTAACACGCATGGCACATGTACCACACACAGAAGCACGACATCCCGCATTAAAGGTAAGTGATGCATTTTGTGTCTCTTTAATCTCATAGAGTGCGGCAAGAAGAGTTTGCTTGGATGAAACTTTGTATATTGTCTCTTTATCATTTTGCATCATTTTTATCAAAACTTTATCCATACATCTCTCCTTGGTAATGCAGTCTGATATGCTTTAAAAATGCCTTATCATTCATTTTTGGATAATCTTTACGATAATGTGCACCTCGACTCTCTTGGCGTACTAAAGCAGCAGAGATAAATGCAGGAGCAAGCATGAGCATATTGCGTAGCTCCAAATACTCTGTAAGTGCTTGGTTATGCTTAAACTCGCTATCACCAATACCATATTTAGAAAGCGAGGCTTGCAACAATGTAACCTCTTGAAGTGCTTGTTGCAAATTAAACTCATCCCTAATAATCCCTACATTTTGATACAAACATTCTCCCAATTTCTGACGCAGAGAATAGAAGCTTGGTTTATGTACATCAACAAAGATATTATCAATATCGTCCTTAGCACGTTGGGCATAGTCTTTGTCAATAGATTTTTCTCGAACGTAGTGTGTATAATTAGTAGCATTTTCTCCCACAATGCGTCCAAATGCGATAATCTCAAGTAAGCTATTTCCACCAAGCCTATTGGCGCCATGTACCTTAGAATTGGCACATTCTCCCACAGCAAAGCAACCTTTTATTGTAGGAATTTCCATTGTTTTATCAATATCAATACCTCCCATCGTATAGTGCACAACAGGCTTAATTGGTATAGGCTCAAAGACTGGATCAATATTTTCATGCAATCGAATAAGTGCTAACTCTTGAGGAAGCAGTGATTCAAGTTTTTCTTTGCCCAAATGCCGTAAATCCAAATAGATACGATTACCTTTATTCATCTGCTCATAAATTGCATGCACTACAACATCTCTAGGAGCAAGCTCATCAACAAAACGCTCTCCTTTTTGATCTACAAGATAACCACCTTCACCTCGTGCACTTTCACTTATTAAGATATTGGAACCATAAAGTCCTGTAGGATGAAATTGCACAAACTCCATATCACTAATCATCGCACCAGCACGAAATGCCGCAGCAATCCCATCACCACTTGTACCATACATATTGGTTGTATGGTTATGATACATCGCACCAAAACCACCAGTAGCCAAGATTACCGATTTTGCAATTACCGTGCGAACCTCTCCATGTGCGATATCCCAAAAGAGTACACCACGCACATATCCATCCTCGACAATTAGATCAAGTAAAAAATATTCGTATAGATAGATAATATTATATTTTCGTGTTTGATCATAGAGTGTGTGTAAAATCTTAAGTCCCGTATAGTCTTGTGCATAACACGCACGTTTTACTGATGCACCACCCAAGTACCGCTGAGCTATGGTAGAAAGAGCTTCATTTTCTGTCGTTTTAATACGGGAAAAAGGAACACCAAGTTTTTCAAGCCATGCGACACTTTGAGGCGCTTCGCTACACATCAAGCGTACCATCTCTTCATCACAAAGCCCTCTGCCTGCTTTAAGTGTATCATCAATATGTAGGGCAATATGATCTTTTTCTAAATTACCCAATGCAGCATTCATACCACCTTGTGCCATAGTTGTTTGCGTTTGCATGGGAGGAAACTTGCTTGCTATGGCAATATGCTCAGCTCCTGCCTCTTTTGCCGCAAGTGCAGCACTCAATCCCGCTCCACCTGAACCAATGACTAGTACATCTAACATGAAAACTCCATTTTTTAGTGGGACACACACATTAAATATTATTCTTGGTAAACGAACATATCAAAACCTTGCCTCAATCTCTTTGGTATAGAGCTTAGCCTTGTTGACAATAAGTACAACTCTTGTGATGGTTCATCTTAATCAATAAAAAATATTGCTGTATTATAGTGTATTTTTATCTCCTTCACTGGTACAAGAAGGCGTAATATCAAAAGAGATGCTACACCCTTCATCCTCATTGCTACGAAATATATTGGGGATAGATGAAGGAGAGGTGAGTATATCTTTAGATGGTGTATTTGACACAGCTGAATGTGCCAAGTTTTCATGATCAAAATGTTTAATAATCGCACTATCACCAACAATAACATTGTAATTGTGAGTATTTTTATCAATCAAGACAGGTATCTTGTCAATATCAAAGTATTTTAGTACAGCACGTGCTGAAGGATCCACTACACTTAAAGATGTATAATCAATATGATGTTGCGCAAAATACTTTTTGACCTTTTTGCAATGTGGACAGGTGTCAGAATAAATAAGATAAAGTCCTTTTTGCACGAGAACACTTTGGTTTTGAAAAATACCAAGTGTTGCAATGGAAATGGAAATGGCTCCTGCAATACTAATAGGCAATAAAAGATTGTGCCTTGCCTCAAGTAGAGCAATGATAAAAAGTGAGCCAAGCACACCCATACAAAAGACACAAGGTTCAGGGTTAGATGCAACCTGATAAGAGAAAAGTGTTGTTTCAAATGCTAATGCACCAAACAGTAAAGTTTGAAAATAGTATTTAAAACGTTCGTTTCGAAGCGATAGCCCACCAAACAATGCAAGCAACAATGTTCCTAGCAACCCAATATAATTAAGATAGATTGATTTAAAACGTAACAATTCACCTGCTAGTTTACATCCTGTTGCATCACAAAGCGAGGTATGGTGTAGCTTCATGTAAGTCTCAATTGTAATATACACAAACAATGCAATAGGTAAAAAAATGCGAGTAAATAGTTTCATTTAAACTCCTTTCTTATTTATTGATAATATGAGATATAATCTTTTTGGCTTTGGTTTTTGCTGCCTCAATATCCTCATCAAAAACCAAGCTTATAGCCATACGGCGTCCTTTGTGCATTTCAGGTTTGCCAAAAATACGAACAAAGCTATTTGCACTAAAGGCATCATTGGGAATGTCAAGCAAAGGGTTGTCGCTCTCACCTTTGGCTTTATATGCACCACATGCTCCATTTCCATAATGAATAAAATCAAGTGGTAAGCCCAATACAGCACGAACATGGAGTGCAAACTCACTTTGGCTCTGTGTAATAAGCGTTACCATTCCTGTATCATGTGGACGAGGAGAGAGTTCAGAAAAATAGACCTCATCATCTTTAATAAAAAATTCTACCCCAAAAATACCACGTCCACCTAATCCATCAGTAACAGCCTTGGCAATCTCTTGTGCTTTGGAAAGTACAGTTTGGCTCATTTGTATTGGTTGCCACGAAAGAATAAAATCACCATCTTGCTGGGTATGTCCAATTGGATGACAAAACTTTGTACCCGTTTCATTACGAACAGTTAGTAGTGTAATTTCATAATCGAAATCGATAAACTCTTCAACAATGAGCTCACTTGCATCTCCACGTGCTTCTTTAGCAACCTCCCACGAATGCCCAATCTCTTCAGGTGTACGTAAAATAGTTTGACCATGACCAGAAGAACTCATCACTGGCTTTACAACACACGGATAGCCTAAAATATTTGCTGCAGTTTTAAGTTCTTCTTTGGTTTTAACAAAACGATAGGCACTTACCTTAAGACCTAGTGTTTCAGCAGCAAATACACGAATATTTTTTCGGTTCATTGTTTTATTGACTGCTTCAGCATTAGGGATAACATGATAACCACGTTTTTCAGCTTCAAAAAGTGCTGAAATAGAAATAGCCTCTACTTCGGGAAGAATATAGTCAGGTTTTTCTTTTTCAATGACTTCTAAAACTGCTGTTTCATCTTGCATATCAATAATATGGGAACGGTGTGCGACTTGATGGGCAGGTGCATTAACATATTTGTCCACAGCAATTGTTTCAAGTCCCAAACGTTGTGCTTCAATAATAATCTCTTTACCAAGTTCGCCTGATCCAAGCAACATAATCTTAATAGCGTTTTTCTGTAGTGGTACAGCAAATTTCATGATGAACCTTTTGAAAAATAATTTTGATATTTTATCAAAAAGTTAGATAAGATGTAATGAATTATAATGGTTTTAAAAAGTTTAGTAGATAATAACAGGGCAAAGCCCTGTGGAAAAAAGATTAGAGTCTTGACTCGTATCTTCTGAGCATAAAAAGTTTTTTGAGAATTTTTTTGCGTGTAGCAATCTTTTCTTTCTTTCTTTTTTCAGTCTTTGTTTCGTAATACTGTCTTATCCTTGCTTCAGGTACGATAAGGTTTCTGTCACATTGTCTTTTGAATTTTCTATATGCATCATCAAAAGAATCACGCGATGAAAGTTTAATTCCTGGCATATAAAGCACCCCCTTCCTTATCAAGATTTTTTGAGAATGGGTCTAACCACCTATTAACAAAATTGATAAAATAGATGCGAATTATAGCAAAAATAGATTAAGATAGGGTATCGTCATACTCCTCTTGAAATTAAAATACTATAATACTTTTTTTCTTTTTTTCCACTCTTTTTCAAATTTTTTACGCTTAATGAATGAGAGTTTCTCAACAAATATTTTTCCATCCAAATGATCCATCTCATGTTGCATGGCAATAGCAAGAAAGTCATCATCTTCAATAGTATGCTTTTTACCAAAACGATCAAAATACTCCACTTTTACATACTTGGCACGCTCAATCTCTTCATAAATACCTGGAACAGATAGACATCCCTCTTGAAACTTGGTTAAACCCTCTTTTTTAATAATGATGGGGTTGATCATCTCTAGTGAATTCTCTTTAGGCTGCTCATCCTCTCCTTCAGGAATATTTTCTAAAGGAATATTAATAATAAGCACACGCTTATCTTCTCCTACCTGAATAGCAGCAAGACCTATGCCATTCTTAGCACACATGGTATCATACATGTCATCCAATAATGTATGTAACGTTCCATCAAACTTGGTTACTTCTTTAGAGATAAGCTTAAGGCGTTTATCGGGATAAACAACGATCTCTCTTACCATTTTTTCTTCTTTAGGTAAAGCTTTTTGTGAGTACTTTGTCAATGAGACCATACTCAACAGCCTCTTCTGAAGACATGAAGTTATCACGATCAGTATCTTTCTCGATCTGTTTAACTTTTTTACCTGTTTTTTCTGCAAGAATAGCGTTAAGTGTATCTTTAAGGCGTTTAATCTCTTCTGCTTGAATGAGAATATCTGTCGCCTGTCCTTGGGCACCACCAAGTGGCTGATGAATCATAATACGAGAGTTGGGCAACGCATAACGCTTCCCTTCTGTTCCTGATGCCAACAAGAAGGCACCCATGGAAGCAGCCTGTCCTATACAAATGGTTACAATATCGGGTTTAATATAATTCATCGTATCAAAGATAGAAAAACCTGATGTAATTACACCACCAGGGGAGTTGATGTAAAAGTAGATATCTTTGTCAGGATCTTGTGCCTCAAGAAAAAGAAGTTGTGCAACAACAGAAGATGCTACTGCATCATTAATTTCGCCACTAAGCATAATAATACGGTCTTTTAGAAGTCTTGAGTAGATATCGTAACTTCTCTCACCTCGTCCAGTCTGCTCTACAACGTATGGAATATAGCTCATAAGTTACCTTTTATTTATAGGGGATTTAAAATATTGTATGTGAATAAACATTAAAAAAAGTTAATTAGGGAGGAGAAAGACACACACTTACGTGCTTTAAATCTTACTTATCCAATCCAAGAAGTTTGCCAAAGAGCTTATCTTCAATCATACCCATTTTTATTGCTGGAAGAAGATTGTTCTCTTGATAATACTTAATGACTACTTGAGGATCCTGTCCACTCATCATTGCTTCATAGTAGATTGCCTGCGATACTTCTTGATCATCCACTGTAATTCCTTGTTCTTTTGCAAGTGTATCTACAATAAATGTTGCTTTAACTGAGTTTTTTGCATCTTCTCTTACTTCTTCACGAAGCTTTTCTACCTTATCAGGATTTTCCTGATATGTCTTGATTTCTTCCTCTTTCATCTCTTTTACTTTTTCATTGATTTTTGCATCAATCTCTTGCTCTATAATATTATTAGGTAGTGTGAAGTCAAACTGTTTCACTAATGCTTCAATTAGGTTTGGCTTAAGCTCTTCGTTGTAGAGCTTAGAGATTTTTTCATTAATTACCTGCCCCTTTACTCTCTCTTTAAGTGTCTCTACGGTTGCTTTTTCGTCATTAAGTACTTTTTGTGCCAGCTCATTATTGAGTTCTGTAGAAACTTGCTCTTGAATCTCATGAAGTTTTACTTTAAAGATTGCCTCTTTTCCAGCAAGCTCTTTAGACTGATACTCTTCTGGAAAGGTCACAACAATATCTTTTTCTTCCTCATATTTCATGCCAATAACCTGTTCTTCAAACCCTGGAATGAACTGTCCTGAACCAATCTTAAGATTAAACTTCTCTGCCTTACCGCCTTCAAAAGCATTGCCGTCCACAAAACCTTCAAAATCTATAACAACCATGTCGCCATCCCTAACCATTCTTTTTCGCTTAATCTTTGTATAAGTTGACTGCTGGCTCTTAATGTCTTCAAGTTTTGCTTCAATCTCCTTTTCTGTTGCTTCTGGTTTTTTAAATGATGGAATTGCTTTCTCGTGACCACTAACATCAACCTGCGGCCTTAAGGAAATCTCAAGCTCTACATCAATTCCACCATCTTTTTTATCATATTTTTTAAATATAGGCTCACCAATAATATCATTTGTATTAATTCCTGCCTGTGAAATACCCATATCAACTAGTGCTTTGAGTGCATCAGATTCTGCATCTTGCTGAAGCTTATCACCATGCATTTTTTTTACAATATGTGGTGGTACTTTTCCTTTGCGAAACCCAGCTACATTTATCTGTTTTCCAGCTTCTCTGGCAAGTCTATCTATATTTGTTTCAATCACACTCTTCTCAATCTCACCACTGACGGCTACATTTGCATCATCAATTTTATTTACTGTAACTTTCACTATAATCCTTTTACATAATTATAAATTGCATGATTCTATCCAAATTTTAATAAAAAAGAGGAAGACAAGCAGGAGAGATAGGGACAACAGGGTCTTTGGTATATTAATTTTTGTTATACATTTATATGGAAAAGAGACCTATTTTGTGGCATTTTTCTTATCTCTTTGTACTCTTTTTCGCATTGTTGGATCAAGATATTTTTTTCTAATACGAATATTTTCTGGTGTTACTTCAATTAATTCATCATCCTCAATCCACTCCATTGCCAACTCAAGACTCATATCACGTGGTGGAACAAGCTTAATTGCTTCATCTGCACCACTGGTACGCATATTGGTTAACTGTTTTCCTTTGAGTGGATTAACCTCAAGATCTCCTGGACGTGCACTCTCTCCAATGACCATACCATTATAGACTTTATCTTGTGGCTTAATAAAAAGTATTCCACGTGCTTGTAGGTTGAAAATAGAAAAAGCAACTGCCTCCCCGTCATCCATGCTTACTAGTGCACCTGGCATTCTACTAATCACAATCCCACTGTAAGGTCTGTACTCAATAAAAGAGTGATTCATAATGCCCTCTCCTTTAGTATCGGTCAAAAACTCTGAACGAAAACCTATAAGTCCGCGTGCGGGAATCTCAAACTCAATACGTACCGTACCGTCAGGCATCGGTGTCAGACTTGTCATCTCTGCTTTGCGTTTACCAAGTTTTTCAATAGCAACCCCTTGGAATTCTTCAGGTACATCAACTACAAGATGTTCAAATGGCTCCATCTTAACACCATTCTCTTCTTTGGCAACAACCTCAGGACGTGCTAAAAGAAACTCAAAGCCTTCTCGTCTCATATTTTCAGCTAGAATACCAATTTGAAGTTCACCACGACCTGATACTTTAAAAGAGGCATCTCCAAGAGGCTCCATGCGCATAGCAATATTGGTTTCCATCTCTTTTTCAAGACGCTCCCTAATCTTATTGGAAGTAATATGCTTCCCTTCTGTCCCTGCCAAGGGTCCATCATTAACAGACATAATAACCGAAAGTGTTGGCTCTTCAACATGCATTGGATCAAGTGCTACAGGGTTAATAGGATCACAGATAGAATCACCCACATCAATATCTGAAAAACCTGCAATAGCAACAATATCACCTGCTTCTGCTTCTTCAATCTCCATACGCTCAAGTCCCTTGAAACCAATTAGTTTAGAGATACGTGACTTGAACTTCTCTCCATCTGCTTTAACAAGCAGGTACTCATCACCTCTTTTAACTTTTCCATTAAAAATACGAACAATTCCAATACGGCCAACAAAATTATCTGAATCGAGTGTAAATACCTGTGCTTGTGTATGATTATTCGGTGATCCATCAGGGTAAGGCACCTTCTCAAGAATTGCTTCAAAAAGTGGTGTCATATCTTTATTTTCATCTTCAAGATTCCACTTGGCATACCCATCACGTGCTGCTGCATAGAGTACTGGAAACTCAAGCTGTTCTTCATTTGCATCAAGTGCAACAAGTAGATCAAACATTTCATCAAGAACACGATCTGGCTCTGCACCATCTTTGTCAATCTTGTTGATAACAACTACTGGGATAAGGTCCAATTCAATTGCCTTTTTAAGTACAAATTTTGTCTGGGGCATCACCCCTTCCTGGGCATCCACAAGCATCAAAACACCATCAACCATCTTAAGAACACGCTCAACCTCTCCACCAAAATCGGCATGACCTGGAGTATCGATAATATTAATCTTGTGATCACCATAAGTAATGGCTGTATTTTTTGAAAGGATAGTAATTCCTCTTTCTTTCTCAATATCATTACTATCCATTGCTCTCTCTTCCACTTGCTGATGTGCAGCGAAAGTTCCTGATTGTTGAAGCAACTGATCAACCAATGTTGTCTTTCCATGATCAACGTGTGCAATGACAGCAATATTCTTAATTTTCTGCATGATTATTCCTAATTTGGGTGTTAAAGTATTTTACAAAGGAGCTTTAACGTAGTAGTAATTTTCGCGCATTATATCTGAAACTTACTATTATAATCCTAATCCATATAATTCATGATAGGTCTTCATTGCATAACGATCTGTCATCATTGCTATGTGGTCAGCAATAACGCGATGTTTGGGGCGTATCTCCATTAATACTTTTTGATGTGAAGGCAATAGATTATTGTCTTCGCTAAATGCTTTATAGAGCCCGATAATGCACTGCTTCCCTGCATACATTTTCTGTGCAATCTTTTCATGCCTATAGAGATTTTTGAGAAGTAGTTTTTTTAATATTTTCAGTTGTGTTGCCATCTCTTTGGAAAAACCAACTGGCAAAGGCAAAGAGGCATCTATTGTTCCAACAATAGGCTCTGTCTGTCTATATTTCTGTGCACCCTCTTTAGAGTATTCAATAAAATCCTCTACCAACAGCTTAATAAGTTCAGCCACAAATCGATGCCGGTAGAGAGATTCTCCTCGTCCAATACCCTCATCCTGTACATTCTTGTCTACATGCAAACAAAGAGGAACTTCAAGAAGGTCATCAAAACTAATTAGACCATACTTTACTCCATCATCAATATCATGAGAGGTATAGGCAATCTCATCTGCATGATCAACCACCATGGCTTCAAGAGAAGGATGTTTCTCAAGTTCAAAATATGTATTCAAACTGTGTAAAAAAGGTTTTTTATAAGGGTAGGAATGCTTAAGCACTCCTTCAAGAGTAGCAAACGTAAGATTAAGCCCATCAAAATTCTTATAACGCTTTTCTAGTTTTATCAAGACACGAAATGACTGAAAATTATGCTCAAAGCCCATCTTGTGACCATCTGATTTAAGTAGTCTGTCAAGCTCATCTCCGCCTATATGCCCAAAAGGAGTGTGTCCTAAATCATGCGAAAGTGCAATAACCTCTGCAAGTGTCTCATTGAGTTTTAATATTTGTGAGAGTGTGCGAGCAATCTGGCTTACCTCCAGTGAATGTGTCAAGCGGGTACGGAAGTAATCTCCCTCATGGTTAAGAAATACTTGTGTTTTATACTCCAATCGCCTAAATGAACTACAGTGGATAACTCTATCACGATCTCTAGAAAATGGATCTCTAAAGTCCTCTTTAAAAGTATGGAAACGAGAGCATGGTTGCATTTTTATACCTAGTTTACTAAGTTGTAAGGACAAATGTAGCAAGAAATACTTAAGCCAATAAGTACTTGCATTTGTCTCTACAAATAGCGTATCAGATTTATTTGGTATAATTGTATCTAAAATCACATTGTGGAGTTTGAGGTATGGTATGAAAACAATAACAATACATAACATAACATACCAAAAACCGCAAGTAACACTACTACAAGAGAGTGGTATAGGTGCAGCAGAAATTGCTGCTAGAACATGTTATGACAGCTTTAAAAACTCAGAGAACCAATGCATCAAAGAGTCGATGGAGTATCTTGATACAAGTGCTATCAACACCATTGAACACTCAAGCTTGCTTGAAAGTTTAGCATGGGTACACCATCATCACTCTATATTAGAACATGCAACGCTCAGTTATCTTATACGAGGAACATCTAGAGGTGTATTGCAAGAGCATGCACGTCATCGTATACAAGCAATTTCTGTACGCTCCACACGATACACTATGTCTTCAGTAATCAATGCATTTATTGCTTCACTTGAAGAAAATGATGGCTTTATCTTTTTCTATAATAAACTAATAGCATTGGATCTTTTTGTAATTATAGATAAAGAATACCTTGTTATTGAGATACGTGCTATCTATGATAAATTATACTTTCAGTATAATAAAGATACTAATTTTATTAAAAATGCTGTTGCAAAATCTTCTCTACCTTTCATTAAAGAGCAAAGGGGTGATGCCAAAACACTCTATGAGAAACTGGAGTCTGGTAAAAAGAAACGTAACGTAGGTGATGCCTTTAAACACATTGTGACAGATAATTGGAAAGTAGATATGGTTGTCACCTTCAACATTCGTTCACTCAAAAACTACTTTGGTCTACGCGATAGTGGAGCGGCATGGTTTCAAATACGTTGGCTTGCCGAAGAGATGAAAAAAGTAACACCAACAAAATACTTACAACTCATTGATAAACAAGTTTATAAAGCCATCATTGGTACAGAGTAATCGTACCCAAAAACAAAGTTATTTAAGGATATTACTTTTTGAAAATACTTAAACTAATTTTACTACTCCTAATTCTACATACACTAGCATTTTCTCAGCCTTTAAGTATGTATACTATTACTACCAATCTACGAAAGAGCATTGCCACAAAACTCAAAGGGGAAAATGGCAAGATTGTTAAAGAGATTTATGCCAAAACTGGAAATAGACCACTCTGGGTTGGGACTAAAAATGCACAAAAGATGAGTGCACTCATTCAAGCATTTAAAGACCCTCTTTTTAATTATAAAAATAAACTATTTGATCAAAAAGCAATTGAAAAATTACTCTACTATCTTGACAATAACACCATCCCTGTTTCAAAAAGGGCCATAACTTATGCTAGACTTGATTTATTATTGACAAATTCCTACGTTAGACTAGTACGTTTTATTGTTCAAGGTGATGTGGACTGGGATCTTGTACAAAAAAAATTTGCTACCCTCAAAGAGAGTGATGATATACATGCTATATGGGAAATAAAACCTAAACACTTTCCTCCTCATGGTCCTCTTATTTCTGCTATAAAAAAAGGGGAAATTCGTAGCTATCTTGAATCTCTTATTCCATTTAAAAGACGTTATCGAAAATTAATCAAGATACTCAAGTCCTATCGTACTATGGAAAAATTTCCACAAATATCCTATTCTGATATTCCTCTTAAAATTGGTGACAGCAATAATCGTGTACTTCAAGTAAAAAAAAGATTACAGATTTCAGGGGACTATCCCAAGTGGGCAAAGCTCTATAAAAAGTTTGATAAGCTCATGCAAAAGGCAGTTATGACCTACCAAAAACGTTATTTACTTGAAGTAACTGGTCAAATAGATAATATCATGATCCAATACCTTAACCAGCCTGTACACAAGAATATCCAAGCAATCATTACCAACCTTGATAAGACCAAGCTGTATCCCAAATATCTTGAGAATGAGTATATTGAAATAAATATTCCTGACTTTAATCTTCGTTACTATAAAAACAGGAAGATGGTTCTGAAAAAAAGTATTGTGGTCGGACGTATCGATCGTCCTACACCTGTTTTTGACAATAAGATAAAATATGTAGTCATCAATCCTACTTGGACAATTACCGATAACCTCATTAAACGTGATCTCATTCATGTACTTAGGGAGTATCCCGACTATCTAATTAATCATAATATTCATGTCTTCAAGGGTAATAAGGAAGTAAGTATTACCCAAGAAGAGCTTGATCCTTATGAGTATAGTAACAAACGTGTACCATGGCGTTTTGTACAGCTTCCTGGAGATGAAAATGCACTTGGACGCATTAAGTTCATGTTCCCCAACAAATATGAAGTCTATCTACATGATACCGATAATAAAAGTTTATTTGATCGTCGCTATAAAGTTTACTCTTCAGGCTGTATGCGTGTAGAACAACCTTTTAAACTAGCACATTTTGTATTGCAACACTCCAAAAATAATTGGAACCGTAAAAAAATAGAAGATATTATTAAAACAAATAAACCAAAAACTATTGTTTTGACAAAACCTATTCCTATACATATTGTCTATTTTACCGTTTATGAAGAAAATGGTTTAGCATATTTTAAATATGATATCTATATGTATGACCAAATCATTCATGAATCTTCAGAAAATTATAAAAAAAGTGTCTTTAACGTACCAAAAAATCGTATGATTTCAATCAAAAAACAGAAACGGAAACAGTTTAATTAATATTTCCGTATTTTTACCCGTTGTAAGTGTGTTAATGCAATTGCCATTGCATCAGTAATATCAAGTGGTTTAATCTCTTTTTTGATGTTTAGCAACCGTTTAACCATAAATGCTACTTGCTCTTTAGTTGCTTTTCCATTACCTGTAACTGCTTTTTTAACTTGTAATGGCGTATACTCATAAAAATAACCTATCTCCTGTAGTATTTTCAAAGAGAGAGCTCCACGAAATTGTGCCAACTTGAGCACACTTTTAGGATTATAAGCAAAAAAGATATCTTCAATGGCTACCTCATCTATGGTATGTGATTTAAGAATAGTGTCTATTCCTTCTGCTAGCTCTATAATCTGTTCTTGGAGATTTTTGGTTTTGATTTTCAATAACCCTGCTTCTACCAGTGAAATATTTTTACCGCTCCAATAGAGAATACAGTAACCAAGATTACGGCTTCCTGGGTCAATTCCTAAGATATTCATTCACACCTTTATCCATATCGTGAATAAAAATATTCACACTCTAGTAAGTAGGCTTATTTTAGCTTAACTTAGCTAAAATTGTACAAGTTATTCACATGAGGGATTAAAAATCTTAAAATGTGTGAAAATCTATTAATTAAATGGGATTACTATGAATATTGGTCAAAAAGTACTTTTTGAACTCAAAAAAGAGATTTCAGAAACAGAATATGAGCACTATATCAAGAAATTAGTTTACGATACAAAACGTTCTAAAAGCAATATCTCCTACTTTAATGCACCCAATATTCTTGTTTCTAAATGGATCAAAACCAAATATGCCGATAGGCTTGCTCATCTCTTTGAACTTCAAAATAAAATCAAACCCCAAATAGAAATTGTTGTTAAAAAACAGTCAAATGAAAAAACTATATCTATTCTCAAATCAAATATTGAAAAAGGCCATACGAAAAGTACTTATTTGAATCCCTCTTTAATATTTGAAAGTTTTATTGTTGGAGAGTCTAACCAATTTGCCTACACCACTGCTAAAGCTGTTGCAGAGAAACCTGGAAAAATTTATAATCCACTCTTTATTTATGGTGGAGTGGGGTTAGGTAAGACCCATCTACTACAAGCAATTGGAAACTATCATATTGCCCTAGGTAATATGGTTATTTATACTACACTTGAGCAATTTATGAACTCTTTTACCTCTCACTTACGTTCACAAACTATGGATCGTTTCCGTGATAAATATAGAGAGTGTGATTTACTACTCATTGATGATATTCAGTTTCTTAGCCGAAAAGAGCAGACACAAGAAGAGTTCTTTCATACCTTCAACGAATTACATAATACCAATAAGCAGATTGTTATGACTGCCGATCGTCCACCTAATAAAATTGCTGGACTGGTAGATAGATTGCGTACCCGTTTTGAGTGGGGAATGATGGCTGATATTCAACCTCCTGGATTAGAAACAAAGATTGCTATTATCCAAAAAAAATGTGAGTTGGATGGTATTAAACTATCTAATGAAGTAACTAATTTTATTGCTACCAATATGGGAGACAATATCCGCGAAATTGAAAGTGCTATTATTCGTATCAATGCAATGGCTACTATGCTCAATCAGGAAATTAGTCTCGATTTTGCACAAAATGCTATTAAGGATCATCTAAAAGAAAAGAGAGAAAGTATTACTATTGACAATATTATGAAAGTTGTCTCACATGAACTCAATGTTAAACCTTCTGATATTAGAAGTAGAAAACGTACTAGTAATGTAGTAAATGCCCGTCGTACTGCTATCTATTTAGCCCGAAATCTCACTAAAAACTCTATGCCTCAAATTGCACTTTACTTTGGTATGAAAGATCACAGTGCTATCTCTCATACTATGAAAAAGATTGATGAAATCATTGAAAATGATGAAAATTTTAAAGTCATATTAGAAGAACTTTCTAATAAAATCTATACTAATACACAACAAAGTCACTAAAAACTTGAATAAAAAAAAGATATAATAGTACGTAGTGAATAAGTATAAAGTTCTCATCAATTAAAATAAAGATAAAATATTCGATAGTTTAGCCATTAACACAGTTTTTCACATATTCATGTCAAACTACTACTATCTACTAAAGATATTAATAAATTAAAGTAAGGAGATTTAATGAAAATAAAAGTACAAAAACAAATTATTGAATCAATACTCATTAATTTGCAACCTTTTTTAGAAAAAAAAGATGCTAGTCAAATTACATCACATATTCTTTTTCAATCAGAAGGAGATAAGTGTACACTTACAGCAACTGATCATGAAATAGGACTAAATATTTCTACCGATAAAATCCTTATAGAAACAGAAGGTTCTTTTACTGCCAATGGTAAAGATTTACTTGATATTATACGTATTTTAAAAGATGATGAAATTACATTAGAACTTTTAAATGATACATTAGTAATCAAACAAAATCATTCCAAATTTAAACTTCCTACTTTCGATTCAAAAAGCTATCCTACTTTTCCAACTATTGATGATAAACCTAAAATTACATTAGATTCTCTTAGTTTAATTCAAAATCTTAAAAAAATCTCTCCTGCTATTGATACTAATAATCCAAAATTTGAACTTAATGGTGCTTTAATTGATATTAAGAATGATGGAACTTATCTTGTAGGAACTGATACTAGAAGACTTGCTATTGCTTCCATTGTTGGAAATAATTCTGAAACACTCTCTTTAATTGTACCTAAAAAAGCAATTCTTGAAATTCAAAAACTTTTTCTTGATGAAATTAATATCTTTTTTGATGAAACAAATCTTATTATCTCTAATGAGAGTTATTTTTTCTATACACGTTTAATTAATGGAAAATTTCCTGATTATCAACGTATTATTCCTTCTTCCATCAAACATTCTATCACCCTTCCTAAAAAAGAGATGGTTGATGCTATTAAAATGATTACAACAATTTCACAAGAAATTAAAATGACCTTACTTACTGATGTTATTGTTTTTAATTCTCTTAGTGCTGATAATAAAGAAGCAAAAACAGAAATTGAACTTTCTACAGGACTTAATGAAAAATTTGAGGTGTCTTTTAATAGTCGTTATATACTTGACTTTATTTCCCAAACTAATCATCATGAATTTTCGATAGAACTTAATGAACCAAGTCTTCCATTTATTGTTAAAAATGATAATTTTATGACAATTATTATGCCAATTATAGGGTAGGATCAACTATAAATGGATAATGAAACAACAAAATATATTTTTGTCACTGGAGGTGTACTTAGTTCGCTTGGAAAAGGAATTACAGCAGCAAGTATTGGTACACTTTTAAAACATACAGGTCAAAGGGTTGGTGTACTTAAACTTGATCCTTATATTAATGTTGACCCTGGAACCATGTCTCCTTTAGAACATGGTGAAGTTTTTGTTACTAAAGATGGTGCAGAAACCGATCTTGATCTTGGACATTATGAACGTTTTCTTGATACCTCTTTAACACAAAATAATAACTTTACCACAGGTCAAGTATATAAAACAGTCATTGAAAATGAACGTAAAGGGAAGTATCTTGGCAAAACAATTCAAGTAGTGCCTCATATTGTTAATGAGATTAAAGAGCGTATTGTTCGTGCAGGTGAAAGTAAAGATGTTCTTATTGTTGAACTTGGTGGTACAACTGGAGACATAGAAGGACTTCCTTTTCTTGAAACAATTCGTCAAATGAAACATGAGCTTGGAAAAACCAATGTTATGAATATACATGTAACTTTATTACCTTACATTAAAGCAGCAGAGGAGTTAAAAACCAAACCTACACAACATTCAGTACAAGAGCTTAGGCGTATTGGTATTGCACCTCATATGCTAGTACTTCGTGCAGAAGTACCTGTAAATAAAGAGATTAAAAATAAAATTGCTTATAGCTGTGATGTAGATGAAGAATCAGTTATTGTAGCAGAAGATGCACCAACTATCTATCAGGTACCACTCAATTTTTTACGTCAAGATATTCTTATGCCTATTTGTAAACAGCTTAAACTAGAAAACTGTTCACCACAAATGGATCAATGGGTTAATCTTGTACAAAAGATTATGATGCCAAAAGATGAAGTAAAGATTGCATTTGTTGGGAAATATCTTAATCTTAAAGAGTCTTACAAATCTTTAACCGAAGCACTTATCCATGCGGGTGCACACCTAGATAGTCGTGTAAATATTCAATGGGTTGATTCTAAAAAAATTGAAGAAGAGGGTGCAACAAAATTTCTACATGATGTAGATGGTATTTTGGTTGCTGGAGGATTCGGTGAACGTGGTATTGAAGGAAAAATACAGTCTATTCAATATGCTAGAGAAGAGAAAATTCCTTTTCTTGGTATTTGTTTAGGAATGCAACTAAGTATGATAGAATTTGCTAGAAATGTATTAAATCTTGAAGATGTTAACTCTATTGAATTTAATAAAAATACTTCAAATCCACTTATTTATTTAATTGATGAATTTATTGATATAAGTGGCATAAAACAGATACGCACTACTACCTCTCCTATGGGTGGAACATTACGTCTTGGTGAGTACGAATGTGAGACTAAAAAAGGTTCTAAATTACGTGAAGCTTATGATGCAAGTGTAATATATGAACGCCACAGGCATCGTTACGAAGCCAACCCAAAATTCCGTGAAGCACTTGAAAATAAAGGCATGGAAGTTACTGGTGAATCTCATGGGCTTATCGAAGCAGTTGAAGTTAAAGATCACCCTTGGTTCCTTGGTGTACAGTTCCACCCAGAATTTACCTCTAGATTACAAAATGCTAATCCTACCATCTTATCATTTGTTAAAGCAGCAATGGCACAAAAAGAAAATGTCTAATTCTTTAACGCTTGATGCGTTAGAAAAACTACTTTATTCACGTTTCAAAGAAGGTTTTCTTACTCTTAAAGATCTTCCTCAGCCCCATGTATTTAAAGATATGCAATGCACAACAGAGCGTATTATATCTGCCATCAAAAATAAAGAAAAAATCATAATTATTGGTGACTATGATGTTGATGGCGTAATAGCAACAACCTTAATGAAACTCTTTTTTGAAGAAATTAACTATCCTGTTAAATGGATTATTCCTAACCGTTTTAAGGATGGGTATGGACTCTCTGAAAAAATTATTCCTCATATTGTGGGAACTGATCTTGCCATTACGGTTGACAATGGTATTTCTGCAATTAATGCTGCAAAACGCTGTAAAATATTGGGAATAGATTTGATTATTACAGACCATCATCTACTTCCCCCACAAATTCCAAAAGCCTATGCCATTATAAACCCAAAACAAACTGATTGTACTTTCCCCTATAAAGAAATATGTGGAGCACAGATTGTATGGTATTTGATTGCTTCATTAAAAAATACATTAAATATTAAGATAGATATGATGGCATATATGGAGCTTGTAGCTATAGCAATCATTGCAGATGTGATGCCCTTGAAACATATCAACCGTACTATGGTTATTGCTGGTCTTCAAAGACTTTCTAAAAGTCAAAGACCATCAGTTAGAGCCTATAAGGAGTATATAAAAAAAGAGCAGTTTAGTTCGGAAGATATAGGATTTTTCCTTGCACCACTACTTAATAGTGCAGGAAGAATGGATGATGCTTCTTATGCAGTCAATTTTTTAATTTCAACCAATATCTATGACGCAAGGGTACATTTACAACAACTCATTAGTTTTAATGAGGCACGTAAAATGACTGAAGAAACAATTACTAAAATGGTATTGGAGTCTATAGATACAAAAGCAGCAGTAACAGTTGTTAGTGGTAAAGGTTGGCATGAAGGAGTGGTAGGTATTGTGGCAGCCCGTGTTGCAAGAAAAATTAAGCGTCCTTGTATTGTATTGAGTGATAATGGTAAAGGAGTACTAAAAGGTAGTGGTAGGAGTTTTGGAAACTGTGATCTTTTTGCAACAGTGAATCCTTTTAGAGAACAACTTGAAAAGTTTGGTGGTCATGCTATGGCTATTGGGCTGAGCTTGAGAGTAGAAGTGCTTGAAGCCTTTAAGTATTCTTTACGTAAATACTATGTTGCTATAGAGGAGCAAAATAGTAGTGATGAATTGATCGGCACTCTACATTTTAAAGATATCTCTTTTGCCCTAACATCCTTAATAAAGCGCTTTGAGCCATTTGGACACAGTAACCCTACTCCTCGTTTTTATACCCCCAAAGTCTGCATTTTACAATCTTCTCCTATGGGAAAAGAGGGGAACCACCTACGTTTTCTTTTTAAACAGGATGGTATTGTCCATCAGGGCGTACAGTTTAGAGCCAATACGATATATACTCCAAATACAATGGTTGATATAATCTATACAGTTAATAAAAATATTTTTAGAGGAGATATTAGTTTACAGTTGATGGTTGATGAAATTATAATTTTATAATTGCTTCTGCTGCCCGCATTGCACTTATCCATGCAAAGTGGAAATTAAATCCTCCCCTGTCTCCATCTACATCAAGTATTTCTCCAGCAAAATAGAGATTTGGTATAATTTTTGAGCACATAGTAAAAGGGTCTATCTCTTGTGTATTAATGCCTCCAGCTATTACCTCGGCATATTTAAGTCCTTTGGTATCATTAATACTTAGCTTAAGATTCTTGATAGTGTGTACTAATTTATTAATCTCTTTTCGATTGAGCTCGCCTTCTGTTTTACTTCTACATTTGGTATATATTAAAATAGTTTTTGCAAGTTTTTTATGTAATATTCCTTGCAACCATAAAAGAGTTGGTTTTGAACTCTTTGGGGTTATTTTTTTAAGTAGTAAACTATTAAGTTTTTCTTTGCTTAATGTAGGCATAAGATCAAGTGAAAGTTCACAATGATCAGAAGTAGTCAGTCGGGCACTTACTTCTCGACTGAGATCAAGTATAGCCAATCCACTAATACCATAGTTAGTGAAAAGAAGATCCCCCTTGCGTTGCGTAATTTGTTCTCCATTTACGTAGAGTGTGGCAATACCATTTATTTTAACACCAGCACACTGTTTTACCCACAGTTCTTTAGAACAGAGTTGTACTAATGCGGGATGGCATGGAACGAGTGTATGTCCAAGTGTTGTACCAAAGAGGTACCCAGAGTCATTTCCACCAAGTTGAGGAGCAGCCAATGATCCAGTGGTAACAAGTAGCGTAGCAGTCTCTTTTTTGCCTTGCGAGGTTTCCAGCATAAACCCTTTTTCTGTATCAATTACCTTTATTACTTTGCAGTCACAAATAATCTCAACCCCAACTCTTTTAGCTTCATACTCTAACAGTTCGACAACAGAGGCAGCATGAAGAGAAAGTGGAAACATCTTTCCCTCTTTTCCTTCATGCAATTCTAGACCAATGGAACATAAAAATTTTTCCACCTTCTTAAATCCATACTCTTTAAGTACTGTGGCAATAAAAGAGGGATTGCTACTATGAAAACGCTCAGGACCAATATAACAATTTGTGATGTTACATTTGCCATTACCTGAGATAAGAATTTTTTTACCGACCTGCTTATTTTGTTCTAAAAGTGTGACTTTCTTTCCTGCTCTACCAATTAAAATAGCTGCACAAAGTCCTGCAGCACCTCCTCCAATAATAGTTGATAATCTATTCTTCATAAGGTATTATATCCAATCCAAAATCAGAACATAGAAGCTATTTTTGGTTATAATACACTAAATTTATAAGGATTTTAGATGTTATGTGCTGAGAGAATGCAACGTATTGTTCAAGCGATTATACTCGGGCTGATACTTGGTCTTGCAGGAATGCAGATATTCAAAATAGCTTTTCTTATTATGGTTGCAATGATGTCCATGCTTTTTATTGCCGGTGTAACTGGTTTTTGTCCAGGATTGTTGCTACTTAAACAATTTTTTCCTTCATGTGAACAGAACAAAGGAAAATAGTGTCAAATATTTCTTACAAAGATGCTGGTGTTAATATTGATACAGGTAATGAGTTTGTAGAAGCAATCAAATCTGATGTTAAATCAACTTTTGATAACAATGTAATTGGTGGTATTGGTTCATTTGCTGGTGCTTATGCTCTTCCTCTTGGGTATAAAGAGCCAGTGATTCTTTCTGCAACTGATGGAGTGGGTACAAAACTCAAGGTTGCCATTGAAAGCAATAAGCTCGATACAGTGGGCATTGATCTTGTTGCCATGTGCGTTAATGACCTTATCTGTAATCATGGTATACCAATGTTTTTTCTTGATTATTATGCCACAGGTAAGCTATTGTTAGAGAATGCCAAAGATGTAGTTTCTGGTATTGCCGAGGGGTGTCGTCGTTCTGAGTGTGCACTGGTTGGTGGAGAAACTGCTGAGATGCCGGGGATGTACTTAAAAAATGATTTTGATCTTGCTGGTTTTGCGGTAGGGATTGCCGAACGTTCTGAAATGGATACTATTTCCAATGTTAAGTCTAGTCAGATACTTGTTGCCATACCAAGTTCTGGTATCCATTCTAATGGCTATTCGTTAGTAAGAAAACTCTTTTTTGATAAGTTGGGAATGAGTCTTGAAACAGAGTTTGAGGGTAAACCTTTGCTTGAAACACTGCTTGAACCAACACGTATTTATGTTAAAGAGTACAAAGCCAATAAACAGTATATTAAAGCACTTGCACATATTACTGGTGGTGGCATTATTGAGAATCTCCCACGTATCTTACCTAAAGGCATTAAAGCAGTTATCAAAAAAGATAATATTCAAACTCTACCTATCTTCGAGTTTATGGAAAAATATGTAGATGAAGAGGAGATGTTTCGTACTTTTAATATGGGTATAGGCATGGTTTGGGTTGTAGAGCCTGAAGATATTGATTCTGTATTGGTCAATACCGATGGTTATATTATTGGTTATCTTGAAGCGGGTGATAAGGGCGTAAAGCTTATCTAAAAAGTGTAGCAAACAAGCCCACTTTTTCTCTTACCCCTTTTTGTTATTTTCGTATTGCTTCCATGTCTAGCTCTCCACTTTTCCACTTTTTCAAGTAAAGATCAAGATTTGTTTTGACATCCCCTTGGAGCATATACATACCAATGATATTAGGCAGAGCCATTGTTAAAATAAGTAGATCGGAAAACTCTAGCATGGTCGAAGCACTGGTGACAGAAGCCATGACAGTAAAAGAGATAAAAATTAGTTTATAAATCAAGGTATATTTTTCTCCAAAGAGGTAGGTCCATGAGCGTTCACCATAGTAAGACCATGAAATCATGGTGGAGAAAGCGAAAAGGATAATGGAGGCAGAGAGGACAACGGGAAACCATGAGATGATAGTACCATAGGCAGCAGCAGTGAGTGCAGCACCCTGTTTGGCTTGTACAAGGTCACCAAAGGCACCATTTGGGTCGTAAACACCTGTAGTAACAATGACCAATGCTGTCATCGTACAGATAATAATTGTATCAATAAAAGGCTCATAGAGTGCGACCATTCCTTGGCGCACAGGATATTTGACCGATGCAGTAGAGTGAACAATAGCAGCAGAGCCAATACCGGCTTCTGAGGAGAAGGCAGCCCGCTTAAAGCCCTGAACAAGTACACCAATCATTCCACCAATGGCAGCAGAAGGCACAAAAGCTTCATGAAAAATTGTAACAATAGCATGTGGTACTTCAGCTGCATGGACTATAAGAATAAAAATGGAAGCAGCAAGATACATAACGACCATTAAAGGTACAATTTTTTCAGCAGTTGAGGCAATACGCTTGATACCCCCAATAATAACAAAACCAACAACAGTTGCCATAATAAGCCCAAAAACAATAGGATATTCTTTAAAAAAAGGAACACGGTCTGTTAGCACCCCAAGTGCCTGAGAGGTCTGAAAGGCATTCCCTGCACCAATACTTCCCCCTATGGTAAGTATGGCAAAAAAGAGAGCAAGACCTTTTCCTAATTGCTTATACCCTTTAGCAGCAAGCCCTTTGGAGAGGTATTGCATTGCCCCGCCCATGATACGTCCGTCAGATCGTTTTTCACGATATATTTGAGCAAGAGTAACTTCTGTAAACTTCAGAGTCATACCAAAAAACCCTGCAAGTATCATCCAGAAAGTTGCCCCAGGACCTCCAATAGCAATAGCAATAGCAACTCCAGCAATGTTTCCTAGACCAACAGTAGCTGAAAGGGCAGTGGTAAGAGACTGAAATGGAGTAATTTCTCCATCATCATCCTTGGTACGATATTTCCCTGTAAGGATTTTATAAGCATGTGCAAACATACGTATGTTGATAAAACCAAAGCGGAAAGTCATGAAAACTCCACCCATAACTAACCATGCAACAATAAAGGGCATAGAAGAACCCTCTATTTTTCCAAAGAAAATATCGAAGAAAAATATTGATTCCAATATACTATTAATTTGTTCAAATATACTATCCATCCATCATGCTCCTCAAAAAGATTTCTATTATACTCAAGAAGACCTCTTGTTTAACCAAAAGGTTCTTTTTTTATTGTTTCAAACTTGATATTATAGAGCAACCAAACAACTCCAATAATAATGAATGGTAGACTGAGTGCCTGCCCCGTTGTTAGCGGCAAATCCCAAGTATAGTCAGCCTGTTTAGTTTTCATGTATTCAAGTATAAATCGAACGGTAAATACGATAATTAAAAATAGTGGCGATAGAATTTTGGTGGCAGTAGTAGCGGAAACTTTTTTGTAGATATTGAGTAAAATAATTAATAATAACAAATAACTAAATGCTTCATAAAGTTGTACTGGATGACGAGGAATCATGTCAATACGTTCAAAAATAATGGCCCATGGTAGCTCAGAAGGCTTGCCAAGTATCTCAGAATTAAAGAAGTTACCAAGGCGAATAAATGTAGCAGCCAGTGCGCCAGGAATAGCAATACGAGAAAGTAGCCATGAGAAATTGAGTTGATAGTTTTTTGCAAAAATCCAGGCAGCAGTGATTGTGCCAAGCATACCACCATGACTAGCAAGTCCACCTTTCCAGATTTTGAGTATTTCTACCGGATGTGAAAGGTAGAAGTCTGGCTCATACGCAAAACAGTGCATTAAGCGTGCACCAATGATGGTACCAACCATAACATAAGAGAGGAGGCTATCTAGTAAGGCAGGGTCTTTTCCTTCACGGTTAAATATCCATTGAAGCATATAAAGTCCCAAGAAGAAAGAACCAACAAAAAGTAGACCATACCAGCGTAGTTGTAGTGGACCTAGATGTAGTATTGTTGGGTCAATATTCCAGATAAAGTGTTTCAAGTATACTCTCTTGTGGATAAGTTGAAAGTATTATACTCGAAAAGGGTTAATTTCATACTTTTATACCATTACCAAAAATATTAAAATAATAATATTAAAAGTTAAAACCCTGAAGAGCAGTTTTCATGATCGACAGGGGTCTGTCATTTGATTTCTATCGGCATAAAGATAGATCTCTATACGTCTATTGAGTGCTCTATTTTTAATGCTATTATTGGGAGCAATAGGCTTATTCCACGAACAACCTTTTACAAATGGTGTACCATTTGTTGCAAGAAGGGAAGCAATATTTTTAGCACGTCTTTCAGAAAGATTCAAATTATATGCATAGCTTCCTCTACGATCTGCAAAACCAGCAACCCCTACAATAGTTTGAGGATATTGTTTTAACAATGCACCTACTTTTTCTACCTTATGTCTTGCATGTGATTGTGGTGTTGAAGCATTTGTAGCAAACATCATTTTATCTCTAAGCATAATTTTTACATAGGTAGCATGCTTGGAAACAATAATATCGTTATTAGGATCAAGTGTAGCCAAGGGGTCATTGTTAACTCTAGTGCCCAATACGCTTGCCACATCATTTGCTTGCTGGTCAAGCCTATATCCAGCTCCACCACCAAGTGCAGCACCAAGAAGGGCACCGATAGCAGCACGTTTGCCTTTATGATGCCCTTTTGTGTTATATCCTATGGCAGCGCCTGCTAAAGCACCGGCAAGCATACCAGTCTTTGTACGTTCATAACTTTGGTCTTGAACCAACCCAGGCTGGTTGTAGCAACCACTAAGTGTAAATACTACTATAATAAAAATAAATACAGATTGTTTCATGGTTGTATTTTCCTTTCTAAATTACTGATGCCATCCACCAGCATTGACTATTTGAGAATTATCTTTGTCTATTTCATTACCAACAAGACCACCTGCTACAGCACCTGAAAGCCCTCCAAGTACGGCATGGCGTCCTTTGTGATGACCTTTAGTATTATATCCAATGATGGTTCCCGCTACAGCACCAGTGATGATACCAGTTTGTGTAGTATTTTCTGACATTGCTTCTATACCTACACATCCCGTCAAGACAAAGAGAGCTATGGTGGTTAAAAGAGATAAAAAAACTTTCATCAATATACTCCTTTATTGAGTTATTTCATACTATTATAATATAGAAATATACAAGAACCACTAATTGCTTTTAGTGGTAATTTGTTTATGCCACTCCCAAAGTGTTTTTTCAAACCCAATTTTTTGTGTTTTGTAGAAGCGTAAAGGGGTTTTGAGATACTCCTGTGCTACCCAACCACCAAAATCATGTGGATAATAGTAGTTTTTAGCATGGGTTTTAATATGATCAGGAATGGGGCAGACAAGGCCTTCTTGGATGGCTTTTTGTGCTTTATTTATTGCCATATAGGCACTATTGGATTTGGGAGATGAAGCAAGGTAAATTACAAGTTGCGAGAGGGAGATACGTGCTTCTGGGTAACCGATATGCTTGACAATATTAAGAGTAGATGAGGCAAGATTGAGTGCATGAGGGTTGGCATTACCTACGTCTTCACTGGCAAGAATGGCAAGACGTCTAGCAATAAATTCGGCTGGCTCACCTCCTTCGATCAGCTGTGCAAGGTAGTAAAGTGCTGCGTCAATGTCAGAACCGCGGATACTTTTTATCATTGCTGAGGTGAGCTCATAATGGCTTTCGCTCTCGGAGGAACCCATCTGTATAGCATGAGGTCGTATCTGCTTAAGTATTTCAAGCGTAATAGGGGTTTGTACTGTAGCAGCACTTTCAAGTAAATTGAGCATAGCACGGATATCTCCACCACTTGAGAAGACAAGATAGGCATTTGCCTCCTCATCAGATTCAATATTTTCTCTTTTTAAAATAGTCTCAAGATAGGTACGCATCTCTTCTTTGCTGACTGCTTCAAGCTTAAAAAGATGTGATCGTGAGCGTATAGCTGCTGTCATTGAATAGTAAGGATTCTCTGTAGAGGCACCAACAATAAGCGCATCGTATCGTTCCATAAAAGGCAACAGAACCTCTTGCTGGTTTTTATTTAAACGATGTACCTCATCAATAAAAATAAGTGGTTTCTGTAAGGCATTGGTATAAGTTTTAAATATCTTTTGGATCTCTTCAGTCTTGAATGTTGTAGCATTGAGTTCATAAAAAGGGTATCCAAGTGTTGTAGCAATAATGCGTGCTAGTGTAGTTTTGCCACATCCAGGAGGTCCATAGAGAAAAGTATGAAGAAGCGTATTTTCCTCAATCATCCTGCGTAGCGATACACCTTCTTTTAATAGATGGTGCTGACCAATCATCTCATCAAGGGTCTTTGGTCGATATATGAGTGCTAAGTTTTTCATACCTACTCTTGAGGTTTTGCTTTGGCTTTTCTCAATTCCCGTTTAGCCTCTTTTTTATACTGCTTAAGAAAGGTATGAAGATCATCATATTCACGTCTGGTAAAAAAACGGGTTTTGTTAGTAGGAAGGTTATCTAGTTCTATGCCACCAAATGATACACGCTTGAGATCAAGTACATTGGTATCGAAGTGAGCAAAAAAACGGCGTAGTTCACGATTCTTTCCTTCATTAATAGTTACACGAATTTTGGTATAGTTTTTCCCTTCTGATCGTATATCAAAAGCAACAAAAGGGGCAAACTCCATACTATGTATTTTACTCTTTTCATGTGCCCCCGCACGTGCATCGTCTAGCACTAGCCCCTCTTTCATGGCAACGACCATCTCTTCGGTAACGGGTTTATCGATCTTTAGATTATAGGTACGGTCAAGTTTACTCTCCATGAGTACTGTAGCAACCTCTACATTATCCGTTAACAACAGAAGTCCTTCTGAGGCAAAGTCGAGCCTCCCTATAGGGGTAAAGTGTCTAAATTTACCTGGAAGTTTGTGGTAAATGGTTGTACGACCTCGGTCATCCTTTTTGGTTACTAGCACCCCTTTAGGTTTGTTGTAGACAAGAACTGTTACTTTGTTGCCCTTCTCTTTGATAATCTGCCCCTTGATAAAAATATGATCTGTGGGCTGTACTTTATAGCCAAACTCTCTGATAGGGTGTCTATTTAGTGTTACCTCCCCCATCTCTATGAGCTTGTCGGCATCTCGTCGGGAGTATTTGGTATTGTGTGCAATATATTTATTGAGTCTCATCTACTTCCTCTTGATTCCAGCAGCAACTAAATCATGAATATGCAATACTCCCATTATATGGTTATTTGTATCGGTAATGGGTAGTAGCTGAATACGAGCATCTTCAATAATCTCCAGTGCCTCACTGGCAAGTAGTTCGGTGTTATGATAGCTTTTTGGTGCCTTGGTTGCATAGCTATATACTGGTTCATCTATGCTGAAGTTTTCTTTTGTGAGAGCACGCCTCAGGTCCCCATCACTTAAAATGGCAGAGAGCCTTTTTTCTTTATCAACAATAAGTATATTTCCTAGTTTTCCTTCGTTCATAATGACAATTGCCTCTTTGAGAGGCGTTTTTTCATTGATGATAGGGAGATTCTCAGTACGCATGAGATCCTTGATTTTAATAAAGAGTTTTTTCCCAAGACTGCCTCCAGGATGAAATGAAGCAAAATCTTCTTGTTTAAAATCACGTTTTTTCATGAGTGCTACTGCTAGTGCATCACCCAATGCCATGGTTAGTGTTGTTGAGGCTGTGGGGGCAGTATTGAGTGGACAGGCCTCTTTTTCTACAGCAATATTGAGCCATACATCGGCATAACATCCTAAAGAGGAGTTCTTGTTTCCTGTCATCCCTATAAGAGGGATGTCAAAACGTTTGATATGTGGGAGTATTTTGGTTAACTCTTCACTCTCTCCACTACTACTGATAGCAAGGAGAGTGTCTCCTTTGCCAATCATTCCTAAATCACCATGTAGTGCTTCTGTAGGATGCAAAAAGAAGCTAGAGGTACCTGTAGAGGCAAACGTTGCTGCCATTTTGGCACCTACTAATCCAGATTTGCCAACACCAGTAATAATGAGTTTTTCTTTAGTATTCAAAATAAGGTCAACTGCCTCGAGAAAGCTTTTGTCTAGTCGATCAGCCATTTTTTCAAGTGCTTCTATCTCAATACGGAGTGTCTTTTTTGCAGTCTCTATAAGGTTATTCATATCTCCTCTTTGGTTATAGGGGATGGGGTCTGTGTCATTATAGCACAGATACTAGAGGTATCCATGATATTTATATGACAAAAATAGTAGGAATAATAAGTGGGTAGCGTTTTTTGATACGCACAACATGCTTGCGTACAATATTTCTAATCTCATTCTCGATGTATGTATGATCTTTCATGCTACCCTCTTTCATATTTAGAAGCATGGTTTCAATAATATGCTCAATCTCTTTAGCAAACTTTTTATCTTCTTTATCAGGAACTAATCCGTGGGTATAAACAATTGGCTTGCCTACCATTTTGCCATTACTTTGTGAGACTTGTGCCACAATGGTTACAATGCCATCTTCAGCTAGCTTTTGCCTATCGAGTACAACATCATTTTCAATGGTTGTATTGTTCTGGTTATCAATGTAGGTTTTACCCGTTTTAACTGTTTTGACCTTTTTAAGGTACTTTGGCGTAATCTCCACCTGATCTCCATCATTCATGAGTAAAATATTTCGCTCATCTACCCCACAGCTAACTGCAGTTCGTGCATGCTTGGCAATGTGGTTGTACTCACCATGTACTGGTAGAAAGAATTTGGGCTGTACTAACCTAATGATCAATTTTTGCTCTTCTTGTGCAGCATGTCCAGAGACATGAATATCACTAAACTCTTTATAGCGTACAGTTACACCTGCTTTCATCAAAAGGTTCATTAGTTTACTGACAGAAGCTTCATTTCCTGGTATTGCAGAGGCAGAAATGATGATTGTATCACTTGGTTTAAGCTTGATATGTCTGTGTTCATCCGTTGCCATACGGTTTAGTGCTGCCATTGTCTCTCCTTGTGAACCGGTTGTGACAACCAGTACTTCATGGTCCGCATATTTTGGTATTTCATGTGATTCGATGAAGTGTCGGTCATCAATATCTACAAAACCAAGTGCTCGGTTGGTTTCAACATTGCGTTCCATAGAGCGACCTATTACACAAATCTTTCTATTGTGTTTCACACCACGTTGCATTGCTTGGAAAATACGGTGCACATTAGAAGAGAAGGTGGACATGATTACACGCCCTTTTGCCATTTCAAAAAGTGTATCAAACGTTTTCCCTACAACCGTCTCACTTTTAGTAAAACCAGGATTATGTGAGTTTGTTGAATCAGAGAAGAGACATAAAACACCTTTTTCTCCATAGTATGCATAGCGCCTGAGATCCATTGTGTAACCATCAACTGGGGTATGGTCAATTTTGAAATCTGCTGTGTGCATGAAAATTCCTGCAGGTGTCTCTATGGCAAGTGAACAGGCATCAATAATAGAGTGAGTGTTATGAATCCATTCAATCTTCATGTCACCAATAGTGTACTGTTTACGTTTTGTAATAAAGTTAAAGTATTTTGTATCGGCCTTGAGTCCATGTTCGTTGAACTTATTTTCAATCATTGCTAATGCCAAAGGGGTACCATAGACAGGAAACTTTAATTCCTTGAAGAGGTAGGGCATTGCACCAATATGGTCTTCATGACCGTGGGTAATAACAATTGCTTTAATCTTGTTTTTAATTGCATGCAGGTAACTAAAATCAGGCACAAGGATATCTACACCATGCATGGTCTCATCAGGGAAACTCATCCCTACATCAATAATGATTGCAGCAGTCTCTGTCTCAAATACTGCCATATTTCCACCAATTTCACCTAGTCCCCCAAGCGGTGTGAAACGTACTTTTCCTTTACTATTAAGGTTTACTCCCTGTTTCCACGGCGCCATTCTGGCTTCCTGTATGCGTTTATTTTCTTCAATAGATAGACGCATTGTATTATTTACAGTTGTAACGTTTTGGCGTTTTTTTCCACGTCCCTTATTGCCTGAACCATTACGATTTTGGTTGTTATTGCGGTTTCTGTTGATATGATTCTTTTGGTTTGATTGTTCCTCATTACGATTATTCTTGCTCTGTCTGTTAGGATTTGGTTTATGGTTGGGACGATGGTTTGGTGTACGAGTATTTCCATCCTCTTGTGATTGATTTTGATTATTGTTTTGTCTATATGGGTTGGGTCTTCTGTTGCGTTGGGGTCTATTTTTTTCCTGCCCATGATCACTGTTTGGTATTCTTTGTTCTCGACTTTGACTGTTTTCGTTGTTTGGTTTGTTGTTTTCCATCTAATTTATCCTTTAATTCATTATATAACAGATGATAATCAGATGTCCCAGTTTCATGAGGTCGCAGGTCAGGGTCTATGCCTAATGTTGTAAAGGTTTGCAATACAATATCTTTTGAAAAGATTTCTACAAGATTCTTGAAGAGTTTTTTGCGCGGTTGTGCGAAAGCAATCTTAAGGAATGCTTCAAACTTTCTATCGTCTTGACTACGATCTTTTTTTATTAAAAGCACGGCAGAAGTAACCTTTGGAGGTGGCGTGAATGCTTCTGGTTCAACTTCGAAACAGAGTGTTGCCTCTCCAATACTCTCTGCTAGGACAGAAAGAGCAGAAAACTCCTTCTCTCCTTTCTGTGCAGAGAATTTAACGGCTACTTCCTTCTGAACCATAACCAATATAGACTGGCATCGTTCATCTTTAAAGGCTTTCAATATGATATTGGTTGCAATATAGTAAGGAAGATTTGCTACCAGATGATAAGGCTCATCCAGCAGGGTCCCTTCCTTCCAACGCTCAAGCACATCTCCACAACGAAGTTCAAAGTACCCTTGTGAAATAGGCATTTCAAACTTTGATACAAGATGCTCACATAGTCTTTTATCAACCTCAAATGCTGTGACATTTCGAGCTTTGACAAGCTCTTTAGTTAAATCACCTAAGCCAGGCCCTATCTCTGCAACCCTAAGGTTATCATTGGGCATCGCTTGGATGATTTTATGTAGATAGATATCATTTTTTAGAAAATTCTGACCGAATTTCTTGCTTGCAAATTCTGCCAAATTCTCAGTAATCATACTATAAGTAACCTTTACCCCAATTAAATTTAAATCAAAACTAACCCTCTACTTGGGATAGTTTTTATATAATCTTACCATATTTTTAAATGAAATGAGATAGGTAAATGGATTATTTTGCAAAAAGAGTTATACCCTGCCTTGATGTAGATGGTGGACGTGTTGTGAAAGGTGTAAACTTTGTGGGTCTCCGTGATGCGGGTGATCCAGTCGAAGTGGCACGTCGTTACAATGAGGAGGGAGCTGATGAATTAACCTTTTTAGATATTGGTGCCAGTCATGAAGGACGGGATACCATTGTAAACATGGTCAAAAAAGTAGCTAAAGAGGTTTTTATCCCTCTGACAGTAGGTGGAGGGATTCGTAAACTTGAAGATATCTACGCACTACTTAATGTTGGTTGCGATAAAGTGAGTATCAACTCTGCTGCCATTAGGCACCCAGAATTTATTGAAGAGGGGGCAAAGCGTTTTGGATCACAATGTATTGTGGTTGCTATTGATGCTAAACAAGTTACAGAAAATGAATGGCATATTTTTACACATGGGGGACGTAATGATACTGGCATTAATGCGATAGCATGGGCAAAAGAGGCGTATGAAAGAGGTGCGGGAGAATTGCTTGTTACTTCCATGGATGCTGATGGTACTAAAGCAGGTTTTGATAATGAGCTTAACCGAAAGATTGGAGAGGTGGTTAATATTCCAATTATTGCTAGTGGCGGTGCAGGTACAATGGAGCATATGAAAGAGGCATTTATTGTAGGTCATGCTGATGCGGCATTGGCAGCCTCTATCTTTCATTTCAGAGAAATTGATATTATGGATCTTAAGCATTACCTAAAATCTGAAAATATTCCAGTGAGAATGTAATGATTATTTGTGCAGGAAAAAGTGAACAGTTTGATTTTGCAAGCCCTATTGGTATTGGTATGGTTGAGTCAGCAATCAATCTTACTCGCATTTGTGAACAAAAGAAGCCAGACCATATGGTATTTGTTGCAACGGCAGGATCCTATGGAGAGAAGAAGATATTTGAAATTATCAAATCACATATTGCTACAAATATAGAACAGGGTTTTTTTGATGGCAATGCCTATACACCAATAGACAACATCATTGAAACCATTGAAAATGTTTCATGTGAAACATTGGTAAACTCTTCGAACTATATTACCACCAATAAAAAAATATGGAGTCACTATATAGCACAAAATATCCATCTTGAAAATATGGAGTTTTATGCTGTGATGAAAGTGGCACAGATGTACGGTATACCTACGACAGGCATTTTTATTGTAACCAACTATTGTGATGAAAACGCACACAGAGACTTCAAAAAGAATCATGCTGAAGCAATGGAGCGTTTAAGCACATATGTCAATGCATGTTCTATTGTATGATTTTGTAGGGTAGATTTTGCCCTTACATTTTTTAATTATGCATCATACCCATGGGTACAAATAGCTACCCTATTAAAGAGACTTATAATGAAAAAACAGATTATTCAGGACTTTACCAAAGAGGAACTTACTCAAAAGATTAAGCCAGCATTTCGTGCTAAGCAGATATACCAATGGGTATATCATAAATATGCTATAGATTTTGAAGAGATGAAAAATCTTCCCAAGATAATGCGAGAAGAGCTTTCACAAGAGTATATTCTTACACCACTTAAGATTGCCGTAGTACAAGATAGTATTGATGGTAGCCGTAAGTACCTTTTTGAACTACATGATGGATATACTGTTGAAGCAGTACTGTTGCTAATGCGAAAAAAAGTGTATCATGAAGATGGCTCTGTAAAGCACCAAGAACGCTATACGGTATGTATCTCCTCTCAAGTAGGATGTAAGGTGGGATGTACTTTTTGCCTGACTGCAAAGGGTGGCTTTACACGAAATTTGACCCCTGGAGAGATTGTTGAACAGTTGCGTATGATTAAAAAAGATAATCATATTGCTGCCAATCGTCGTGTTAATATTGTTTTTATGGGAATGGGTGAACCACTTGATAACATGGAGGCTGTAACAAAATCCATTAAGATTTTTGCCGATAATGAGGGCATGGCGATTGCACCACACCGTCAGACCATATCTACATCTGGATTAAGCAGTAAAATAGAAAAACTAGGAAAACTAGGACTTGGTGTTAATCTTGCCATCTCTTTGCACGCAGTTGATGATAAACTACGTCAACAATTGATGCCCATTAATAAAGCCTATAATATTGAATCAATTATTGCAGCAGTTAAGCACTTTCCTATCAATGAACGCAAAAGAGTAATGTTTGAGTATCTTGTCATTAAGGATATCAATGATGATATTTCTGCAGCAAAGAAGTTGCTCAAACTACTTAATGGCATTAAGGCAAAGGTGAATTTAATCTACTTTAATCCCTATGGTGGAACAGAATTCAAGCGTCCTTCTGAAGCTGATATGAAGAAGTTTCAGGAGTATTTAACCAAAAGAGGACTACATTGTACCATTCGTGAGTCTAAAGGACTTGATATTTCTGCTGCCTGTGGTCAACTTAGAGAGCAGGAGATTGAAGGAGAAAATAATGGGTAGTGTAGAGATTGCTTTATTGATTTTGATTGTTTCGGTTGTTCTTGTTGGAGGTGGATGGTTTGTATATGATGCAAATCGTCCTGAAGAAAAGTAAGGCGAATGTATTCCCTCACACATTAAATACTCTTTTTTCTTTCACACAGATTAACTGTTTCATCTTTTCAAAGTCTATCTTGCTTTCTATAAAATAGGTTGCCCCATAAGGAAACTTTAGTGTTTGCGCATGCAGCATTAGGCGTGTTGAACCAGTTTGAATAAGACGCTCTTCTTTGGTTAGGGTATTGTCAAGGTAGGCGTTAGCAGTTTGAAATGTAGTGCCATAGATAGGATCTCCTAAAATAGGATGTTTCACGTGAAACAGATGGATACGTATTTGATGTGTTCGACCAGTGATTGGATAACAAGCAACCAGTGTCGCGTTGAGTGCTTTGTTGTAAAAGAGAGGTTTAAAGCTAGTGTATGCTGGTTTACCAGCCATATCTATAAAAACCTTGTGTTTCGTTTGAGAGTAGTCGTCATTGACCCTGATAGGCATATTAACAGAGAATGGTTTGGTTAATTTACCATCTACCCATGCAAGGTAACTTTTCTGAATTGTTTTATGCTCAAAGGAATTTTTGAGAAAGTTTTCTGCTTTTTTGTGTTTACTTGCTAAAAGTAGTCCAGAGGTCTCCATGTCAATTCTATGAGTAGCATTAGCATTTTCACCATGAAGGGCACGGATTTCATCTAGCATTGAGTAGGGGGTAGACATCGTATTGGGATGCACAAGTACACCAGATGGTTTTTCAAAGATCATAAAATCTTTAGTCTGAAAGAGAGGTTTTCTTTTCTGTGACTGAGCCTTAAAATGAACAATCTCCACTACCCCAAGTTTAAGTTTTGTACCAGGATTATAGATAGATTCTCCATTGATGAGTAGTCTACCTTTACAGATAAGTCTCTGTGCTTGTGCTTGCGTTAGTCCAAAAGTATGCATTATGAAAAGGAAAGCTGGCATAGGTTGTTTCACGTGAAACGTCTCTTTGACAAAAGGTATCTCTCACCTCCTTGTAACGGCATTTTAGATAGAATAATACCGAAATTTTACATATAAGGGTTTAATAATGGTAGAACGTTATTCGCGCGAAGAGATGGCACAAAACTGGACAATGCAGGCAAAATATCAGGCATGGCTTGATGTTGAACTTGCTGTCGTTAAAGCATGGAATAAGCTGGGGCTTATTCCCAATGAGGATGCCCAAAAGATTATTCAAAATGCAGGTTTCTCTGTAGCACGTATTGATGAGATTGAAGCTGTGACAAAACATGATCTTATTGCTTTCACTACATCGGTATCAGAAACACTAGGAGAGGAGAGTCGTTGGTTTCATTATGGAATGACAAGCTCTGATACAGTTGATACAGCAGTTGCACTTCAGATGGTACGCTCACTTAAAATTATTATTGAAGATGTGAAGATGATAATGGAATCCATTAAGAAGCGTGCGGTAGAACACAAAACAACACTTATGGTTGGGCGTAGTCATGGAATCCATGGAGAGCCTATCACCTTTGGTTTAGTGTTAGCAGTTTGGTATGATGAGATGGCACGCCATCTTAAAAATCTTGAAGAGACAATGGAGGTTATTGGGGTAGGACAGATTAGTGGTGCGATGGGGAACTTTGCTCATGCCCCTTTAGAACTTGAAGAGTATGCAATGGAGGTGTTAGGACTTAAATCTGCCCCTGTCTCTAATCAAGTGATTCAGCGCGATCGTTATGCACGTCTTGCCTCAACCCTTGCACTGCTTGCCTCCTCTGTAGAGAAGTTTGCAGTGCAGGTACGCCATTGGCAACGTACAGAAGTATATGAAGTGGAGGAGTATTTTGCTAAAGGGCAGAAAGGTTCCTCTGCCATGCCACATAAACGTAACCCAATTTTGACAGAGAATATTACAGGTTTAGCACGTATTATCAGAGCTTATGCAACACCAGCAATGGAGAATGTTGCACTTTGGCATGAGCGTGATATCTCTCACTCTTCTACAGAGCGTTTTTGGCTACCTGATAGTTTCATTACGACTGATTTTATGCTTCATCGTATGAATCATGTTATTGCCAATATGACTGTTATGCCTGAGAATATGATGAAGAACCTCAATCTGACTGGGGGACTGGTTTTTTCACAGCGTGTATTGCTTGAATTACCAAAAGCAGATGTGAGCCGTGAAGATGCATATAAAATTGTTCAACGCAACGCAATGAAGGTATGGGAGGAGATTCAACAGGGAAAACCAACAGTGAATGATAAGGGAGAATCACTTTATCTACAGTATCTTCTTGCAGACAAAGAGCTTAGAGAAAGGTTGAGTGAAGCACAAATTAGAGAGTGCTTCAGTTATGATTACTATACCAAGAACGTTAACCACATTTTTGACCGTGTTTTTAAGTAATATTTGTGGTCTGGTTTTTACAAAGAGCTTAGAGAAAGGTTGAGTGAAGCACAAATTAGAGAGTGCTTCAGTTATGATTACTATACCAAGAACGTTAACCACATTTTTGACCGTGTTTTTAAGTAATATTTGTGGTCTGGTTTTTCTAAAACCGGACCACAATTAGAGTTAAAAGTTCTATAAATAGTACACTTATTACATTTATTTTTTTAGATAAAAAACCTTTATATTCTTATAAACCCCCACTCTCTCGAAGGCTTATAAAGTATTATAAATTCTTATAAAAATATTGCCTAAAAATGATAGAAAAATTAACAGATATGTAAGTATATTTTCTATAAAATCACCTTAAATTCTACCTGAAAAACAAAGCATATATTCTATATAAAAAAGTATTGTTAAGAAACAAATCATTGGGGGAAAAATGATTAGAGTTGTCAAGCGAAATGAAAGAGTCGAGACACTAGATGTAAGTAAAATTCAAAAGTATACATCAAAAGCAGTAGAGGGCTTGAGTGGTGTAAGTCAAAGTGAATTAGAAGTTGATGCAAAGCTACAATTTCGCGACATGATTACCTCTGAAGAGATCCAGACAACACTCATTAAGACAGCTGTTGATAAAATAGATATTGACCGCCCCAATTGGACTTTTGTTGCTTCTCGCCTGTTCTTGTACGACCTCTACCATAAGGTGACAGGATTTACTGGCTATAACCATCTACAAGAGTATTTTGAGAAGGGAGAAAAAGAGGGGCGTATTGTCTTTGGCCTTAAAGAGAAGTATGATCTTGATGATCTCAATAACTATATCAAGCCTGAACGTGATCTTCAGTTTACCTATCTTGGTATTAGGACACTCTATGATCGCTATCTGATTAAAGACAGACAGGGTAACCCTATTGAGCTACCCCAACAGCTTTTTATGGGTGTAGCAATGTTTCTGGCACAAAATGAGTTTGATTGTCAAACATGGGCCAAAAAGTTTTATGATATTTTGAGTAAATTTGAAGTGATGGCAGCCACACCTACACTCTCGAATGCACGCACGCCAAGACATCAATTAAGCTCTTGCTATATTGGTTCAACCCCAGACAATATTGAGGGTATTTTTGATGGCTACAAAGAGATGGCTTTACTTTCTAAATTTGGTGGTGGTATTGGATGGGACTGGTCTTTGGTAAGAGGAATGGGTTCTTGCATTGATGGGCACAAGTCAGACAATATTGAGGGTATTTTTGATGGCTACAAAGAGATGGCTTTACTTTCTAAATTTGGTGGTGGTATTGGATGGGACTGGTCTTTGGTAAGAGGAATGGGTTCTTGCATTGATGGGCACAAGTATGCAGCTGGAGGCATTGTGCCGTTTCTCAAGATTGCAAACGATGTTGCTATTGCAGTTGATCAGCTTGGTACCAGAAAAGGGGCAATTGCTGTCTATATTGAACCATGGCATGTAGATATAAAAGATTTTCTTGATCTTAAAAAGAACTCTGGAGAGGAGCGTCGTCGTGCGCATGATCTCTTCCCAGCACTTTGGCTTAATGACCTTTTTATGAAGCGTGTTGCAAATGATGAGATGTGGACACTGTTTGATCCATTTGAAGCTAATGAGTTGACAGAACTTTATGGAGAGGCATTTGAGAAGCGCTACATTGAGTTGGAAAATAGTGATGATGATATTACGAGAGAACATATCTCTGCTAAGGGATTGTGGAAAGAGATACTTCGCTCTTACTTTGAGACAGGTAATCCATTTTTAACCTTCAAAGATACAGCAAACCATGCCAACCCCAATAAACATGCAGGCATTATTCGGAGTACCAACCTCTGTACAGAGATATTCCAAAATACGGCACCAGACTACTATAAGATATGTTTTACATTTGTAGATGGAACAACCGCCTCTTATGACCAAGATGAGATATTGACAGTTGATAGCGGTATGTCTAAGCCTGCCAAGAAAATTACTGCACTTGACAGTATTGGCGGTAAGCAGATATGGGTTATTGACAAAGAGAAGATTGATGGTGATACAGCAGTCTGTAACCTTGCATCTGTCAACCTCTCTAAGGTTAACACAAAAGAGGATTTTGAACGTGTTATACCTATTGCAGTACGTATGCTTGATAATGTGATAGATCTTAATTTTTATCCATTGGCAAAGGTGAAGCGTACCAATGAAAAGTCACGCTCTATTGGTTTAGGTGTTATGGGCGAAGCACAAATGCTTGCTGAGTCCAAGATAGAGTGGGGAAGCCCTGAGCACTTAAGCAAGGTTGATGAGGTGATGGAGTCTTTCTCTTACTATACCATTGAGTCCTCTAGCAATCTTGCATTAGAAAAAGGCGTTTATCCAAATTTTGAGGGTTCAGACTGGTCCAAAGGCATATTTCCTATAGATAAAGCCAATGAGAATGCCTGTAAACTGGTTGACAGAGGAGGGTTGTTTGGATATATCCATGACTGGAAAAAGCTTAAAGAGAAGGTCAAGCAAGATGGTATGCGAAATGGATATCTAATGGCAATTGCACCAACCAGTTCTATCTCTATTTTGACAGGAACAACACAGGCAATTGAGCCAGTCTATAAGCGTAAGTGGTTTGAAGAGAATCTTTCAGGACTCATTCCTGTGACTGCACCCAAACTCTCGCCTGATACGTGGCAGTACTATATATCTGCTTACGATCTTGACCAGAATTTTCTTATTAAAGCTGGAGCTATTAGACAGAAGTGGCTTGATCAAGGGCAGTCACTCAATATCTTTATTACATTAGATAAAGCAAGTGGAAAATATCTCAATGAGATATATATGAATGCATGGAAGTTTGGACTTAAATCAACCTACTATCTGCGAAGCCAATCCCCTGAAAATACCAATGATATTGAGGACAGATCACAAGAGTGTGTAGGTTGCCAATAGCCTTCTGTATTACCAAGATACCTTTTATAAAACTTTCAAATTTTTTTGGTATAATACCCTCCCATTTTCTGCAGTCAGTCTTTTGACAGTATGAAAAAATATATGAAGGGAGTTAAGCATATATGCCAAAGATGAAAAGCGTAAAAGGCGCTGTGAAGCGTTTTAAAGTGAAAAAAAGCGGCAAGATCAAAAGAGGAACAGCGTACAGAAGCCATATCCTTACAAAAGTTGATGGTAAGCACCATAGACAAGCGAGAGCACCAAAACACATTGATCCTGTTGACGCAAAGAACATCAAAGAGATGATCGTATAAGACGATCCAACTGAAGTAAGGTTCCCCCAACTATTCACAATAGATACGGGGCAAGTCCGATAATCGGCACCTATTTCTTAAAAGAAAACGGTAAAGGAAAACCATGAGAGTAAAAACGGGTATTGTTAGACACAGACGTCATAAAAAACTCCTCAAGCAGGCAAGAGGCTTCTACAGTGGTAGAAGGAAACACTTCAGAAAAGCAAAAGAACAACTTGAGCGTTCTTTGGTATATGCTTACAGAGATAGAAGACAGAAAAAAAGAGACTTCAGAAAGCTTTGGATTATCCGTATCAATGCGGCTGCAAGGCTAAATGACTTGAACTATTCAAGATTTATGCATGGTTTAAAACTTGCAAATATTGAACTTGATAGAAAAATTCTTGCTGATATGGCAATGAACAACCCTGAAGCATTTGCAAAAGTAGCAGAAGCTTCCAAGGCAGCATTGGCTAAATAGGCCAACTTCTATTTTAGAGGGGATGCATTCATCCTCTCTCCCTTCTTCCCCCTATTTTTTAGATTCGTATGACAAGTAACTGTCAGGTACTATAGTGCACCACCCCATTGCTATACAAATTCTATGTTATGATATGAAACAAAAAGTAGAGGTAAAATAGTGAAAAGAAGAACATTTATGGTATTTGGCTCTCTTGTAGGAATCCCTATGCCTTTAAGCCTAAAAGCACATTCAACTTCTACACAACAAAAGGAATTTATCCAAGTTAGGGAGACTATTGCTGCAGTACAGGCACACATGTTTCCCGAGGGAGGGAAGCTCCCTTCTGCTAAACGTATGCATACAATTACATTTACAGAAGAGACAATCTTCCATGCTACTTACGATAAAGATATTCGGGCGTTTGTTATTGATGGAGCAAGAGAGTTAATGGGTAGAGAAAAAGGAGAATTTCTTGCCTACAATGCTTTACAAAAAGAGAAGGCACTTCGAAGCTATGAGTCAACTGCCTATGGTAGCAGTTGGCTTGCACGTATTATGGTACTCACTATGGAGGCACTCTTCTCTGACCCAATCTATGGCAGCAATACGAAACTGTTTGGATGGAGAGCTATCAATAGTTTTGGTGGAAAACCAAGACCTAAAACAAGGTATATTGATCTATGAGCCATAAGGTATATGATGCCGTCATCATTGGGTCTGGTGCCAGTGGTGGAGCAGTTGCTTATACTTTAACGCAGGCAGGCTATAAGGTTGCCATGCTGGAAAAAGGGCGTCTTATAAGGCGTGAAGAGTTTAGTAAAGATGAACTCGCTTACTGTCGTCGTGATATTGTTGTCCCTAGTCTTTTTGATGAATATCATATTATTGAAGAGAAGGTTGATGGCAAGTGGAAAGCAACCCCTACCTACAATAGTGGCTGGAGTTTTTGGAATGGAAATATTGTTGGAGGCTCCTCTAACTTTATGAGTGGTATGTTTCATCGGTTGCACCCTGATGACTTTAGGCTCAAGAGTAAGTATGGCAAGATCAAAGGAGCCAATGTGGTTGATTGGCCTATCTCTTATGATGAGTTAGAGCCCTATTATGCCCTAGTAGAAGAACTAGTGGGTATCTCTGGTATGTACAAGCCACACCCCTTTGAGCCACCACGTACTACATCTCATTTTTCTCAACCTCCTACCAAAGAGAATGTTGTGGTTAAACTGCTAGAGAGAAGTTGTAGAAAACTTGGTGTGACACCACTTGTGACACCACGTGCAGTACTTTCTCAAAACAAAGAAGATCGCTATGCCTGTTACTACTCCAATTTTTGTGGTAGTTACGGTTGTAGTTCTGGTGCAAAAGGCAGCTCTCGAGAGGCTCTACTCAAACCGGCATTGGCAACAGGTAAGTTGGCACTAATGACAAACACCCATGTTAAGAAGCTTGTCAACAAGAGTAGAACACGTGTAGGGTATGCATTGGCAGTTGATACAATCACCCAAAAAGAGAAGAAAATATATGGTCATATATTTGTTATTGCTGCACAAGCCCATGAAAGTGCTAGACTTCTGTTCAACTCTGCAGACACATATCACCCTAATGGACTGGCAAACAGTAGTGGAGAGCTAGGAAAAAACCTTATCTTTTCAGGTGGTGGTTCAGGACAAGGGGAGTTACACAAAGATATACTTCAACATATTTCGTTTGAGGACTTAATGCAAACAGGGCTTTTTATCAATCGTTCTATACTTGACTGGTACTTTATTGATGATTGGCTAGAAGGTAAATTCAAGGGGGGTTCGGTGGAGTTCATGTTTGAACACCAAAATATCATCTCCCGTGCACTTAAACACAACTATCAAAAAGAGAAATTGGTTTGGGGAAAGGCATTGGAAGAGCGTATTGTTAAGCGTTTTACAGAACAAAAAAGTATTCGCTTTGAAATCTTTAATGATTGGCTTCCCAACGACAACTGTTATGTGACAATTGACAAAGCCTACAAAGATAAGTATGGTATGCCTGTAGGAAAGTTACGTATTCAGGGTCACCCTCAAGATGTAAAAGTAGGTAACTACATTGCCAAAAAGTGTAAAAAAATCCTTAAAGAGATGGGGGCAAAGCATATTGATGTTTCTATTTCAAATGCTCCAGCACAGAACCTCATTGCTGGCGGATGCCGCTTTGGGAATGATCCTAAAACCTCTGTACTTAACAAATACTGCCAAGCACACGATATTCCCAATCTATTTGTTGCTGATGCAAGCTTTATGCCCACAGGGGGTTCGGTTGCTTATACATGGACTATCTATGCCAATGCTTTGCGAGTGGCAGACCATATTGTGACAATATTGAAAAAATATAATACATAAGAGAAAGGATATCTTATTACTGAGCCTATGTCAGAGATATTACCTACCTACACGCATATTATCAATCATCGACTCAAGCATACCTATCTCTCTTTTGATGAAGAGGGTAGATTGATTGTTAAATCACCCTCCGTGTCCCATTGTTATATTGAAGCACTATTGATCAAAAAGTCTGCATGGATCAACAAGACACGGGAACGTATTCTTAGTAAAAAAGGACGTACCAGTACCATTAGAGAGGGTGGATATTTCTATTTTATGGGTACACCTTTTTTAATTATATTTAGAGAGCATACGAGGCGATATAGCTTATTTGAGCTAGAGGACAGCAAGCAGAGTGCAATCTTTAGTCACACCCACTTTGATAGTGCATTGTGCCAAAAGAAGATTGAAGCATACTACAAAAAAGAGGCAAACAGTATTATTGCACATATGGTAGATCGGTGGGCAACAAAGATGTCTCTCTTTCCAGAAGCAATTCATTTTAGGAAAACCAAACGACAATGGGGAAGCTGCTCAACAAAGAATGTACTCTCTTTTAATATTATGCTCATGAAAGTACCGCTTGAGGCTATTGAGTATGTAGTCGTACATGAGCTGGCACATATTGCACACAAACACCACCAAAAGGCTTTTTGGCAGTTGGTTCAAAAGTATCTTCCTGATTATAAGGTACGCCAAGATATATTGCGACAATACACCCCACTATAAGGAGACCCCTTGGATATCTATCTGCTACTCTTTCTTTTTATTGTTTTTGTTGGATCTATCACGGTTATGGCCTACTACCTTAAAGAGAAAAAAGAGGAGCTAGATACCATCAGGCGTGGTTTTTGTCCACGTTGTAAACAGAAGGGCATAGAACTTTCTGATCAGCGTTTAGGAGGCTGCTCGGGCACTAAAATAGTAAATTTTACATGCTTGGAGTGTGGTTATCACAATAGCTTTTCAGTTGAGTCCAATGATAGATGCGGTGGTGGAAGCTAAGAAGAGTTGACACCAAAGTACTTTCATGCTATAAGTGTAAGTAAAAAAAGGGTTATGATGCAATTTTCTCGTGTCGACTTTTCATTTCTTCCATATGATGGGGTTAATCCTCCTGTTACCAAACCAAACCCAGGGTTTCTTGAAGAGATAGGTGAAGCAGGTATGCGTGAGCTGCTGGAGCGATTTTATACCCTTTTGCATGAAGGCCCCATTAAACACCTTTTTCCTGATACAAAAGAGGAGATGAGGCAGGCAGCACAAAATTCTGCTGATTTTTTTATTCAGATTTGTGGGGGTCCAAAATACTTCAATAAAAACCGAGGTGCTCCACAAATGGGTATTAATTTTTATCACAAAAATTTTATTATCACCTCATTAGACAAATTTTTCTGCCTCAACTCTACAAACTCCTTTATTAGTTCCTGATTGTATAGGTATCGAATGAACTTAACTCCTTTTTTCAATCTTATGTTTCTATGGGTCAAATTCAATAACCCAGGCCACTAATTTTGAATTACACTATATCTTAATCCCCACCCATTCATGTTTAGCGTGTGTATTCCGGTTTCTCATATTTTAATTTGTTTGGTATTAGTTTTAATTTTTCTCTAAAAATTTTCTAGCAAATAAACTTTATCAAAACTTTTTTTTCTTAATCTCTGTAGTTTTAATAAACTTCAAGACCTTAAAAACAATACCTAACTCTAAAAATGTTGATTTTCATTTATATTGCTGTTTGTTATATCCATATTGATTTGCTCATAAAAATATAAAATATTTGAAAAGTTCTATCATCTAAAATTGCATTATATCCTGATGGTATGTGGAACTCTACTAAGGATGCACCCAATAGAGGGCTCTTGAAGATAATAAAATAAAACCTTTGGTAAAATCCTGTCTCAATTTTTAAGAACCCAATTTGTAATTTTTCTGGTAGTATCAAACAAATACACACCTTGATGAAGATAACCTAGGGACCAACAAATACCAGAATAGGGATTGTCAATAGTGTGGATGATGTTTGTATCAAGAATATTGGTATCTTTGATACGCTCAAGAATGCTCTCGCCAGTAATGGTTAGGTTATCAAGCAGAATGTCATCCCCGCGTTTACTCATTTCATGCATAACCGCATTGACGCCACCAGCCTTGTTGATATCTTCCATGTGTATTGTTGTCAAAGAGGGAGAGATTTTGGCAATATGCGATACACGTTTGGAGATAGCATTGATATCTTTAAGATTAAAGTCTACCTCCGCCTCTTTGGCAATGGCAAGCATGTGAAGTACAGTGTTGGAGCTTCCGCCCATTGCCATGTCAACAGCAAATGCATTGCGTACAGCATTGTCATTTACAATATTGCGTAGTTTAAATTTCTCATGTGTTGCAGTGTCTGCCTTGGCAATCTCACAAATGCGTCTAGCAGCTTTTCTGTAAAGCTCTTCTCGTTCTGGTGTCAAGGCAAGGATGGTACCGTTACCCGAAAGTGCAATACCCATGGCCTCCATAAGCGTATTCATGGAGTTGGCAGTAAACATTCCCGAACAAGAGCCACCACTTGGGCAGGCGTTACACTCAATGTCTGTAAGCTCTGCCTCATCTATCTCGCCTGCTTCAAATTGTCCAACTGCTTCAAATGCCGTTGCAAGGTCGATGGGTGTGCCATCTGCTTTGTGCCCAGCTGCCATTGGTCCACCTGAGACAAAGACTGTTGGTACATTGACACGTAGTGCGCCCATGATCATCCCTGGGACAATCTTGTCACAGTTTGGTATTGCAATCATCGCATCGAGCTTGTGTGCATTCATGACTGTTTCAATGGAGTTGGCAATAACCTCACGGCTTGGTAGTGAGTAGAGCATGCCATCATGCCCCATGGCAATGCCATCATCTACCCCAATGGTGTTAAACTCAAATGGAACACATCCATTGGCTCTAATCTCCTCTTTGATGATCTCTCCTACTTTGTTGAGAAAATAGTGTCCTGGAATCAGTTCAATGAAAGAGTTTGCTACTCCGATGAAGGGTTTATCAAAATCTTTATCTTTCAATCCTGTTGCACGGAGTAGGCTTCGGTGTGGTGCACGGCTGTGCCCTTTTTTAATTTCGTCACTTCGCATGATGGGGTTCTCCTTTTGGTAGGGCTTGATTTAATTGCTGGAACATCCACGGGTGCAATTATTGCTGGGTTGTTAGCCCAAGGAGTAAGTGCGGTTGAGGTTTGTGAGATGTATAAAAAAGAGATACCAATGATTTTTGGAAAAAACATGAGAAGGAATTTCCCTTTCAATATTTTCCCTTTTTCGCTTTTTGTTTCAAAATATAAATCAACCAATCTTGAAGCAATGGCTAAAAAATACTTTGGAGATAGCACATTTGAAGATGTCAAAACCGATTTGATAGTGACATCTGTTGATATTGCCAAGATGTCATTGCGACTTTACAAGACAGATCGTTTACAGCAACATACTGGACAAAAAGGTGTACTGCTTGCAAATGCCCTTTTGGCTTCAATTGCTGCACCTACATACTTTAAGGTTGATAGGGGTCCCAAGCATTCAGATTACTTGGTTGATGGAGGTATTGCTGCCAACAACCCATCACTGGTTGCAGTTATTGACGCATTACAACTTGAAAATAAAAAAGATAAAGGTAAAAAACCCGCCTCTATATCGGACATAGTCTTATTGTCAATGGGTACTGGAAAGGTTGATGCATTGCCATATGACTTAAAACCGCTAACAGATTCAACGATTGATTGGATCATTGAGTCACACCTGTCTTTGATACCACCTAGGTTTCATACAGCAACACCACTGATTGATATTCTCTTTGAAACACATGCAAAACTTGTAGAAGATCAAGTTAGATTTTTGTTTAGTACCCATAATCATAAAGAAGGATTTATGAGAATAAACCCTTTACTAAAAAGTGCAATCAAATTAGATGATGTGAGTAAACTCGAGACATTGCGTAAATTGGCCAAGTTAGACAAAGAGCAAATAAGCTGGATAGAAAAACACCTTTAAAAGTTATTTGCCGTTTTGTTTGTGTTACAATAGTCTGTTTTATCTAAGGGGTGTATTGTATTTACCAATCAATACAAAATGAAAAATCAATCAATTAAGGAGAATTTTGATGAAAAAGGTTATAGGACATCTAATACACCTTAAGATAAACGTTTATTATGCTCGGCTCGGCAGCAAATAACTTTTAAAGGTGTTTTCCATATCCAAGCTTGCTCTTTGTGTCTAACAACCAATTTACGCAATGTCTCGAGTTTACTCACATCATCTAATTTGATTACTTTTAATAAAGGGTTTGATATACCAAATCCTTCTTTATGATTATGGAGTACTAAACAAAATCAACGATCTTCTACAAGTTTGCGTAATGTTTCAAAGAGAATATCAATCAGTGGTGTTGCTGTGGCCGGTGGTATCAAAGACAAGTCCGTGACTCCAATATTGAAATCAATCGTTGAATCTGTTATTGGTTTTAAATTATGGCAATGCATCAACCTTTCCAGTACCCGGTGACAATAAGACTATGTCCGATATAGAGGCGGGTTTTACCTTTATCTTTTTTATTTTCAAGAGTTGTAATGCGTCAGCAGCACCTGTCCAGTGATGGATTGTTGGCATAATACCTCCATCAACCAGAAAATCACAGATGCTTGGGACCCTATCAACCTTAAAGGTATGTAGGTGCAGCAATTGAAACCAAAGGGCATTTGCAAGCGAGTACACCTTTTGTCAATTATGTTTGCTGTAAACGTCTGTCTTGTAAAAGTCCTGTGACATCTTGGCAATATCAACAGATGTCACTATCAAATCGGTTTTTGACATCTTCCAAGTATTGCTATCTCCAAAGTATTTTTTTAGCCATTGCTTCAAGATTGGTTGATTTATATTTTGAAACAAAAGCGAAAAAGGAGAAAATATTGAAGGGAAATTCCTTCTCATGTTTTTCCAAAATCATTGGTATCTCTTTTTTATACATCTCTCTCCAGTATCTACACGTGCATTTGGTGGGGGATGCATCACCAACGTTGGGGACTATGCTAAAAAACGAACGTGTAATGCTTCAAGTGCAAATCAGTTATTGATCTATACTTCAAACAGGTCACTAAGAGACCCTTCAACCAATAAGTGTTTAACTGCCCAATCATATAGTAATGGATCAAAAATAACATATACTCGGTGTCAACCAAATAGTGCAGAACAAATATTCTCTTATCTTGATAAAACAAAACGGTTTTTACATATTGCTTCTCATAAATGTTTAGATGTTCATGGGGGAAACAGAACAGATCTTATTTTATGGCGTTGTCATGGTGGCATCAATCAAAAATTTTATATACCATCGCCTAGAACAGGTGGTTCTGATGATCATGGTAATGATAGAAGTAGAGCAACAATTGTAAAACCAAATAGTACAACATCAGGAAGTATTGAACTAGCTGGAGATGAAGATTGGTTTAAAATTGTAATCCCTCGTTCGGGAAGATTAATTGTAAATACAACTGGATTAACAGATACATACGGATGCCTTTTTGGCGCACAGGGTTCATTCACTCTTGTTGGTGATGATAATAGTGGATTAAATCGTAACTTTAAATTCTCACAAAATGTAACAGCTGGAACATATTATGTCAAAGTGAGACATCACAGTTTTTCTTCGGGACTGGCAGTTATGCACTTGTGTCTCATTTTATACCTAGTGATTATGGATATGATGCCTATACAGCAACACCTATAAGTCGAAACAGTACAACATCAGGAAATATTAAATTACCTGGAGATAGCAATTACTATAAAATCGTAATCCCTAGTGCAGGAAAATTGACTATTTATACAACTGGGTCAACAGATACATTGGGATATTTTTTAAATGCAAGTGGTGGCCGTATTGCATTGGATGATGATGCTGGTTCATATTCTAACTTTAACATTGAAGAGCGTGTAACAGCTGGAACATATTATGTAAAAGTACAACACAATTCTTCTGGGGGAACAGGTCGTTATACACTTGTTGTAAACTTTACACTACAACGTTCTGATGATCATGGCAATAGTATGAATGCAGCAACAACCACAAGGCTGAACGGTAGAATATCAGGAAGCATTGAAGTCGCTGGAGATGAGGATTGGTTTAAAGTTGTAATGCCTCGTACAGGCATATTGATGATCCAGACACTTGGACAAACAGATACAGTTGGATACCTTTACAATGCAGATGGTAGTCAAATTGCAGCAGATAACAATGGTGGTTCAGGTCATAATTTTTTAATCATAAGAAGTGTAGCGGCTGGAACATATTATGTGAGAGTAAAACACCCTTCTTCTTCGGGAATTGGTACGTATTGGTTAGATATAAGCCTTGAATCTGATCATGGCGGTTACGTGTATACAGCAACAGCCATCAACCCAAATAGTACAACACCAGGACGTCTTCAAATAGCCAGGGATAACGATTACTTTAGAATTGGAATCCCTAGTACAGGAACATTGGTTGTTCATACAACTGGACCAACAGATACAGTTGGATACCTTTTAAATGCAAACTGGGATCAAATTGCATTAGATGATAATGGTGGTTCAGGCCGTAACTTTAGAATTTCAAAAAGGGTGACAGCTGGAACGTATTATGTAAAAGTGAAACTCCATTCTTCTGCGGCAACTGGTCCTTATTCACTGATATCTCGTTTTACACCTACCCAAGCAGGTCAAACACAAGGTATAGACAATTCTACATCACGGGGTTCTATATCACGAGGCTCCAGTAATATGGGACTGGTAGGCAGCAACAGGGCACAACATATAGGAAGATAATTGATTGTTTAGCATACTAGAATAAGGCACAGAAGCTAAGAGACAGTCATATGCATCCCTAAGATTATTGCCGTTTTGCTTGTGGTACAATGGTATGTTTATCTAAGGGTGTATTGTAATAACAGTACTAATCATAAAATTAATTAAGTAAGGGGGATTTTGATGAAAAAGGTTATAGGATTGTTGCTGTTTTTTATAGTAACACAAACATATGCTTCTCCAGTATCTACACGTGCATTTGGTGGGGGATGCATCACCAACGTTGGGGACTATGCTAAAAAACGAACGTGTAATGCTTCAAGTGCAAATCAGTTATTGATCTATACTTCAAACAGGTCACTAAGAGACCCTTCAACCAATAAGTGTTTAACTGCCCAATCATATAGTAATGGATCAAAAATAACATATACTCGGTGTCAACCAAATAGTGCAGAACAAATATTCTCTTATCTTGATAAAACAAAACGGTTTTTACATATTGCTTCTCATAAATGTTTAGATGTTCATGGCTGGAGTATATTATGTAAGAGTGAAACACCATAGTTCTACAGGAATTGGTTCTTATGCGTTTGTGTCTCATTTTACACCGAATAATCGTCCCGATACTATAAGTACAGCAACACCCATCAATCCAAACAGCACAACACAGGGGAACATCGAAGTAGCTAATGATAAAGATTTCTTTAAAATCCACATCCCCAGTAGAGGAACATTGGTTGTAGAGACAACAGGTGTAACAGATACATACGGAACTCTTTTAGATGCAAATGGTCGCCAGATTGCATTCAATGATAATGCTGGTGGTTTAGGTCAGAACTTTAAAATCTCAAAGCTCATCACAGCGGCTGGAACCTATTATGTGAAAGTGAAACACAGTAGTGCTACGAGAACTGGTTCTTATATGCTTGTGTCTCATTTTTTGCCTGATGATCATGCCAACACTAGAAGTACAGCAACACCCATCAATCCAAACAGCACAACATCAGGAAGTATTGAAACAGCTGGAGATGAAGATTGGTTTAACTATGTTAAAAGACAAACCTGTAATGATTCAACACACAGCAGAACTTGGCATAGTATCACCGTCTCAAAAACCCTCGCTCAAATTCTTCAAGCAATCAATGCTTAACGGTTCATTACGACAATGGGTCAAAATAGTATACTCGTGCCAAGACGATAACCAAGAGCAAAACTTTTCATCATAAAGGATAAGCCACACAAGTTTGAGTCCATATTTTGTCTTTTTCTTAATAAGAAGATTGTTCATGGAACAGAACAGACTCTATTTCGATGGATCACAGGGTTAAATCAACCATCACTTTATATACAGCCTCACAAAACAGCCTGGGGTCACAGATAGTTCTGTATCGCAAAGACCTATTATCGTTGAAAATCACAGTATTCACACATGTATTTATGGAGGACAACACAAAGGTTGGAGACTGTAGCAAAAGACGAATGTAGTACTTCAAATGATAATCAGTCACAACCTATACTCGTAAGCACCAGCACCCTGCAAGCAATAAGGCGTTTAACCGCCCAATCATATAATAATATCAAAATAATATATGCTCAGCAGTCAAGAAAATAAGGAACAAAATATTCTTATCTTAGAAAACAAAAATGGTTAGTTTAGTAAGGTTTCTATAAATGCTAGGATATTCTGGTGAGTACAAAATTAGATCTTTATTTATGGCGTTGTCATGGTAAGGCTCAAACCAAAATTTTATATACCATCGCCTAACAGGTGGTTCTGATGACTGCGTGGTAATGATAGAGAAAACAGTTGTAAAACCATAGTACAAACACCAGAAAGTATTGAACTAGCTGGAGACGAAGACGGTTTAAACAACCTCGTTCAGCAAGATTGTAGCCATACGATACCTTTACGTGCAGAGGGTTCGTCCCACTTGTTATAGGATAGCGTGATTAATGTAATTTAAATTTTCACAAACAAAAATTGAAGAAACATATTACAACAAAGGAGACATCACAAGTTTTTCGGGACTTGGTCGCTATTCGCTTGTTGTAAACTCTTTATACTACTAAGTTCTGATAACGCACGATAGTAGAGATTACAGTAATATTTCTATAAGTCGAAACAGTACAACATCAGGAAATATTAAATTACCTGGAGATAGCAATTACTATAAAATCGTAATCCCTAGTGCAGGAAAATTGACTATTTATACAACTGGGTCAACAGATACATTGGGATATTTTTTAAATGCAAGTGGTGGCCGTATTGCATTGGATGATGATGCTGGTTCATATTCTAACTTTAACATTGAAGAGCGTGTAACAGCTGGAACATATTATGTAAAAGTACAACACAATTCTTCTGGGGGAACAGGTCGTTATACACTTGTTGTAAACTTTACACTACAACGTTCTGATGATCATGGCAATAGTATGAATGCAGCAACAACCACAAGGCTGAACGGTAGAATATCAGGAAGCATTGAAGTCGCTGGAGATGAGGATTGGTTTAAAGTTGTAATGCCTCGTACAGGCATATTGATGATCCAGACACTTGGACAAACAGATACAGTTGGATACCTTTACAATGCAGATGGTAGTCAAATTGCAGCAGATAACAATGGTGGTTCAGGTCATAATTTTTTAATCATAAGAAGTGTAGCGGCTGGAACATATTATGTGAGAGTAAAACACCCTTCTTCTTCGGGAATTGGTACGTATTGGTTAGATATAAGCCTTGAATCTGATCATGGCGGTTACGTGTATACAGCAACAGCCATCAACCCAAATAGTACAACACCAGGACGTCTTCAAATAGCCAGGGATAACGATTACTTTAGAATTGGAATCCCTAGTACAGGAACATTGGTTGTTCATACAACTGGACCAACAGATACAGTTGGATACCTTTTAAATGCAAACTGGGATCAAATTGCATTAGATGATAATGGTGGTTCAGGCCGTAACTTTAGAATTTCAAAAAGGGTGACAGCTGGAACGTATTATGTAAAAGTGAAACTCCATTCTTCTGCGGCAACTGGTCCTTATTCACTGATATCTCGTTTTACACCTACCCAAGCAGGTCAAACACAAGGTATAGACAATTCTACATCACGGGGTTCTATATCACGAGGCTCCAGTAATATGGGACTGGTAGGCAGCAACAGGGCACAACATATAGGAAGATAATTGATTGTTTGTGGTCGTGAGAACATGGTGGGAGAGTGGGAACTAAAGTAGAAGGGAGAAAAGGCATCTTTACCAGAAGAAGAGGCAACAAGCCCCCTCCTTCAGAAACCTCAGTACTTTCACACTTTTAGTGCAGAGATTGCACATCATCGCATAGTGTTTCTACCACATTTCTTCCTTCCTTCTCTCTCTTTATTTGTGTTACAATAGTTCATGTTCAGACATCTGTAAAGACATTATTATTACATAGCATGCCGGCAGCAAGTAACAGCAATGTACAAATTTTCCCTGCTCATCAACAATAATAAAAAAAAAAAAAAAAAAAATGCAAAATAAATAATGCAACAATCACCACAAGGGATTTCTTTATAAAAGGCAGGTTATAGGATTAGTTACATTTTTATAGCAATACAAGTACACTCTGAAGGCGTGAAGTATCTATGCTACTCTCCTGGGACACGACACTGATACTAGTAGGAAACACAGTGTCACTATCAAATTCCAACAGTATAACATTGTTACGGGCGTAGCTGAGTGGGCCGAGATGGCACTCCGCTTAAATGAGGGGCGGAGTCTCTCATGCTGGCCGTGGAGGGAACATCAGGTTAGCACAACGGGGCTTAACAGATGTCAATAATTAATAGTGCGATAGTATTTCACGTAGGTGGTGAACAACAATACCAGTATCGTGAGTAGTCATACACAGGCGTCGATGTTCGTTCCTTTAAAATTAGATTAGTGTGGGCAGTGAAGGGTTGTTGGAACATAAACGTCAGGAGAAAGGAAAATGCAAACACCAGATCCTTCAGAAGGTCACACAATAGATATATATATGAAAATACTGGTATTATATTGCCTGCTATTACTGCTTAGTTATTCAAGCCATGTTGAGACAGAGATGAGGTTAGAGGAAAGATCAAATGATATGAGGATACTTTCTTGGGCTGAATAGAGATCAATAGCAGTTGAGGCAATATTCATAGTGTTGTATCACAGCCACTCACGACATGGTACAGTAGTAGAAACACAGCAGCGCAAACAACCCCATCACTCAACAACCCAAGCCACCGCGCTGTTTATCATCAGATGCAATTTCCGGGCAAGTAAGATCACCAAATACCTGCAGGCAGGTGTAGTGTATCCTTTCTTCAGACAATTCATGCCTTTAAGCCTCCCTCCAAGCCTTAACCAACTGCACCAAAGCTCCCCTCCACGAGGGATTTCACAGGCAAATGTCACCACCTTAAAGCAGTCTGCATCTTCCAGCCTTCAATACGCCCGTGTTATACCACACAAGGTTTGGGCTGATGGCAAGCTGCCAGTGCCGCACTGCTGCCATGGTAGGTCGTCAGGGTAGTAAACTGTGATACAAGCACATAGTCGCTACAACTGGATGAAGTATTATGGTGTTTCACCTGATTGGCATAAACCAGCCTTACCCTTGTCATTTTTTAAAGTTAGTGTCCATAGTTTACCACATTATCACTAGATAATTGACCACCATCTGCAGTGTAAAGGTATCCTTTGGCATCTTGCTGTCTGTTGTTCTGAATTCACACTTAGTGGCCCTCCACGAGGGACAACAATTTTAAAGTGGTCTCAGACTCAGTCTTTCAATACGCCCGTGTTATACTGTTTGGGTTGATGTTGCTGTGTTTCACTTGTTAAGGCGCTTGTGGCCTGCGCTGGTAAACTGTGACACAAGCATATAGTTGCCAACTGATGAAGTACACGGTATCACTCTGACGTAGTATGTTCCAGCCCTACTCCTTTGTCATTTTAAAGTTAGTATCCAAGCCACTGTCGATGCACTTGACCACCACTGTAGTAAAGGTATCCTTTGGTATCTGTTAGCCCGTTGTCTGATCCATCAGTACCTCCACGAGGGATCAACACCTTAAAGTAGTCTGCATCTCAGCCCTTCTTCAATACAGCCCAGGCACTAGTCACATTATATAATATAGTTTGGGTTGATGGGTGTTGCTGTGTTCTACTGCTGGGCAGCATGTTAAGGTGTAAAACTGTGACAATGTTACATATAGTTGCCAACTGATGAAGTACACGGTGTTTCACCTGACGGGTATGTTCCAGCCCTTGTTCTTTGTCATTTTAAAGTTAGTGTCCAAGCCACTGTTATCATCAGATGCACTGACCACCACCTGCAGTGTAAAGGTAACTTTGGTATCTGTTACAGCCCGTTGTCTTAACTAATAGTGTTCCTCCAATGAGGGATAACAATTTTAAATAGTCTGCATCTCGTAGCCTTTCTAACACGTGCCTCAAAGGTACTGTTTTGGGTTGATGGGTATGTTGTAAGTTTCACTGTTGCCATGGTCGTTGGGTGCAGTATTACATAAGATACTTCATAAAGTGTATGCTAGGTCATATAAAAATAGTAATAATCCTATAACCTTTTATAAAATCTCCTTAATTGATTGTTACTTTATTGATGAGCAAATACCATATATCTTGGGGATAAAACAGACTATTGTAACAATAAACAAAATAGTAAAATACAGGTGCGACATGTTAAAGGTGAAAGAAAGTATCTTTGAGGTTTTCGAAGATAAGAAGATATTGTTTGACTGTCTCTTAGTCTTCTGTGCCTTATTCTAGTATGCTAAACAATCAATTATCTTCCTATATGTTGTGCCCTGTTGCTGCCTACCAGTCCCATATTACTGGAGCCTCGTGATATAGAACCCCGTGATGTAGAATTGTCTATACCTTGTGTTTGACCTGCTTGGGTAGGTGTAAAACGAGATATCAGTGAATAAGGACCAGTTGCCGCAGAAGAATGGAGTTTCACTTTTACATAATACGTTCCAGCTGTCACCCTTTTTGAAATTCTAAAGTTACGGCCTGAACCACCATTATCATCTAATGCAATTTGATCCCAGTTTGCATTTAAAAGGTATCCAACTGTATCTGTTGGTCCAGTTGTATGAACAACCAATGTTCCTGTACTAGGGATTCCAATTCTAAAGTAATCGTTATCCCTGGCTATTTGAAGACGTCCTGGTGTTGTACTATTTGGGTTGATGGCTGTTGCTGTATACACGTAACCGCCATGATCAGATTCAAGGCTTATATCTAACCAATACGTACCAATTCCCGAAGAAGAAGGGTGTTTTACTCTCACATAATATGTTCCAGCCGCTACACTTCTTATGATTAAAAAATTATGACCTGAACCACCATTGTTATCTGCTGCAATTTGACTACCATCTGCATTGTAAAGGTATCCAACTGTATCTGTTTGTCCAAGTGTCTGGATCATCAATATGCCTGTACGAGGCATTACAACTTTAAACCAATCCTCATCTCCAGCGACTTCAATGCTTCCTGATATTCTACCGTTCAGCCTTGTGGTTGTTGCTGCATTCATACTATTGCCATGATCATCAGAACGTTGTAGTGTAAAGTTTACAACAAGTGTATAACGACCTGTTCCCCCAGAAGAATTGTGTTGTACTTTTACATAATATGTTCCAGCTGTTACACGCTCTTCAATGTTAAAGTTAGAATATGAACCAGCATCATCATCCAATGCAATACGGCCACCACTTGCATTTAAAAAATATCCCAATGTATCTGTTGACCCAGTTGTATAAATAGTCAATTTTCCTGCACTAGGGATTACGATTTTATAGTAATTGCTATCTCCAGGTAATTTAATATTTCCTGATGTTGTACTGTTTCGACTTCAGTAATACAGTATTCTCTACTAATATCAATGATTATCAGAACTTATAATATAAAGCTTATAACAAGGAATAGCGACTAAGTCCTGAAGAAAACTGCATGTCCACTTTGATAATATAACCCAGCTGTTACATTTTGCAGTGAGAATTCAAGTTACGATTTAATCCAATTGTTATCATCACCAACAAGAGTGAATGAACCCTCTGGCGCCAAAAGGCATCCATGTATTCAGCAATCCAGTTGTATTGCTAACACCTTCCTGAACGAGATTACAATTAAAAACCAATTCATTCCAGCTTAGTCTAATACTTCCTTGATGTTGTAATATTAGAATGAGTAACTGTCTACTCATTATTACCATGGGATCATCAGAACCACCTGTCTTGTAAGATATACATAAAATTTTTGGGTTGGTGCCATCATGACAACGCCATAAATAAGATTCGTTTTGCTCTCCATGAATATCTAAACATTTATGAGAAGCACAAAAACCGTTTTGTTTTCAAGATAAGAGAATATTTGCTCCCAAATTATTTTGACACTGAGCATATAATATTTTTTGACCCATTATTATATGATTGGGCAGTTAAACACTTATTGTTTGTTGCAGGGTCTCTTAGTGCCCTGTTTGGAAGTATAGGTTAATGACTGATTATCATTTTAGTAACATGTCGTCTTGCATAGTTCCAACCTTGTGGGATACATCCTCCACCAAATGGCATGTGTAGATACCAGATTCTGTATTAATAGGTCTCTTGCGATGCAGAATCATCTGTATTGGACTGTTTTTCTTCAGTTGTATATAAATTGTTAAGCCGACTCAACACCCAGACAACTCCATAAAATAAGGTCTGTTCTGTTTCCCATGAACATCTAAACACTTATTAGGAAAAGACAGTGCTGGACAAACTTGTGTGTATCAATATGATAAGAAAGTTTTGCCTGGTTATCGTCTTGGCACGGAGCAAATACTATTTTTGATCATTGTCATGTGATTGGAACTGTTAACATTGATTGCTTGAAGGGTTTTGAGAAGAGGTTTTGAGGCGATTGATTACTATACCCAAGTTCTGCTGGGTGTGTTTGAATTACAGGTTTGCTCTTTAGCATATGTTTCCAACTTTGTGATGCATCCCACCAAATGCACGTGTAGATATCCGTGGTTTGTGCTTGTATTGTTGGAAACCTTCTTGTTTGTCGATGTAAACTGAGATACAAGTGAATAAGGTACCTGTCTCCGTCAAGGCAAAAAAAGGTGCCTAACCCCTTATATAATATATTCCAGCTGTTACACCTCTTGAGATTCTAAAGTTATTACTTAAGCCACCATTATTACAATGTATCCACCCTCTGAAGCAAAAGAGACCTGTATGTATTTGTTGGACTGGTTGTGCCTATAGTTAGCGTTCCCGCACGAGGGATTGACTTAAAAAACCCACATCCCACCAGTTAATGCGCCCCGTGTTGTACTGTTGATTGATGAGTGCTGCCATCCCCAACGTCACCACAATATCGGTAAAGTAAAGACACATACTGTTGTTGCAACAACAACAGTCCTATAACCTTTTTCATCAAAATTCTCCTTAATTGATTGATTTTTCATTTTGTATTGATTGGTAAATACAATACACCCCTTAGATAAAACAGACTATTGTAACACAAACAAAACGGCAAATAACTTTTAAAGGTGTTTTTCTATCCAGCTTATTTGCTCTTTGTCTAACTTGGCCAATTTACGCAATGTCTCGAGTTTACTCACATCATCTAATTTGATTGCACTTTTTAGTAAAGGGTTTATTCTCATAAATCCTTCTTTATGATTATGGGTACTAAACAAAAATCTAACTTGATCTTCTACAAGTTTTGCATGTGTTTCAAAGAGAATATCAATCAGTGGTGTTGCTGTATGAAACCTAGGTGGTATCAAAGACAGGTGTGACTCAATGATCCAATCAATCGTTGAATCTGTTAGCGGTTTTAAGTCATATGGCAATGCATCAACCTTTCCAGTACCCATTGACAATAAGACTATGTCCGATATAGAGGCGGGTTTTTTACCTTTATCTTTTTTATTTTCAAGTTGTAATGCGTCAATAACTGCAACCAGTGATGGGTTGTTGGCAGCAATACCTCCATCAACCAAGTAATCTGAATGCTTGGGACCCCTATCAACCTTAAAGTATGTAGGTGCAGCAATTGAAGCCAAAAGGGCATTTGCAAGCAGTACACCTTTTTGTCCAGTATGTTGCTGTAAACGATCTGTCTTGTAAAGTCGCAATGACATCTTGGCAATATCAACAGATGTCACTATCAAATCGGTTTTGACATCTTCAAATGTGCTATCTCCAAAGTATTTTTTAGCCATTGCTTCAAGATTGGTTGATTTATATTTTGAAACAAAAAGCGAAAAAGGGAAAATATTGAAAGGGAAATTCCTTCTCATGTTTTTTCCAAAAATCATTGGTATCTCTTTTTTATACATCTCACAAACCTCAACCGCACTTACTCCTTGGGCTAACAACCCAGCAATAATTGCACCCGTGGATGTTCCAGCAATTAAATCAATAAAGATTTAATCTATAGTGCCATAAAACGCTTTCAAGAGGAGGGGCTAATCTATTTATCAATAATGCTATCAGCGTAGTGAAAAAGATGGTCATGTATGACTTGCTTTGTAAAGTATCTCACTGCTGACAACCTTTATACCTACCGATACCATGATCGCCCTAACCCTATTAAGCATTATATTACTTTTTAAGACACTAGTATGCATGGCTATATCACCGAAGAGAATGAACCTAATATCCCCAAATTTTGAGAGTGAGGAAACTTTTAGTCAAGGCGCAACATAAAATTTGGTATCTTCAAAATATGCCATCTCCCAGAGTTACCATTATCACCATCGCCAATAGCTATACCTTAATATAGAAAGATAAACTTTAGCCTACCTTCGCGAGTGGCACAGTGACATACAGAAAAGGAGCAGCGTGCTCTCTGCCTCTTTCATACTTCTACAACATATATATGCTACTGCCAAAGACTCAAAATAAAACCATAAGGAGTATACCATGGCTTACAACACACAACCGAAGAAGAAAATATATCATTTTACACAAAGGCACAAAACACTAAGTTTACTGAAAGTTCTGGGACCATAAAGAAGAAGGCATCTATTTATGTCGGCAATGTAACACACCGCCATTTTCCTCAAATGCTACCCTGACTCAGTACTGGCTTTACCAAGTTTTGATGATGCCATAGAGGGAGTAGTCAAAGAGGTTCCTGATGCAGATGGTCGACGAACGAGATCGTCTGTGTAAACTGTAGTGGACACCTTGGACACCGCATTAGAGGTGAAGGCATGACTTACAAGATGTACGACACTGTCAATCACCCTTTGTGACTTTATTTCAGAGGGACAAACATTACTACCAGTTGTTACACTTGCCATAATTGCTTCCGCCTCAGTACTGTGGCAATGAGACCGAAGGGGAATTGGTCAGACGGAACGTAGCAAAGGCCTCTCTCATGTGCTGCAAAGTTATCCGGAAAGAGGTTTTTTTTCAGAGAGGTACTATTGTCGAAGCAGCACGACTGGAACCTTCGGTAGGTAAGCCCTTCAGAGTGGTTCGGAATCCTTCCTCTCTGCCATGCCACAAGCATTTCACTTTTAATTATCACCAAAATCTTAATACAACAAACTATAAACAATTACTACCAGTTTCCTTATGAAAACCTATCTCGAATGTGATAATTATAATCAGTCCTTGCTTTACCTGCTCATCAACTTAGGCAAAATATATCTCATATTTTCATGATTTACTGCCGAGTCTTTATTTAAGAATATAAAGTACTTACAGCACCCTCTATTGAGGTGCTGTAGAAATATTCTTTATGCTATAAAGCCAAGTTACTGACTATCAAAACTGAGAAACAAGTGAAAATAGTTTCTGGAAATATAGCCTCTACTTTTATATAATATTCCAGCGTTACCTTGTAGAGATTTTCAAAGAATGACCATAATATTGATGCAATTTGTTCACTCTCGTACGTAAAAGGTATCCGTATGTACTAAGTTGATCTCGGCTGTAGTTTATAACCAATGTTCTTCCTCCACCAGGAATTTCAACTTTGAAGTAATCACTGTCTCGGCTACACAGGTGACCTCATGTTGTACTAGTTGGACTTACTGTTGATGCCATTGTTACCATGGTCACCGCTGGTATTGGTTCTAGAAACCCTGTGTCGGCCAGGTGTAAACTGAGAAACAAGTACAACATTGCCAATGAAGAATAAAAGTGTCTACTTTTACATAATATGTGCCACAAGTTACACTTTTAAGATTCTAGTTAGTGCCTGAGCCACCATCATTCACTGCAATTGAATACTCTGCACAAAGACGTCCATATACCTATTGATCCAGTCGTGTTACATAACCAGCGTTCCTCCTCCACTAGGACTGTAATTTTAAAACAATCATTGTCCCCACCTGTTTCCAATACTTCTGATGCTGTACTGTTTGTGTTGACAGGGTGTTGCTGATGTATAATATTACCATGGTCATCACTAGAGTCACTCAAAGCTGATCCAGAGTCCTGCGCTGGATCTTGCCTGGCTGCGTAACCGACAGCCAGATACCAGTCGATGGTGCAGAAGAATCGCTTTACTGGGCAACAGCCCCAGCCGATACACTTTTGTACCCCAAAGTTAAACCTGGAACCACCATCAACACCACCGCACTTGCTCACCAAGCCTGCACTATAAAGATATCCATGTATTTGCTGATCCAATGTAAGGTACAACCAGTGTTCCTCCTCCACTAGGATTGCAACTTTAAAGCACCTTCATCCCCATCTGCTCTAAATGTCTCCCAATGCTGTGCTATTTATCGATAAGGTTGATGTTATTGTTACCATGCACACAGCAGAGTTATCTGCATTGGACTGTATAAAATTACACTGAGGCCACCATGGTATAACGCTATAAAATAAGATCTGGTTCTCATTTCCTCCAAGAACATCTAAACACCTTATTAGAAGTAGGTATACAAACTGTCGGTTGCCCTAATATAAGAAAATAGTTGTGCTGGGTTGCGCGCTACACGGAGTATACCTTATTCTTGTCGCATGATATATGTAACCAGTTAAACATTTATTGGTCGAAGGTTTTTACGTGATTGTTACTATACCCACTTTGCTGTAATTGAAGCATTACAAGTTTGTTTTTTGCATAGTTCCAATACAGTGTGATGCATCTACTACCAAATGCACATGTAGATATTATAATTATGTATTATAAAATTTCTAAAATCTGTTTAAGGTAACTGAGACACTGTTGAATAAGAACCTGTCTCAAGAGGATTACAGTGCTTCAACTTCTCACATGATATAACAAAGGATAATACTCTTGGAAATTCTAAAGTTATTCCATGAACCATCTGAGGTTCACCATTTGCATCTAGAAGGTATCCATAGGTAACTACTGATCCATACAAAGGTCAATGTGCCTGCACTAGGATTGATTCTGCAGTCATTTCAAAGTCCTGAGTTACACCTCATCTTGTACACTGCTTAGCTTAGCAAGGTGCAAACGAGATAAGTGGCATACTGCTCTGCTATCTCAACAGAATTGCCCACTGATTGACAAAATATGTTCCAGCTGTTACTTTCATACTCTTATTGCTACTTGCTCGCTTGTATAAACTATTTGCATCATAAAGATACGTATTCGTATCTGCTGGATCCAATTGTGTAAAGAGTTAATGTGCCTGCATGAGGGATTGGATTTTGCAATAATCTCTGTCTCTACCTCAATCTTATAGACTTATCACGCACTCCAGGTTGTACTGTTTGGGCTGATGATTGTCACTGTACCATGTAATTATCACCATGGTTATCAGCTGCAATCACAAACAAGCGTATAAGAACCAACATATACCAAGAAAGTCTCTAACTTTTGCTAATATGTTCCAGCTGTTCTTTCTGATTTAAAATTACGCCAACCTGACCATGATACCTACTCAATGCAATTTGACCACTACTTGCATTGTAAAGGTATCCAACTGTATCTAGCAAAAGAAGGTACAAAAAACCAGTGTTCCTGCCTAGGTATTTGACCCAGCACTATATCTCCTTCGTATTAATACGACTTCGTGTTGTACTGTTTTGATTGATGGTGCTATGATGCCCTATCGTTTCATGGTCATCCGTAGCAAAAGACACATACTGTTGTTGCTAAAATAGTAATAATCCTATTATATTTTTCAATGAAAATCCTCCTTCGTTGATTTTTTATTTTTATTGTTAATCACCTACATACCTTAGATAGAACCCCATTATTTAGCATAGACAAAGGTCACACCTAAAAGTTAAATATGGCAAACCAAAAGAGTTGAAGATTGGTAATGGGAAATCTTTAGAGCAATTTTGGAGTGATTTAGATCTGAAGTTATTTTACTTGTACGGAGTTTTTCAAAATCATACTGACACTACCTGCATTGTCTCTGTGCTAGATACTCATCTTTTTATCAAACTCTTACAAATTTTGAGATGATCTACCTTCAGCCTAGAAACTTGTCTTCAATGTCTTTTTATTGTGATTTTATAAGCTTTGAGATATTATCTTCATTTAGAAACTTTGTCTTTAATCTTTATTGACTATGAGTTTTTGAGACACGTCTTTCAGTCAGGAAGTTTTTCGAAATACCTTGCCAGACTCTATAAATTTTGGAAATACTATCTTTAACTTAGATACTTCATTCGTGATACTTTTTATCAAGCCCTGCAATTTTTTGGAGGTATCACTACCTTCAGGTTAGATGCGCCTTCTCAATATCTTACTCCGTACTTTTAAAAGGCTTGACCACCCTCCTCAGAGTATCTAATTGGCTGCACATCAAATCTGACTTTTAGCTCACTCACAACTATCCAAAGTAAGATTCATTTTTGCTTTCTCAGACACTGCAGCAGGATATAAAAATCTTGGTATTACTGCTATAAACAAAAGTCAGGCTTGACTATCTTCTGACATTGAGTATTAATTATTTTTACCCCACTCTTAAATGATGGGTGAGCAGTTAAACATTGATTGGTCAAAGGGCTTCTAGTGTATCAAGTTTGTCATTGTCAATAACTGATTTTATTTGAGCCATTATTACAAGTTTGTTCTTGTGCACACCTTCAACATTTACCACCAAATGCATGTGTAGATATTTGAAAGAACTGAATATGCTTGCAGATACCATTGCTACAAGAAATGATAATCCTATGCTCTTTTCACAAAATTCCTTTAATTGATTCTATTTATATTGTCATTACAATACACTTTATCCAACAAAAGGCTATTTAACATATAAAGAGTCAATAATCTTATGACTATACAATCGCCACAAGAGGCCTTAGGTTTTCTTGAAGGAAGAGGTTTTTTCTGTGACCACAAGATACAACAGTACCGTGTTCTCCACGAGGATAACATGCTAGGGTGAACTTGCTGAAGAAAATTGGGATGGTATTGGTGAATACAAGAATGAACTGCCTGCAGGTTGGGCTTACTCATTTCTTGGCACACTGATTTGGGCACTTTGGTATTGGCAGTGGGGGTATCCTGTCAATGCCTATAGTCACGGTGTTTCACGGACGTAGCATGTTCCAGCCTTACCCTTTGTCATTTTAAAGTTAGTGTCCAAGCCACTGTTATCAGATGCACGGACCACCACCGCAGTAATATCTTTGGTATCTGTTAGCCTCAAGTTGTCTAACCACCAAGTGCTCCTCCGACAACACTAAAGTGGTTCGCATCTCTATTCTTCAATGCGCCCGTGCAAGCTACCGTTTGGGCTGATGGTACTGCGTTTCTACTGCTGCCACGGTCGCCGGGCAGTAAACTGTGACAAGCATATAGTTGCCAACTGGGATGAAGATTACAGCCACTGACGTAGTATGTTCCAGCTCCTACCCTTGTCATTTTAAGTTAGTGTCTGCCACTATTATCAGATTTATCGATCATCACCTGCAAAAGGTATCTCTGGTATCTGTTAAGCCCGTTGTCTTAACCACCAGTGTTCTCTCCACGAGGGGGATAATTTTAGTAGTCTGCATCTCTAGCTCTAATGCGCCCGTGTTATACTTTCGTTTGGGCTGATGGAGCTGCTGTGCTCACTGCTGCTACGGTCGTTGGGTATAAATTCAGACAAGCATATAGTTGCCAACTGATGAAGACCACGGTGCTCACTCTGACGTAGTACGTTCCAGCCTCTTAATACCCTTGGTCACAGTTAGTGTCCAAGTACTGTTATCATCAGATGCAATTTCCGATCACCACCAGCAAGGTCCTTGCATCTGTTGCCTGCCACCAGTGCTCTCCACGATAACAATTTTAAAGTGTGTCTGCATCCCAGCTCCCTTCAATGCCTGTGTGTTATACCGTTTTAATAGATGTTACTGTGTTTCTACTGCTGCCATGGTCGTTGCGTAAACCAGACAAAGCATGTTAGTTGCCAACTGATGAAGTACACGGTGTTTCACTCTGACGTAGTATGTTCCAGCCCCACCCTTTTGGTCATTTTAAAGCAGTGTCCAAGTTTCACGCCATTACCAGATGCACGATCCACCACCTGCAGTGCAAGGCATCTGGTATCTGCCTTTATTGTTCAACTACCAGTGTTCCTCCACGAGGGATACAATTTAAAGTAGTCTGCATCTCTAGCTCCTTTCAATGCGCCCGTGTGTTGGCACTGTCAGCTGATGGGAGGTTACGTGTTTCTACTGCCGCTGGCGTCGTTGGGAAAACCCATACAGCAGTTGCCAACCGATGAAGTATTACGGCATTTCACCTGACGCAGTATGTTCCGCCTTTACCCTTTGTCATTTTAAAGAACGCCACTGTTATCATCAGATAATTCTGACCACCACCTGCAGTAAAGGTATCCAGTATCTGTTAAGCCCGTTGTCTTAACCCACCAGTGGCTCCATTCCACGACAGGATACCTTAAAGCAGTCTGGCATCTCTGGCCCTTTCAATGCGCCCCGTGTGTTATACTGTTTGGGGCTGATGGGTGCTGCTGTGTTTCACTGCCGCCATGGTCGTTGGGCAAACTGCGATACAAGCACAAGGCTGCCAACCGACGAAGTATTACGGCGTTTCACTCACGGCGTTCCAGGCCTTACCCTTTGTCACTTTAAAGTTAGTGTCCAAAGCCACTGCTATCATCAGATGCAATTTGACCACCGACCGCAGCATCCCGGCATCTGCTGGTCTGCCGTCTCAACCAATCAGCGCTCCACCCAGGACAACACCAAAGCAGTCCAGACTGGTCCTCTCAACGCCCGCAGATACCGCCTGGGCTACGCGCCGCTGCGTTTCACCGGCCGCCGCGGTCATCCCAGGTAATCAGATAAGTATAGTTGCTAACTGATGAAAAGATGGTGTTTCACTTCGACGTAGTATAAAATCCACTCTTACCCTTTGTCATTTTTAAATAGTGTCCAAGCCACTGTTATCAGATGCAATTTGGACCACCACTTGCAGTGTAAAGGTATCCTTTGGTATCTGTTAAGCTCCTGTCTTAACCACCAGTGTTCCTCCCTCCACGAGGGATAACACTTAAAGTAGTTCGCATCTCAGTCCTTTCAATGCGCCTGTGTGTTATAATTGTTTGGGTTGATGGTGTTGTGTTTCTACTGTTGCCATGAAGATCGTTGGTAGCATATATAGTGTATGCTTGTGTTGCCATAAAAATAGTAATAATCCTATAACCTTTTATAAAAATCTTCCTTAATCGAGGTTACTTTTATTGACGAGCAAATACCATATATCTTTAGATAAACAGACTGTAATAAACAAAATGGTAAACACTATGTGATGTATGCTGCGCGAAAGCATCTTGAGGTTTTCTGAAGAGAAGAGAAGAGGCTTGTTGCTCCTTCTTCTGTTAAGTCTTTTTCTGGGAATACAGTGATCAATTATCTTCCTATATGTTGTGCCCTGTTGCTGCCTGTCCCATATTACTGGAGCCCTGGGTGATGTAAAGAATTGTCTATACTCTTGTGTTTGACCTGCGGTAGAACGAGATATCAGTGAATAAGGACCAGTTGTCGCAGAGCATGGAGTTTCACTTACATAACACGTTCCAGCGTCACCTTTGAAATTCCCAGTGTTACTACCAGAACCACCATTATCATCTAATGCAATTTGATCTCAGTTTGTATTTAAAAGGTATCCAACTGGTGTCTGTCGGTCCAGGTTGAAGGAACAATCAATGTTCCTACCACCCACCCTAGCACTGTTATCCCCACACACATCGTCCCAGTGTTGTACTCACGGTTGATGGCTGTTGCTGCATACATCAACTGCCATGATCAGATCTGGTTACTTATTCAACCAACACGCACCACCCCTGAAGAGATTCGTGTCTTACCTCACATAATATACCCAGCTACTACACTTTATGATTAAAAATTATGACCTGAACCACCATTGTTATCTGCTGTAATTTGACTACCATCTGCATTGTAAAGGTATCCAACTGTATCTGTTTGTCCAAGTGTTCGATTCATCATCATGCCTGTGCCGAGGCACATAACTTTAAACCAACTCATCTCCAGCTGTCTTCAATGTTCCTGATATTCTACCGTTCAGCCTTGTGGTTGTTGCTGCATTCATACTATTGCCATGATCACTGTGAACGTTGTAGTGTAAAGTTTACAACAAGCTAACACCCCTGTTCCCCAGTAGTTGTGTTGTACTCTTTACATAATATGTTCCAGCTGCCATCGCCTTCAATGTTAAAGCAGAATATGAACCAGCATCTCATCCAATGCACACATTTCAACACTTCTGCATTTCTTAAAAAAAAATATCCCAATGTATCTGCTGACCCAGTTGTATTAAATAGTCAATTTTCTCGCACTAGGATTACGATTTTATAGTACTCATATCTCCAGGTAATTTAATATTTCCTGATGTTGTACTATTGACTTACAGGTATTGCTGCAGTATTCTACTTCATACTAATGATTATCAGAACTTGTAATATAAAGTTTACAACAAGCGAATAGCGACTGTCCCGAAGAAAACTGTGATGTCTCTCTCACTTTGACATAATATGTATTCCAGCTGTTACATTTTGTGAGCACCAAAGTTACGATTTAATCCATCATTATCATCACCAACAGGATGAACTCCCAGGCACCAGCATCTCATGTATCTGTTAATCCAGTTGTATTTACAATAATCTTCCCCGAACGGTGGATATACTTTAAACCAATCTTCATCTCCAGCTAGTTCAATATTTCCTGATGTTGTACTCATGTGTTTTACAACTAAGTTGCTCCTACCCTATCATTACCATGATCATCAGAACCACTTGTTCTAGGCGATGAAAATTTTTGTTGTGCCACCATGACAACGCCATGTAACAAGATCTGTTTTGTTTCCTCCATGAATATCTAAAACATGGCGAGAAGCACATAAAACTTACGAGTTTCAGATATGAATACTGGTCACTATTTTGACATTAAAGATTTTGACTATTATTAGATTGGGCAAAGTTAAACACTTATTGCTTGCAGGTCTCTATGCCCTGTTTGAAGTATAGGTTAACGACTGATTACTAGTACCACAGTTCGTCTTTTGCATAGTTCTCCAACCTTGTGATACATCCTCCACCGCATGTAGATACTTGTGATTCTGTATTAATAGGTTCTGCGATGCAGAACTAATCTGTATTGACCAGCTGTGTACCTCAGGCTGTACATAAAATTACTGGTTAACACCCACCATGACAACTCCATAAAATAAGGTCTGTTCTGTTTCTCCATGAATATCTAAACACTTATTAGAAAAGACAGTATGGATAAACTTGTGTAGTATCGTTATGATAAGAAAGTTTTGCTCTTAGTTACTTTCTTCAAGACGAGCAAATACTATTTTGACCATTGTCATGTGATTGAAACTGTTAAACATTGATTGCTTGAAGTGGTTCAGGCGAGTTTTGAGTGATTATTCATACTCCAAGTTCTATGTGTGTTGAATCATTACAGGTTTGTTTTAGCATAGCTCAACTTTGTGATGCACTTCACCAAATGCACGTGTAGATATCCGTGGTTTTGCGTTGTATTGCTGGAACCTCTGTCAGATGTAAACTGAGACAAGCTTAATAAGTACTGTTCGTCATATAAAAGGTGTCTAACCTTATATAATATATTCCAGCTGTTACACTTCTCTGAGATTCTAAAGTTATTACTTAAGTTACCATCTTATTGATCCCAAAAGGAAAATACTGCTTAGAGTACTCCTTGAAAAAACCATTGACCTTCTCTATCCCATACTTTTTAACCAAAAAAGTCTGAAACATAAAACTACATCCTTAATTGTGTTAATGCGCCCTGGTGTTGTACTGTTTGATTGGAGAGTGCCAATATCCTAACGTCACTATGGTCATCGGTAGCAAGACACATACTCGTTGCTGGGTAAGAAACAGCAACAATCCTATAACCTTTTCATCAAAATTCTCCCACTGATTGATTTTTCATTTGTATTGATTAGTAACCACAATACACCCCTTAGATAAAATGACTATTGTAACACAAACAAAACGGCAAATGTGTTTTGATTCAGCTATTTGCCTTTCGGTTCAACTTATCAATTTACGCAATGTCTCGAGTCACATCATCCAGAAGAAGACTGTTAAAAAGATAGAAAATGTAACAACGAGTGCCACTGATAGACCACTATTTGATATAAAAATTAAAAAAGCCTATCTAAAAAAGTAGCAGACAGCAATGTTGTACGCTCTACTTTGATAAATTGAAGGATAGTGGTGGATTTAAATGCATTACGTCAAGAGCGTAAAAAGTGGTTAAAATGGAAGAATATCTATAAGTCACATGGCAATGCATCAACCTTTCCAGTACCCATTGACAATAAGACTATAAACTGATATAGAGGCGGGAGCCATCTTTATCTTTTATTTTCAAGTTGTAATGCGTCAATAACTGCAGTGATGGGTTGTTGGCAGCAATACTTCCATCAACCAAGTAGTCCGAATGCTTTGGACCTTCTATCAACCTTAAAGTATGTGGTGCAGCACTGAAGCCAAAAGGGCATTTGTGTTAAACACCTGTCCAGTATGTTGTTAAACGATCTGTCTTGTAAAGTCGTATCATCTTGGCACATCAACAGATGTCACTATCAAATCAGTTTGACATCTTCAAATGTGCCATCTCCAAAGTATTTACATTGCTTCAAGATTGGTTGATTTATATTTGAACAAAAAGCGAAAAGGAAAATATTGAAAGGGAATCTTTCCTCATATTTTTTCCAAAATCATTGTATTCCTTATACATCTCACAAAGACAACTGCATCTACCCTTGCTCAACCCAGCAATAATTGCACCCGTGGATTGCACTCAGCAATTAAATCAAACCTTGACCATCGTTATCAGCTACCATTTTTTCATTGAGTATTTTTTCCATTTTAACTGCAATATATTACACTTCAAATACCTCTAACTCCCACCACTGTTCATCGTTAATATCTAAATTCTTACCTATTGCTGGCCTCCTTGTAGTTTTATGATCTTGTTCTCTCACAGGTAGAGTCGGTTTTCCATGCTCTTGGATTAGTGAGCCTTGAGGCTATTTTTCTAAGATTCTTTTCATAGATACATTCATTGTAAATCTAAACTACTTTTCTAACTCCATTAATTGAACTAATCCTCTTTTTGTTAAGCATTTCAACTCATTTTATTTTAGTCCAAAATGACAAGGTTTTGCCATGTTTACATGGTTTTATCATTGAGTTAAAGATTTAGGATAGGCATAGTTATCCGACAAAAAATACTTTGCCTGCAATTCATAGTCCTTGAGATTATTCGTATCCGGAGGAGGCTCAACAGTAAATAAACATAAAATTATAAAAATTGATTTTTTAGATAGAATAGTGTCACAAGAGGAAGAGATTATCAGCTACTGTTTCATTATGTTCGATTTTATATCGTGCATAAAAGGCATGATAGGCTTATTGCTTTTTTCAAGGATTCACGCAAGAGAAGTAAATTCACTTTGGGATGCAATAAATAGATCTCCTGTTTTGTTTTTGGTAAAAGAGAGATATTGATAACAGTACTAATCATAAAATTAATTAAGTAAGGGGGATTTTGATGAAAAAGGTTATAGGATTGTTGCTGTTTTTTATAGTAACACAAACATATGCTTCTCCAGTATCTACACGTGCATTTGGTGGGGGATGCATCACCAACGTTGGGGACTATGCTAAAAAACGAACGTGTAATGCTTCAAGTGCAAATCAGTTATTGATCTATACTTCAAACAGGTCACTAAGAGACCCTTCAACCAATAAGTGTTTAACTGCCCAATCATATAGTAATGGATCAAAAATAACATATACTCGGTGTCAACCAAATAGTGCAGAACAAATATTCTCTTATCTTGATAAAACAAAACGGTTTTTACATATTGCTTCTCATAAATGTTTAGATGTTCATGGGGGAAACAGAACAGATCTTATTTTATGGCGTTGTCATGGTGGCATCAATCAAAAATTTTATATACCATCGCCTAGAACAGGTGGTTCTGATGATCATGGTAATGATAGAAGTAGAGCAACAATTGTAAAACCAAATAGTACAACATCTCCAGTATCTACACGTGCATTTGGTGGGGGATGCATCACCAACGTTGGGGACTATGCTAAAAAACGAACGTGTAATGCTTCAAGTGCAAATCAGTTATTGATCTATACTTCAAACAGGTCACTAAGAGACCCTTCAACCAATAAGTGTTTAACTGCCCAATCATATAGTAATGGATCAAAAATAACATATACTCGGTGTCAACCAAATAGTGCAGAACAAATATTCTCTTATCTTGATAAAACAAAACGGTTTTTACATATTGCTTCTCATAAATGTTTAGATGTTCATGGGGGAAACAGAACAGATCTTATTTTATGGCGTTGTCATGGTGGCATCAATCAAAAATTTTATATACCATCGCCTAGAACAGGTGGTTCTGATGATCATGGTAATGATAGAAGTAGAGCAACAATTGTAAAACCAAATAGTACAACATCAGGAAGTATTGAACTAGCTGGAGATGAAGATTGGTTTAAAATTGTAATCCCTCGTTCGGGAAGATTAATTGTAAATACAACTGGATTAACAGATACATACGGATGCCTTTTTGGCGCACAGGGTTCATTCACTCTTGTTGGTGATGATAATAGTGGATTAAATCGTAACTTTAAATTCTCACAAAATGTAACAGCTGGAACATATTATGTCAAAGTGAGACATCACAGTTTTTCTTCGGGACCTCCCTGAAGGCTATGTATCAGTTACTTGTAGTGGTCCCATATGCACCTAGTTGAGCAATGGGCAAAGAGGGGCGTAATTTATAAGTCGAAACAGTACAACATCAGGAAATATTAAATTACCTGGAGATAGCAATTACTATAAAATCGTAATCCCTAGTGCAGGAAAATTGACTATTTATACAACTGGGTCAACAGATACATTGGGATATTTTTTAAATGCAAGTGGTGGCCGTATTGCATTGGATGATGATGCTGGTTCATATTCTAACTTTAACATTGAAGAGCGTGTAACAGCTGGAACATATTATGTAAAAGTACAACACAATTCTTCTGGGGGAACAGGTCGTTATACACTTGTTGTAAACTTTACACTACAACGTTCTGATGATCATGGCAATAGTATGAATGCAGCAACAACCACAAGGCTGAACGGTAGAATATCAGGAAGCATTGAAGTCGCTGGAGATGAGGATTGGTTTAAAGTTGTAATGCCTCGTACAGGCATATTGATGATCCAGACACTTGGACAAACAGATACAGTTGGATACCTTTACAATGCAGATGGTAGTCAAATTGCAGCAGATAACAATGGTGGTTCAGGTCATAATTTTTTAATCATAAGAAGTGTAGCGGCTGGAACATATTATGTGAGAGTAAAACACCCTTCTTCTTCGGGAATTGGTACGTATTGGTTAGATATAAGCCTTGAATCTGATCATAGTAATCGTATAGATACAGCAACATCCATAGACCTAAACAGCACAACATTAGGACATATTAATAAAGTTGGGGACGTAGATTGGTTTAAAATCGTAATCCCTCGTACCGGAACACTGGTTGTAGAGACAACTGACACCACAGATACAAAAGGATATCTTTACAATGCAAGTGGTGTCCAGCTTGCATCCAATGATAATATAAGTAGTTCGAACCATAACTTTAAAATCTCAAAGTTCATCACAGTGGCTGGAACATACTATGTAAAAGTGAGACACAGTGGTACTACGGGAACAGGTATTTATGCACTTGTATCTCATTTTATACCCAATGATTATGGATATAATGTCAATACAGCAACACCCATAGCTCTCAAAAGTACAACACGGGGGCGTATTGAAGCAGCTGGAAGTGGAGATTATTTTAAAATCATAATCCCTAGTGGAAAAAGAGGAACATTAATTATCAATACAACTGGCTCAACAGATACATATGGATCCCTTTTAGGCGGAAGCGGTGCCCAGCTTGCATTGGATGACAACAGTGGTTCAGGTCATAACTTTAGAATCTCAATAAGTGTCACAGCTGGGACATACTATGCGAAAGTGAGACATCATAGTCCTACAGGAATTGGTTCTTATGCGCTTGTGTCTCATTTTGTGCCTGATGATCATACCAGTAGTAGAATTGCAGCAACATCTATCAATCCAAACAGTACAACACAAGGGCGCATTGAAGTAGCCGGGGATGTAGATTTCTTTAAAATCCGAATCCCCAGTAGTGGAACACTGGTTGTAAAGACAACCGGCTTAACAGATACATACGGAACTCTTTTGAATGCAAATGGTCATCAGATTGCATCTGATGATAATGGTTCAACCTATAGTAACTTTAGAATCTTAAAAAGTGTCTCAACTGGAACATACTATGTGAAAGTAAAACACAGTAGTGCTTCATCAATTGGTTATTATACGCTTATTTCTCAGTTTATATCTGATGATTATGGCAATACCAGAAGTACAGCAAAACCCATCAATCCAAACAGTACAACGCAGGGGCGCATTGAAGTAGATGGGGATGTAGATTTCTTTAAAATCCAAATCCACAGTAGAGGAACACTGGTTGTAAAGACAACCGGCTTAACAGATACATACGGAACTCTTTTGAATGCAAATGGTCATCAGATTGCATCTGATGATAATGGTTCAGCCTATAGTAACTTTAAAATCTCAAAAAGTGTCACAGCTGGAACATACTATGTGAAAGTAAAACACAGTAGTGCTTTACTGGCTGGCAGTTATGTACTTGTGTCTCATTTTGTATCTGATGATGATCATGGTGACAGCAGAAGACAGCAACATCCATAGACCTAAACAGCACAACATTAGGACATATTAATAAAGTTGGGGACGTAGATTGGTTTAAAATCGTAATCCCTCGTACCGGAACACTGGTTGTAGAGACAACTGACACCACAGATACAAAAGGATATCTTTACAATGCAAGTGGTGTCCAGCTTGCATCCAATGATAATATAAGTAGTTCGAACCATAACTTTAAAATCTCAAAGTTCATCACAGTGGCTGGAACATACTATGTAAAAGTGAGACACAGTGGTACTACGGGAACAGGTATTTATGCACTTGTATCTCATTTTATACCCAATGATTATGGATATAATGTCAATACAGCAACACCCATAGCTCTCAAAAGTACAACACGGGGGCGTATTGAAGCAGCTGGAAGTGGAGATTATTTTAAAATCATAATCCCTAGTGGAAAAAGAGGAACATTAATTATCAATACAACTGGCTCAACAGATACATATGGATCCCTTTTAGGCGGAAGCGGTGCCCAGCTTGCATTGGATGACAACAGTGGTTCAGGTCATAACTTTAGAATCTCAATAAGTGTCACAGCTGGGACATACTATGCGAAAGTGAGACATCATAGTCCTACAGGAATTGGTTCTTATGCGCTTGTGTCTCATTTTGTGCCTGATGATCATACCAGTAGTAGAATTGCAGCAACATCTATCAATCCAAACAGTACAACACAAGGGCGCATTGAAGTAGCCGGGGATGTAGATTTCTTTAAAATCCGAATCCCCAGTAGTGGAACACTGGTTGTAAAGACAACCGGCTTAACAGATACATACGGAACTCTTTTGAATGCAAATGGTCATCAGATTGCATCTGATGATAATGGTTCAACCTATAGTAACTTTAGAATCTTAAAAAGTGTCTCAACTGGAACATACTATGTGAAAGTAAAACACAGTAGTGCTTCATCAATTGGTTATTATACGCTTATTTCTCAGTTTATATCTGATGATTATGGCAATACCAGAAGTACAGCAAAACCCATCAATCCAAACAGTACAACGCAGGGGCGCATTGAAGTAGATGGGGATGTAGATTTCTTTAAAATCCAAATCCACAGTAGAGGAACACTGGTTGTAAAGACAACCGGCTTAACAGATACATACGGAACTCTTTTGAATGCAAATGGTCATCAGATTGCATCTGATGATAATGGTTCAGCCTATAGTAACTTTAAAATCTCAAAAAGTGTCACAGCTGGAACATACTATGTGAAAGTAAAACACAGTAGTGCTTTACTGGCTGGCAGTTATGTACTTGTGTCTCATTTTGTATCTGATGATGATCATGGTGACAGCAGAAGTCTGGCAACATCCATAGACCTAAACAGTACAACACGGGGGCGCATTGACTTTGCTGGGGATGAAGATTACTTTGAAATCCGAGTCCCTGACGGAGGAGGAAAATTAATTATATATACATCTGGAACAACAGATACACAAGGATACCTTTCTAGCGTAAGTGGCAGAGAAATTGTATCTGATGACAATAGTGGTTCAGGCAATAACTTTAAAATCTCAAAGCTCATAACGATGCCTGGAGCATATTATGTGAAAGTAAAACACCGTAACCCTTCATCAACCGGTGATTATCTGCTTGTGTCTCGTTTTGTGCCTGATGATCATGACGACAGTAGAGGTGGAGCAACACCCATCGAGCCAAATAGCATAACACAGGGGCGCATTGAAGTAGCTAATGATAAAGATTACTTTAAAATCCAAATCCCCAGTGGAGGAACATTGGTTCTTTTCACCAGTGGAAGTGGTGTTTTTTCATAACACCATTGACTTCCTTGGTACTTCCACTGAACATATTTATTTTGTAAGATTATTGCCGTTTTGCTTGTGGTACAATGGTATGTTTATCTAAGGGTGTATTGTAATAACAGTACTAATCATAAAATTAATTAAGTAAGGGGGATTTTGATGAAAAAGGTTATAGGATTGTTGCTGTTTTTTATAGTAACACAAACATATGCTTCTCCAGTATCTACACGTGCATTTGGTGGGGGATGCATCACCAACGTTGGGGACTATGCTAAAAAACGAACGTGTAATGCTTCAAGTGCAAATCAGTTATTGATCTATACTTCAAACAGGTCACTAAGAGACCCTTCAACCAATAAGTGTTTAACTGCCCAATCATATAGTAATGGATCAAAAATAACATATACTCGGTGTCAACCAAATAGTGCAGAACAAATATTCTCTTATCTTGATAAAACAAAACGGTTTTTACATATTGCTGTTAAAAGCTTTTCTTTAAGTTTTTTCACATCTGACATTTTATCTGTAAAAGCAATTCAATCTTAGAATCCATCTTCGACACTTTTTCTTCAAACATTTGCGAAAAGACTTTCAGATGCTCCACATGAACATCTCCTTAACTAAAGATGCACACATATGTGGCAATCACGAGAGATCTCTGTATGTAAACTGGTTCCCGAATACCTGACGGCAGTTCACCTCTTTTCTTTTTCATCTAAACTGATGCATTTTCAAAGTACTAAGTCACTTGAAAGAAGCGAGATATGCCTTTTTGCTTATAAGACCTTTTTCTTTCAATTAATTCTGATATTCAAAATTATACTCTTCTAAGGCAGTCTCCTTTCAATTTTCAGCTTTTCATGTTTTTTCGCTCTTCAACACTTTTTAATTCATCTGGAACTTTTTCTTTCTCAGCAAGTTTGGTTCTCTTTCTGTTTATTATTTTTTAGTTTAATTTTATATTCATCTAGTTCTGGTAATAAGCCCATCTTCTTCTTTCATATGGAGAAACTTCACCTTCTGAATTTTATTTTATCCACCAGCTCGTATTTTTAGCTTCTTGTGTGTTTAATCCCTTTTCTACAGATAGTAATCCCCATAATATTTTTTAATACCATCTTCATATCTTTATCTTCCGGTCTAGTTAACTTATCATCATTGCTTCCTCATCAAAAAGAAATACTTCTTTAATTCTTTTGCTTAAAATTTTATTCATATCGTTTTAGGACTATCTATAGATGATCATGGCAATAGTATGAATGCAGCAACAACCACAAGGCTGAACGGTAGAATATCAGGAAGCATTGAAGTCGCTGGAGATGAGGATTGGTTTAAAGTTGTAATGCCTCGTACAGGCATATTGATGATCCAGACACTTGGACAAACAGATACAGTTGGATACCTTTACAATGCAGATGGTAGTCAAATTGCAGCAGATAACAATGGTGGTTCAGGTCATAATTTTTTAATCATAAGAAGTGTAGCGGCTGGAACATATTATGTGAGAGTAAAACACCCTTCTTCTTCGGGAATTGGTACGTATTGGTTAGATATAAGCCTTGAATCTGATCATGGCGGTTACGTGTATACAGCAACAGCCATCAACCCAAATAGTACAACACCAGGACGTCTTCAAATAGCCAGGGATAACGATTACTTTAGAATTGGAATCCCTAGTACAGGAACATTGGTTGTTCATACAACTGGACCAACAGATACAGTTGGATACCTTTTAAATGCAAACTGGGATCAAATTGCATTAGATGATAATGGTGGTTCAGGCCGTAACTTTAGAATTTCAAAAAGGGTGACAGCTGGAACGTATTATGTAAAAGTGAAACTCCATTCTTCTGCGGCAACTGGTCCTTATTCACTGATATCTCGTTTTACACCTACCCAAGCAGGTCAAACACAAGGTATATCTTTTTCAAGATAGTTTCTCTCCATTTTTATAGGTTCCGGATCAAGAGATTATCTTTTTCTGGGTTTGGTATGACTAAGAAGTCATAAATATATGCAAATTTTTTAATTAGTTTCTTTACTTGTCTAAGCACTCGTCTCTCTTCGTTGAATAATAAACTCTTGGATTAGGAACTGCTTGCCAAGATGAATGCACTCAACACTTGGAATATCCACACCCTCATCTAAACACTTAATAGCAACAAGCCCATCTATATAATCATTTGAAAGTATCTACACGTGCATTTGGTGGGGGATGCATCACCAACGTTGGGGACTATGCTAAAAAACGAACGTGTAATGCTTCAAGTGCAAATCAGTTATTGATCTATACTTCAAACAGGTCACTAAGAGACCCTTCAACCAATAAGTGTTTAACTGCCCAATCATATAGTAATGGATCAAAAATAACATATACTCGGTGTCAACCAAATAGTGCAGAACAAATATTCTCTTATCTTGATAAAACAAAACGGTTTTTACATATTGCTTCTCATAAATGTTTAGATGTTCATGGGGGAAACAGAACAGATCTTATTTTATGGCGTTGTCATGGTGGCATCAATCAAAAATTTTATATACCATCGCCTAGAACAGGTGGTTCTGATGATCATGGTAACAATACAGCAACACCCATAGCTCTCAAAAGTACAACACGGGGGCGTATTGAAGCAGCTGGAAGTGGAGATTATTTTAAAATCATAATCCCTAGTGGAAAAAGAGGAACATTAATTATCAATACAACTGGCTCAACAGATACATATGGATCCCTTTTAGGCGGAAGCGGTGCCCAGCTTGCATTGGATGACAACAGTGGTTCAGGTCATAACTTTAGAATCTCAATAAGTGTCACAGCTGGGACATACTATGCGAAAGTGAGACATCATAGTCCTACAGGAATTGGTTCTTATGCGCTTGTGTCTCATTTTGTGCCTGATGATCATACCAGTAGTAGAATTGCAGCAACATCTATCAATCCAAACAGTACAACACAAGGGCGCATTGAAGTAGCCGGGGATGTAGATTTCTTTAAAATCCGAATCCCCAGTAGTGGAACACTGGTTGTAAAGACAACCGGCTTAACAGATACATACGGAACTCTTTTGAATGCAAATGGTCATCAGATTGCATCTGATGATAATGGTTCAACCTATAGTAACTTTAGAATCTTAAAAAGTGTCTCAACTGGAACATACTATGTGAAAGTAAAACACAGTAGTGCTTCATCAATTGGTTATTATACGCTTATTTCTCAGTTTATATCTGATGATTATGGCAATACCAGAAGTACAGCAAAACCCATCAATCCAAACAGTACAACGCAGGGGCGCATTGAAGTAGATGGGGATGTAGATTTCTTTAAAATCCAAATCCACAGTAGAGGAACACTGGTTGTAAAGACAACCGGCTTAACAGATACATACGGAACTCTTTTGAATGCAAATGGTCATCAGATTGCATCTGATGATAATGGTTCAGCCTATAGTAACTTTAAAATCTCAAAAAGTGTCACAGCTGGAACATACTATGTGAAAGTAAAACACAGTAGTGCTTTACTGGCTGGCAGTTATGTACTTGTGTCTCATTTTGAAGCCTCCTATTTCGTTAGGATAACTTAGTAACTCCTGTTCCCACATTTTCTTTAAATTCATTTTTCAATAATGGTATTGATCCCAGTTTTCACATACTTCTTGCTTGCTAAGACCTTTTGTTCAATTGCATTACTGTCTGCTTCTGTCAGTTCTACAGAGGTTATCAGTTTGATCCTCCTGCTTTTCTATAAATTTCTTGTAATGTATTTCCCAAATGCCTCCAGAGAAGAACTTAAATATCCAACTGCACTAATACTGACCTGATCTCCTCCAAAAGCTTACACAAAACTCTTTACCACATCATTGGTTCCAGTTCTATACCTAGTAAAACTCTGATCTTTTTTTAACATTAAGTGGCTGCTGCCTTGACTTATAATATTATTTTTTAACTCTGTCAACATCTGACATCCTTGTATGTTGTTCTGCGGCTAACTAACTTAATAAGTCGCATTACCTCCGACGTTTCTTCTTCCCATGAGTCCAGTTTACGCCTAATATCAAGTTTTTAGCTAATTCTTTTGGTCATTTCCACATCTTTCAAAATATACTTTAACAAAATAGGAAATATTCCATATAATTACGATAATAAAAGCAATAATTCCATTGAAGAAGATTTTTTATATTGAAATATCTAAATGATGTGTGTACTTAGAATACACTAATGAGATATCCAATATCTCTTTTACCAAAGCAAAGCAGGAGATTCATTATTGCATCAAGAACAATTTAACTTCTGCGTAGATCATGAAAAAAAAGCAATATTTCCTCAATAACCTTTTGTCACGATATAAAATCGAACACAATAAACTTGTACTGATAATCTCTTCCTCTTGTGACACTATTCATCTAAAAAATCAATTTTATAATCTTTATGTTTATTTATTTTGTTGAGCTTCCTCCGATACTAATAACTTTCAGGACGAGATTGCAGGCAAAATTATTTTTTGTCGGATATATGCCTATCCTGTCTTTAACTCAATGATAAAACCATGTAAAACATGGCAAAACCTTGGCTTATTTTGGACTAAAATAAATAGGTTGAAATTGCTAACTTTAAAGAGGGATTAGTTCAATTACTGGGTTAGAAAGTGGTTTAGATTTACAATGAGAATAGTATACTATGAAAGACCTTAGAGAAAATAGCCCAAGGCTCACTAAATCCATGAAACATGAAAACCACCTGTACACAACAGAGAGCAAGATCGTAAAAGCTACAAAAAGGTTGTCCAGCAGTGAGATACTTTACAAAGGCAAAGTCATACATGACCATCTTTTTTCCACTACGCTTGATAGCATTATTGATAAAGTAGATTAGCCCCTCCTCTTGAAAGCGTTTTATGGCACTATAGACAAAATCTTTAGAGATACGAAAATGCTCTTTGGTGAAACTGTAGATCTGGTGGATGGTCATAGGTTGGGCATTGTAGCGTGCAAGAATAAGAATGAGTGACTGTTCATTAGGAGAGAACTGCTGCTGAAAAAATTGCTTCATTACAAGGGTGGTATTGGTTTTGTGTTGTGCCATGTTGGGCAATGTACCGGCTTTAAGAAAGTGGTTAAGTGCAATGGTTGTTGACCTACCATGCTCGAAAGCAAGAAACTCTTCATAGTCAAGTGGGAAGAGTTGCACAGGTGTAAAACGCTCCTGTTGTACTGGTATACGACTAAGTAGTATGAGACGATTAATAGTTGGAAAAGTTTCAAGCATTCCCTCTTCATAATGGTCAAGAATGAGTACTTTAATATGATACTCCTTTATGAATGCCTGTAGTGGCAGAGTATCAAAAGTATTGAGGATAAGATTTGGATCCTCTAAGTCGATGTAGAGAGCTTTTTCTTCATATGCATAAAGGTAGTCAAGTATGAGTGCAGTCTTGCCACAGCCCCTAGCACCATAAAGGTTCACATCTCCCATATTTGGGATAAGTGTTTTTCTTATTATGTAGCTACTATTTTGCGGTAAATGTTCATGATAGTACTCGAGTAAATCCACCTTAAATACTCCAAAGTTTCCTTTTAATAAGGAAATAAATTTATATATTGTATCACAAATGGACTAAAAACCATTGTCTCTTTTGAAAAGTTTAGATATAATTCGCGTTCCTAAAAATAGGTTAGGGGGTGTTACGCCCTGTGTTTAGGCACCTGAGCTTTGCTCTGCTAACGAGTTCTTTAAAGGGTAAAAATGGAAAAGATTAGATTGAAGCTTAAGGCTTATGATCACCGTGTGTTAGACAGATCAGTTGCTGCCATTGTGGATGCAGTCAAGCGTACAGGTGCTGAGATTAGGGGCCCAATTCCAATGCCTACTAAGATTAAGCGTTATACTGTACTCAAATCACCACACGTGAATAAAGATTCTCGCGAACAGTTTGAGATTCGTATTCATGGAAGAATGATCGACATCGTTTCAGCGACTTCAGATACCATCGATTCACTGATGAAACTGGATCTTGCACCTGAGATTGAAGTTGAAATTAGATCAATGGATAAGTAGGAGTAGAGGATGGAATTTATTGTAGAAAAAATTGGTATGAGCAGAACAGTTGACGTACCAAGTGTTCCTGTTACGCTTCTTAAGGTCATTGATATAAAAGTGTGTGAAGTCAGAGAAGACGGAAAAGCACTTGTGGCATATAACTCTTCTAAGAAGATTAATAAAGCAATTGAAGGTCAACAGACAAAGTTTGGAATCTCTAAAGAGTTTAACAAATTTACAACCATTGAGGTGGCAGAGGGTACTGAAGCAGGAGATCTTAGTCTTGCACCATTGGCAGAAGCAGCTACGGTTAAAACATCACTCAATACAAAGGGTAGAGGTTTCCAAGGCGGTATGAAGCGTCATGGATTTGGTGGTGGACCAGGATCTCACGGACATAGATTTGGTAGACGTATCGGTTCTATTGGTAATGCTGAGTGGCCAGGGCGTGTACAAAAAGGGAAAAAAATGCCTGGACAGTATGGAAACACTAAAGTCACAGTCAAAAATGAAGTTATTTCATTCGATGCTGAGAATGGCATCTTAGTACTAAAAGGTTCAATTCCTGGTCATAGTGGTGCCAGAGGATTGGTAAGGATCGTTAAATGAGTAAAGTAACAACTATTAAGACAACTAACCTTCCACAGGCGTTTCTTGAGGTTCACCCACATAATCTTTACCTCTATTGTAAAGCGTATGCATCAGGACTCAGGGCAAATACAGCACAGACAAAAAATAGGTCTGCAGTAAGAGGTGGCGGTAAGAAGCCATGGGCTCAAAAAGGTGGAGGACGTGCAAGGGCAGGTTCAAAAAGATCTCCTATCTTTGTAGGCGGTGGTGTTGCATTTGGTCCAAGTACCAATAGAAACTATGATCTGAAGGTTAATAAAAAGCAGAAAAAACTTGCACTTTATCATGCATTGGCTGAAAAAGCAGCGAATGACACTCTTTTTGTAACAGATAGCATTACTGTTGAGTCTGGTAAAACAAAAGATGCATCAGCATTTGTAAATAGCTTAAAGCAAAGAGATGTTCTTGTGGTTAAAGAGATGATTGATGACAAAACATTTCTTGCATTCAGAAATCTTCAGAATGCATATTTAATTGAAGCGAATGAGTTTAACGCTTACCTTGCAGCAGCATATCACTCTATAGTGATTGAAAAAGCTGTATTTGATAAATTGACAAAAGAGGCTTAAGATGGCAGATATTACTGATATCAAATCAATTATGTATACAGAGAAGAGCTTGGCTCTTCAGGAAGAGAGTATTCTTGTAGTTCAAACAACTCCAAGGATGACTAAAAATAGCCTGAAGGAAGTTTTTAAAGAGTTCTTTGGCATTACACCACTGAGAGTAAATTCTATGAGAGTGAATGGTAAAGTAAAAAGATTTAAAGGCATTGAAGGCAAAAGACCTGACACGAAAAAATTCTATGTCAAGCTTCCTGAAGATGCAAAAATTGAAAGTTTAGCGGTATAAGGATAGAAGATGGCAATTAAAACATATAAACCAACTACACCTTCCCGTCGTTACATGACTAACCTTGACAGTGGGGACATTACTGCCAAAGCAAGTGTTAGGGCTCTACTAAAGAATCTTCCTAGATCTGCAGGTAGAAATAGTAACGGTAGGATTACTTCTCGTCACAGAGAAGCAGGCGCAAAAAAACTCTACAGAATTATTGACTTTAAAAGAAATAAGTTTGGTGTAGAGGGTACAGTTGCAACAATTGAGTATGATCCATATAGAAACTGTAGAATCTGTCTTGTCAAGTACACAGATGGTGACAGAAGATATATCCTTCAGCCAAAAGGGTTACAAGTTGGGGATAAGATTATGTCTGCAGAAGCAGGGCTTGATATTAAGACTGGCAATGCAATGAAACTAAAAAATATTCCAGTGGGTACATTGGTACATAATATTGAAATGAGCCCAGGTCATGGTGGACAGATTGCAAGATCTGCTGGTGGTTATGCACAGATTATGGGTAGAGATGGAAAGTATGTCTCTCTTAGACTGCCTTCTGGCGAAATGAGATATATCCTTGGTGAGTGTCTTGCAACCATTGGTACTGTTGGCAATGAAGACTTTTCTAATATTGTTATTGGTAAAGCAGGTAGAAGTAGGCATCTTGGTATTAGACCACAGACACGTGGTTCTGCAATGAACCCAATTGATCATCCACATGGTGGTGGTGAGGGTAAAACCAACTCTGGTCGTCATCCAGTATCTCCTTGGGGTATGCCAACAAAGGGTTACAAGACGCGTAAGAAAAAAGCTAGTGATAAACTTATTATTAGCAAGAGAAAAAAGTAAGGGGCTAAGATATGGCAAGATCGTTAAAAAAAGGTCCATTCATCGATGGTCATCTAATGAAAAAAGTACTTAAGGCAAAAGAAGAGAATTCTACCAAGCCAATTAAGACTTGGTCAAGAAGATCTGTAATCTTCCCAGAGTTTATTGGCTTGACAATCAATGTGCATAATGGACGACAGTTTGTACCTGTGTTTATTACTGAAAACCATGTAGGTTACAAGCTTGGTGAATTTGCACCAACAAGAACTTTTAAGGGTCATAAAGGCTCTGTTCAGAAGAAGGTGGGGTAAGATGAGTAGAGCACTATTAAAATTTGTAAGAGTCTCACCTACAAAAGCGAGACTAGTTGCAAGGGAAGTACAAGGAATGAGTGCAGAACTTGCACTAGCATCTTTGGAGTTTATGCCAAATAAGGCAGCAGGTATTATTTCTAAAGTGATTGCTTCGGCCGTAGCCAATGGTAATTATGATCCAGAAGAGGTAGAGATTACTTCATGCAGAGTTGATAAGGCAGCGGTCATGAAAAGATGGAGACCTAGAGCAAGGGGTACTGCGTCAAGAATCTTGAAACCAACAGCACACATTCTTGTAGAAGTTGGTCCAGCGAAAAAAGATGGGGAGGACGCATAATATGGGTCAAAAAGTCAATCCAATAGGTCTTAGATTAGGAATCAACCGAAACTGGGAATCAAGATGGTTTCCTGCAAAAACAAGAGCAGCTGATTTCATTGCAGAAGACTATAAGATTAGAAAGTTCCTGAAAAAAGAGCTTTTCTATGCAGGTGTTTCTAATATGATCATTGAAAGAACAGTTAAAAAACTGAGAATTAACATTGTTACTGCACGTCCAGGTATTATCATTGGAAAGAAAGGTGCTGATATTGAGCAGCTTAAAAAGACATTAACAAAAATGCTTGGAAAAGAGATTGCTATCAATATCAAAGAGGAGAAACGTCCTCAAGCTTCTGGTCAGCTTGTAGCAGAGAATATTGCAACACAGCTTGAGCGTCGTGTTGCTTTTAGGCGTGCAATGAAAAAAGCAATTCAGGGTGCACTTAAGTCAGGAGCAAAAGGGATTAAAGTCTCTGTAGCAGGTAGACTTGGTGGTGCAGAAATGGCAAGAACTGAGTGGTATCTTGAAGGTCGTGTACCTCTACATACACTTAGAGCAAAGATAGACTATGGTTTTGCAGAAGCACAAACTACATATGGGATTATTGGGATCAAGGTGTGGATATTCAAAGGTGAAGTACTTGCAAAGGGTATTCAAGCTGAGCCAAAAGAAGAGAAAAAAGGTGGCAGAAGACCATCTAGAAGAAGAGGTGAATAGTTATGTTGATGCCTAAAAGAACCAAATGGAGAAAGCAACAGAAGGGTCGTAACCGTGGTAAATCCTTCCGTGGTAATAAGATTGAGTTTGGTGATATTGCAATCAAAGCGGTAGAGGCTGGAAGAATTGATTCTCGCCAGATTGAAGCAGCACGTATTACAATGACAAGAAGAATTAACAGAACTGGTAAGACATGGATTCGTGTATTTCCAGACAAACCTTTAACGGCCAAACCTCTTGAGACAAGAATGGGTAAAGGTAAAGGTGCTGTTGATAGATGGGTTATGAATATCAAGCCTGGAAGAATTATTTTTGAAATGGCAGGCGTTGGGGAGTCTCTTGCAAGAGAAGCATTAACACTAGCAATCCATAAGCTGCCATTTAAGTGCAAAATTATCACTTCAAAGGACAGTAATGAAATATATTGATATGAAAGATAAAAGTATTGCAGAACTTGAAGCGATGCTCAAAGAGAAGAAATTTGAATTGTTTACACTGAATGCAAAGCAGAAGACTATGCAGTTAACAAACACTTCAGAGTTGAGAATAGCGAAAAAAGATATCGCTAGAATCCAAACAGCACTAACTGTTGCAAGATCGAAGTAAGGGGTCATTGATGCCAAAAAGACAAATACAAGGAACTGTGATTAAAAAGGCTGGAGAGAAGACAGCAACCGTACTGGTTGAGAGACGCGTACTCCATCCAAGATATCACAAGACAGTAAAAAGATTTAAGAAATATCTTGTTCATGATGAGAAGAATGATATCAATATTGGAGATACGATTACAGCAATTGAATGCAGACCACTCTCCAAGACAAAAAGTTTCAGACTTCTTGAGATTGTGAAGAGAGGAGAGGTGTAATGATCCAAGGATTTACTAGATTGAATGTTGCAGACAACTCTGGAGCAAAAGAGATTATGTGTATTAAGGTTCTTGGCGGATCTAAAAGGAGGTATGCTTCTGTGGGTGATGTTATTGTCGCCTCTGTTAAGAAAGCACTCCCTACTGGAAAAGTAAAAAAAGGTAAGGTTGTCAGGGCAGTTGTTGTGAGAACAAAAAAAGAGATCCAAAGAGAGAATGGATCACTCATTAGATTTGATGATAATGCAGCAGTTATTATTGATGATAAGAAAGAGCCTATTGGTACACGTATATTTGGTCCTGTTAGTCGTGAAACAAGATATGCGGGATTTATGAAGATTGTATCCCTTGCACCGGAGGTATGGTAATGGCCAAAATAACTAAAAATAAAAAACTTAAAATCAAAAAAGGTGATCAGGTAATGATCATCGCTGGTGATGATAAAGGCAAGACTGGAGAAGTTCTTCAGGCACTAATAAAAAAAGATGCAGTGATCGTTTCAGGTTGCAAGATGGTAAAAAAAGCCATTAAGCCAAGTGAACAGAATAAAGAGGGTGGATTTGTCAACAAAGAGATGCCAATTCATATCTCCAATGTAAAAAAAGTAGAGGGCTAATCCTATGAGTAGAATGAAGCAAAAGTACAATGACATCGTACCTACACTTCGTAAAGAGTGTGAGATTAAAAACTCGATGCAGACACCTAAGCTTGAAAAGATTGTAATTTCTGTAGGTGCAGGTAAGGAGGGAACAGACTCCAAACTTATTGCCAATATGGCAGATACTATCTCTTTGATTGCGGGACAAAAAGCAGTCATTGTTAATGCCAAAAAATCTGTTGCAGGTTTTAAGGCAAGAGAGGGTGCACCTTCTGGTATTAGAGTAACACTTAGAGGTGAGAATATGTATAACTTCTTTGATAAGTTAGTCTCTATTGCCCTACCAAGAGTGAAAGACTTTAGAGGTGTATCAAGAAAAGGTTTTGATGGTCGTGGTAACTACAACTTTGGTCTTCAGGAGCAACTAATGTTTCCAGAAGTTGATTTTGATAGCATTATCAAGACACATGGTATGAACATTACTATCGTCACAAGTACTGAAGATGATAAAGAGGCATTTACCCTTTTAGAAAAACTTGGTATGCCTTTTGCTAAAGGGAGAAACTAATGGCTAAGAAATCAATGATTGCAAAGCAGAAGAGAAAACCTAAGTTTGCTGTTCAGGCATATACAAGATGTAACATTTGCGGAAGACCTCACTCTGTCTATAGAGATTTTGGTCTGTGTCGTGTATGTTTGAGAAAGATGGCCAATGAAGGCCTTATTCCTGGTATGCGAAAAGCAAGCTGGTAAGGAGAAGAAAAGATGATGACAGATATTATTGCAGACTCTCTGACTCGTATCAGAAATGCTGCTCAAAGAAGACTAGATGTAACAACACTTCTTCACTCCAACACAATTGAGGCAACTGTAAAAATCTTTGTAGAAAAAGGATACCTTGAGAGTTATAAAGTGAAAGAAGATGGGAACAAGAAGACCATTAAGGTGGTATTGAAATATGATGACAATGACAGAAGTGTTATTAGTGAAATCAAAAAGATCTCCAAGCCTGGTAGACGTGTTCATCAGGGCAAGGATATGATTAGAACATTTAAAAATGGTTACGGCACACTGGTTGTTTCAACAAGCCAGGGCGTACTTGCCAATGATGAAGCATATAAACGCGGTATCGGTGGCGAAGTAATCTGTAGTATTTGGTAAGGAGACAAGAATGTCAAGAATAGGAAAAAGACCAGTCACTATCGCTAGTGGTATTGAAGTATCTCTCGATGGTACAACTCTCGTGGCTAAGAAAGGCAATCTTGAGAAGAGACTTGAGACACATGGACGTGTTGATATGAGTATTGAAGGAAATGAAGTAAGTTTTACCAGAAAAGGTGAGGATAAGCAATCAGCAGCCTACTGGGGTACTTATAGAGCACTTTTTAATAATATCATTATGGGCCTTGATAAAGGATTTACAAAATCTCTAGAAATTAATGGTGTAGGTTATAGGGCAGCAGTGCAGGGCAAGGTACTCAATCTTCAGCTTGGATTCTCCCATGATATTAATTATGATATCCCTGAAGGTCTTGAAGTGAAGGTTGATAAGAATATTATTACTATCTCCGGTACTGATAAGCAGGTGGTAGGTCAGGCTGCAGCAGAGATTAGAGCGTTTAGACCACCTGAGCCTTACAAAGGAAAAGGTGTGAAGTATACAGATGAAGTGATCATCAGAAAAGCTGGTAAAGCAGCTGGTAAGTAAGGGGCAATAGTATGTTAAAAAGTGTTCAAAAAAGAAAAAATAAACTTCGTGCTCAAAGAAAAGCAAGGGTAAGAGGCAAGATTTTTGGAACAGTAGAGATTCCAAGATTGACTATCTATAAGTCTAATAAACATTTTTATGCACAGGCGATTGATGATAATGCGGGTGTAACACTTGCAGCAGTAGATGGGTGTAAACTTGGTCTTAAGTCTAACAGAGAAGATGTAAAGAAAGTAGCTGCTGAGATGGCTAAGAGCCTTACCTCTAATAAGATTAAGACTGTAGTCTTTGACAGAAATGGTTATCTTTATCATGGTGTTGTTGCTGCATTTGCAGATGGTCTTAGAGAAGCTGGAATTAAGTTTTAAGGAAACATGATGGAAAATCAAGAGATTGAAAAAGAGTTTGAAGAAGTTATTGTTAATATCGGTCGTGTTACCAAGGTTGTTAAGGGTGGTAGACGCTTTAGATTTACTGCACTTGTTGTTATTGGTGATAAAAAAGGGACTGTTGGGTATGGATTTGGTAAAGCCAAAGAAGTTCCTGATGCAATCAAAAAAGCAGTTGATGATGCACATAAAAATCTTGTAAAGATCAACATTAAGGGAACTACCATTGCTCACGATATTGAGCACAAATTTAATGCAAGTAGAATTGTGCTTAGGCCAGCGAGTGAAGGTACAGGGGTTATTGCCGGTGGTGCTGCTCGTCCAGTACTTGAGCTTGCAGGTGTACAAGATGTGCTTTGCAAATCTATCGGTTCTAACAATCCAAATAACTTGGTAAGATGTGCTATTCAAGCACTTAATAGAATCAAAGCGTAAGGGGTATAGTATGGGTCTACATAACTTACAGCCCGCACCAGGTTCTACTCGTAATAGAAAAAGAGTAGGTCGTGGACAGGGCTCAGGAACAGGCAAGACGGCAGGTCGTGGTAATAAAGGTCAGAAAGCAAGATCAGGTTATAGTAAAAAAAGGGGTTTTGAGGGTGGTCAGATGCCACTTCAAAAGAGGTTACCAAAAATTGGTTTTACTTCTAAAGTAGAGAAACCATATGTGATTAATGTTGAGAAGATTAAAGTAGTTGCAGAACTTGATGAGATTACACTTGAGAGTATTAAGTCAGTCCATAAGCTTCAGAAAACTGTTAAAAGAGTTAAGCTTATTGGTGCATCTGCCAAAGATCTTGCTAGCAAGATTAAAGATAACACTATTACAACAAGTGGAAAATAATTATGGGTAATGCCTTAACTCAAAAAATCCTAATTACATTAGGATTTCTTTTTGCGTACAGAGTTTTAGCCTATATTCCTACACCTGGTGTTGATTTAGGTGTTATTAAAGAGTTCTTTGATAATAATTCAAACAATGCCCTTGGGATGATGAATATGTTCTCTGGAAATGCAGTTTCTCGTCTAAGTATTATCTCCCTTGGTATTATGCCTTATATTACAGCTTCCATTGTTATGGAGCTTCTTGCAGCTACCTTCCCTGCACTTGGACAAATGAAAAAAGAGCGTGATGGTATGCAGAAATATATGCAAATTATTCGTTACTTTACTATCTTCATTACGGTTGTTCAGGCTATTGGTGTTTCTATGGGGCTTCAAGGTATGACAGGACGTGCAGGGCAAAGTGCAGTAATGGTTGACCCAATGTTATTTACAGTATTGACAACCTTTTCCATGTTGACAGGAACAATGTTATTGATGTGGATTGGTGAACAGATTACACAGAAGGGTATTGGTAATGGTATCTCCCTTATTATCTTTGCTGGTATTGTTTCTGGGCTTCCTTCTGCAATTGGAAATACTATTAGGGCAGTAAATGCAGGAGAGATGAATTTCCTTGTTGTACTTAGTATTCTTGTGATTATGTTGATTACAATTCTTGCAATTATCTATGTAGAGCTTGGGGAGAGACGTGTGCCAATCTCCTATTCTCGTAAAACAATTATGCAGAATCAGAACAAAAGAGTGATGAACTATATTCCAATTAAAGTTAATCTCTCAGGTGTAATTCCTCCAATTTTTGCTTCAGCAATACTAATGTTTCCACTTACGGTACTTCAGTCAAGTACCAATAAGTACTTGACAGCAATTGCTGATACGTTGGCACCAGGTGGAGTTACCTTTAATATAACAACATTTATTTTAGTTATCTTTTTTGCATTCTTCTATGCCTCTATCGCATTTAATGCAAAAGATATTGCAGATAACCTTAAGCGTCAGGGCGGTTTTATTCCTGGTGTTAGACCGGGCGAGCATACCAAGGAGTTTCTGAATGAAGTAGCAAGTCGTCTAACTAGTTCAGGAGCAGTTTATCTTGGTATTATTTCAACAGTACCCTTTGCGGTTATCTCTGGTATGGGAGCAAGTTTCTATTTTGGTGGGGTCTCAGTACTCATTATTGTACAGGTTGCACTTGATACTATGCGTAAGATTGAAGCACAGCGTACGATGAACCAATATAATACATTAGGCAATGTAGGTTTATAGTGGCAATTGCTATTAGAAAACCTGATGAGATTGCCACACTCAAAAGAGCAGGTGAGATTGTTGGAAATACACTTCAATATCTTCAAAATACCATTAAACCTGGTATGACATTGCAAGAGATTGATCTATGTGGCGAATCTTATATTCGAGAACAGGGTGCAACCCCTTCCTTTAAGGGATTATACGGTTTTACTGGTTCTGTTTGCACCTCGCTCAATGAGGTTTGTATTCATGGTGTTCCGGATAATACGGTTGTTAAAGAGGGTGATATACTTGGCTTGGATATTGGTACAAAATATGATGGCTATTTTGGGGATGCAGCAATTACTATGGCGATTGGTGATATATCCAATGAGGATCAGAAACTGATTGACTGTGCCAAGGGTGCACTTTATTGGGCAATTGATAGTATTAGACCAGGTATGCGTTTTAAGGAGCTAACTAAAATTCTTGAAGAGTATATTGTTGGTGCAGGCTTTGTGCCACTTCGTGATTATTGTGGCCATGGTATTGGTACTAAGCCACACGATGAGCCCAATATTCCTAACTATCTTGAAGGTAAGCCTAATCAGGGTCCCAAGATTAAAAATGGGATGGTTTTTTGTCTTGAACCAATGGTTTGTCAAAAGAGTGGTAATCCAGTTCTAATGGAAGATCGGTGGTCGGTTATGAGTGAAGATGGATTGCGTACAGCACACTATGAGCATCAAGTAGCAGTGATTGATGGCAAGGCAGTCATATTGACTGAAGCAGTAGCTTCTGACATATAAGAAAAGAGAAGGAATTGTATGGCAAAAGATGATGTAATTGAAATTGATGGTAAAGTGGTTGAGGCATTACCAAATGCAACATTTAGGGTAGAGCTTGATAATGGACATGTTATTTTGTGTCATATTGCAGGAAAGATGCGTATGCACTATATTAAGATCCTTCCAGGAGATAAGGTTAAGATTGAGCTCACCCCTTATAGCCTCGACAAAGGGCGTATTACATTTAGATATAAATAGAGCTAAAGGCAGGATTCCACTACTATATCTTTTTGAATTAAGGGCAACCTATTTCACATAAAATCTACGCGTAAGCAAAAATACAGAATTTTTTCGGTATAATCCCTGTCCCTATTACTCTGCAAAGGGTATGTTAACTAGGGAACTGCGAGAAGAATTTTTGATTGATTTACACTGGTCACTCAAGGATTGGATATCTTAAACTCATATATCCACGCAAAAGAGGTGTAAAAATTTATAGGAGTCACCATGAAGGTTAGACCATCGGTTAAGAAGATGTGCGATGATTGTAAGATCATTAAGCGCAAAGGAATTGTACGCGTGATTTGTAAAAATCCAAAACATAAACAGAGACAAGGATAAGTATGGCACGTATTGCAGGTGTTGATTTACCACAAAAGAAGAGAATAGAGTATGCATTAACATATATCTATGGTATTGGTTTGACAACGTCAAGACAGATTCTTGATAGAACAGGTATCAGTTGTGACAAGAGAGTTCACGAGCTTACCGATGCAGAAGCAGCAACAATTCGTAATGATATCCAAGAGCATGTTATGGTAGAGGGAGATCTTCGTAAAAAAGTGACACTTGATATTAAAGCATTGATGGATCTTGGTAACTATAGAGGACTTCGACACAGAAGAGGTCTTCCTGTTCGTGGGCAAAAAACAAAGACAAATGCGCGTACTAGAAAAGGTAAGCGTAAAACTGTCGGTGCAGCATAAAGGAGTAGTAGAATATGGCAAAGAAAAAAGTAAAAAAGAGTATTGCTAAAGGTGTCGTATATGTGGCAGCTACCTTTAACAATACAGTAATTACTGTAACAGATGAAATGGGTAATGTTATCTGTTGGAGTTCTGCAGGAGCACTTGGCTTTAAGGGCTCCAAGAAATCTACACCTTTTGCAGCAACTGAGGCAGTTGCTGATGCAATGAATAAAGCAAAAGAGCATGGTATTAAAGAGGTGGGGATTAAAGTACAAGGTCCAGGTTCTGGTAGAGATACGGCGGTGAAGGCAATTGGTGCGACAGAGGGAATTAGAGTAACGTTCCTTAAGGATATTACACCACTTCCACACAATGGTTGTAGACCACCTAAGAAGAGAAGGGTATAAGCATGGCAAGATATAGAGGTCCGGTAGAAAGATTAGAAAGAAGACTTGGTGTTGATCTTGGGCTTAAAGGTGAGCGAAGACTTGCTGGTAAGTCTGCACTTGAGAAAAGACCATATGCACCTGGGCAACATGGTCAAAGAAGAGCAAAGATTAGTGAATATGGGCTTCAGCTCCAAGAAAAACAGAAAGCAAAATTTATGTACGGTGTTTCTGAAAAACAGTTTAGAACACTTTTTAAAGAGGCTAATAGGAAAGAGGGTAACACGGGTGCCATTCTAGTACAACTACTTGAGCAGAGGCTTGATAATGTTGTCTATAGAATGGGATTTGCAACAACAAGGGCATCTGCAAGACAGTTTGTCAATCATGGTCATATACTGGTTGATGGTAAGCGTGTTGATATTCCTTCCTATAGAGTTAGATCTGGTCAAAAAATTGAGATTAGAGAGAAGAGTAAAAACAATCCACAGATTCTTAGGGCAATTGAGTTAACAAATCAGACAGGTATAGTTGAGTGGGTTGATGTTGATAAAGAAAAACTTTTTGGTATCTTTTCAAGAATTCCCGAAAGAGATGAAATTGCAATTCCAGTAGAAGAGCGTTTAATCGTTGAGCTATACTCTAAATAATCGTAAGCAAAGGCTAGTGAATGAGAAAAATTAAAGTTGCACCATTTATGCCGACAGAGGTAGAGGTCAATGAGATTAGCAAAAACCGTGCTGAGATTATTGCCTATCCATTTGAGAGTGGCTATGCTGTTACTCTTGCGCATCCACTCAGACGTTTGATTCTTGGATCATCCATTGGGTATGCACCAATTTCTATAAAGATTGAAGGTACGGCACATGAGTTTGATACCATTAGAGGTATGCATGAAGATGTAGCTGTATTTATTATTAACCTTAAAAATATTCGTTTTAAAATTAAAGATGAAAGTGACAGAGTAGAGCTAAAATATAGTTTTTCTGGACACAAGGAAGTAACGGCACAAGATCTTAATAATGATCAAATTGAAGTAGTCAACGGCAATCTTCCTCTTGCAACACTCAATGAGGATGCAGAACTTAACTTTACTGTTGTTATTGCAAAAGGTATTGGATATGTACCAAGTGAGGAGATGAGAGATGAAGTGGCACCTGATGCAATTGCATTAGATGCTTTTTTTACACCAGTAAGAAAAGCTAACTATAAGATTGACCCAGTTTTGGTTGAAGATAATCCAAGTTTTGAGAAGATTACTTTTGATATTGAAACAGATGCGCAGATTGGTCCAGTAGAGGCATTTACTAATGCACTAGAAGTGATGAATAAGCAGTTGTCTGTCTTTGGTGGTGTATTGGATGTAGATATTTCTGCACCAACCCTAAGAAGAAGTGGAGATGATAATGAGCTTAAACCATTTCTTCAGACTGTAGATTCTCTTGGTTTGAGTGCACGTTCATTTAACTCACTTGACAGAGCAGGCATTAAATATCTTGGTGAGCTTGTGTTGATGAGTGAGAATAATATTAAAAATATTAAGAATCTTGGTAAGAAATCTTTTGATGAGATAAATGAGTGTCTTGTTGAGCAAGGATATGGTTCTACGTTTGAACTTAAAGAGAGTACAAGAGTAAATCTTGTAAAAAAAATTGAGCAACTTAAAGTATAAGTTGCCAAAAAAGGATAAATATGAGACATAAGCATGGATACCGTAAACTAAATAGAACCTCTTCTCATAGAGCAGCACTATTTAAAAATCTCTCTATTGCGTTGACAAAAGAGGGTAGAATTGAGACAACACTTCCAAAAGCAAAAGAGCTGAGAAGTTATTATGAAAAATTGATTACAAAAGCATCATCTGGTGACCTTAATGCGCATAGAGCAATCTTTGCAATGCTACAAGACAAAGAGTGTACTAATAAAATTGTTACTGAAATTGCACCAAAATATGTAGATAGAAATGGTGGCTATACACGTATTATTAAAACACGCATGAGAAGAGGTGATGCAGCACCTATGGCAATTATCGAACTCGTATAATGATTCATTCTTCGTACTTTAAGGCTTTGCCTTGAGTACAAATCTACAAATTTTTATAAAACCAATACAAAACTCCATTGACAATAGAATACTTTTAGTGTATAAACTTCATAAAGAGTAAGATAACGCTATATTTGATATAATTGTATAGATTGTGAATACAAATAGATTAAAGGAGAAATATTGATTCCATTTACAGATGAAGAGCTTTTGTTGCCAGTAAAAGATGTGATAGAGAAGGTGAGACCTTCAATTAAATTGGATGGAGGCGATATTGAGTTAATTGATATTAAAAGTGGCAAAGTCTATGTTCAGTTACAAGGTGCATGCATAGGTTGCGGGAGTAGTGGTACGACACTAAAGTTTGGAGTAGAGAGACAATTGAAGACATTGATTCATCCAGACCTAACTGTAATAAATGTACCACAGGGTTTTGAAGACAAACTGAACCAATTGGGGTAGTATGAGAAAAGTTAACCCTAATCTAATGTTACAACGTGCAGAGAAAGAGTTTTTAGAAGGCAACTATCGTATGGCATTGCAAACCTATGGATTGCTCTTAAGGGACTATCCAGCAATGGAAGAGGCAAAAGTTGGTGTCTATTTGAGTGATCTTGGTATTGAGAGTGATAAAGAGGCACAGGCACTTTTTGATTACTATCAAGTGATCAAGCAGGAGCGTGAAAATGCAGCAGATATTATAGATAGACTTATTGAATCACTCTCTACTGCTAAGATACAACTAAGCAAACTATTGGTTGACCCAATACAAGAGCAGGTAGAGTATGGAGATGGTATCCGCTATAGTGACTTTCTTGCACTTGTCAAAAGCCGAGGTAGTTTTAAACAAGCATTTGAAGATATTATGTTTTCTACTAAGGTGGTAATTACTGATAAAGATCAGTTTATCGACTTTGTTACCCGCCTTGCCAAAGAGGGTTTTGATGAGATAGCACTTAATTATCTTGATACTACAAGTAGTCTTTTTGGCAATGACCAAGAAGTATTGGCACTTTACAATATAGTTAAAGGGGTAAAATAGTGAAACTCCCCTTTGGGCTAAAAGAGGGGTATGCCTTCATTACAGACAATACAACCAAGCTCGACCCAGATACACTTTTTCTAAAAACAGCACAAAATACCCCTCACTATGAAAAATTAAATAAGAAACCAGTATATATTAAACCTCAAGAGCTGATTAAGCTTTGGGGGCTTGATACTATTCATGTTGTGGGAGTAACTGGTACAAATGGAAAAACCACTGTAACTGCAGCAATATACTCCTTTCTACTCGACCTAGGTGAGAAGCCAGCACTTCAGGGCACACGAGGACTTTTTGCGCAGGAGCAGCGTATTGAAGAGAAGAGTATGACTACACCCTCTATTCTGGAGACACTGTACAATATGAAGCAGACATATGATCTAGGGTGTAGTTACTTTATTATGGAAGTTAGCTCTCATGCCATTCATCAAAAGCGTATTGAAGGGATTGCATTTGCACTGAAGGTGCATACCAATGTCACCAGTGATCATCTTGACTACCATGGTACCATTGAAGAGTATCGTCGTATTAAGAGCCTTTTCTTTGCTGATGATACAATGAAACTTTTAAATAAGGATGATATTAAGCATATAAGCTATAACTGGAAGAATGCTTACAGTTACGGGATAGATGAGCCGGCAACTTATAAGGTACAGGCATTTTCTTTGCTTGATGGTATTACCGCAGGTTTTAAATATATGCAAGAGGAGGTAACTTTCCACTCTCCAATGGTAGGACTTTTTAATCTTTCCAATCTAATGGCAGCCATTGGTTCGGTACATCTACTTCTTAAACGTTCACTTAAGGAGATTTGTGAAGTAGTTGAGTATTTTGCAGGAGTTTCAGGACGTATGGAAGTTATCAGTGCTGATCCACTTATTATTGTAGATTTTGCCCATACTGATGATGGGATGTGTGCGGTATTTGAGTCAATGAAGGATCGTGATATTTCAGTAGTATTTGGTGCTGGCGGTAATCGTGATAAAAAGAAACGCCCAAATATGGGTGCAGTAGCTGGACGATATGCTAGTAAAATCTATGTTACTTCAGACAATCCACGTGATGAGGTACCTGAACAAATTCTTGAAGATATTCTTGTTGGGCTTGTAGGCAAAGAGAATGTCACTGCTTGTCCTGACAGACGACTTGCTATTAAAATGGCTCTTGATACATTGAAACCTAATGAGGTATTACTTATTCTTGGTAAGGGTGATGAGACTTATCAGGAGATAAAAGGGGTGAAGTATCCATTTGATGATCGCAAAGTAGTACGGGAGCTTTTAGAGAACAGGAAATAAACTCTTTTTACTCTCCTCTTATATTCATGTTAAATTTCTTCCCTGTTCTTTGTATGTATAAATAAAGTTTCCATGCATAGACAATCTGCCATAGCATCCACCCAAATGATAGTAATGTCAATATACCTGCAATATAGATGAGTGGTGCAGCAAATACTGATAATACGAAAGTTAATAATACTCCTATGTGAATATAGAGATGTTTCATTGCAGTTTGGGGGTGGATGACCTCATGCATCATTGGTGCAGTAAAGTATCCTTGTGAGTTGAGATGGAACCATGTTAAAAAAGGGACAATCTTGTAAAACATGGCAAAGACAATACTCAAAGAAAATCCACTAAAAAATATATAAGAGAGTGACCGTAAAGGTGCTATATCCCAAAAAGGTGTGATAAGCATGATACTCATACTAACAATTAATATAGTGAGTCCTAGTCGCCAAAACCAAACAGTTGCATCTACTAGAGGACGTTTTTTCTGTGTCAAACGTTTAAGTGTCAAGAGTGCATAGAGTGTCAATAGAAGCGCAATTATTAAATGAGAAAATAGCCAGCTATTTGGCATGAAAGTTACTGCTATGATTGTGGTTATTAGTATGACAAGCAGTGTCAATGGAAGATATTGACTAATAACTTTAGGGTAAGAGGGGGTGACATAGAACATTTCGATAACTTGAAAGGAGATAGAGATAATGAGTACTATGACCCAACCAAAGAGCCCAAAAGAGTAGTGTGCTACTTTGAACTGTGCATAGTGTGACCCTTGAATGAAACCAGATAGTGTTGATGTAAGATAGAGTGCAAGTATTGTTAAGATAATAAGGGAGACAAGGGCAATGGTTATTCCCTTAGATGAGGTGCTATGGTTAGGTAATTTTAAAAGATTTTTGAGCATTATAAAGGCAATGCTTAGTATGCTAACGCCAAGCAATAAAGAAGCTATAACAAAAAAAATACTTTTATGTGTATAAAAAGCAAACAGGAGAATTGGTACGCCAAATATGAGTGGAAATTGTACTAAACTAGCTTTCACTGTAGGGGCAGTAAGTTTGACACCAGCAATAACTGGAAGCATCTGAAAGAGTGCAGCAAACATAAAAGAGAGCATTACACCCAACGTTAGAGTATGTGTGAGAATAATTGCTTCAGTACTATTGGTATCAAAAATCTTTATACCAAAAAAGAGTATGAAAATCCCTGAGAAAATCCCAAAGAGTGCACCACTAAGAAAGAAACGGAGAACAACTGAAATAGGTGGTGCCTGATCAAGTGAGAGCCCCTGCTGACTAAACATCACAGAGCTCTTCGAGATTGAGTTCAGGATTATGCGTGATAAGAATATGCCATGTGCCATTCTTATCTTCTTTATTTAATACCATAAACCCCTGTTCACTTGCCATATCGATAAGTGGAATAGGGTTTTTGCGGTGAATCATATAGAAGAAATTGACTTTTCCAAGCTCTCTCAATATGGCAATAGAACGCTCTAAAGGGATAGGATGTTCAAGTTCTCTTGCATCAAAGAAGATCTTTTTGAAGTGTGACATTGACTATAGCACTACCTGTTTCATCTTTTCAAGTGTCTCCTCCTTGAAGTTAGGCGATAAGAGTCTTTCGCACATGGCATAAAGCATCTGTTCTTCTTTCATATTATGTTGCTGAAGTAAAATCATCATTGATTCACAGAGTGAAAGATAGGCATCTTTGTCTTTGGCTTCCATTGCTTCAGCCAGTTTGCCAATAAGCCCTTTAACTTGTTCATGCTCATAACGCATCACCTGTGTAGGTCCTTGCATATTACCTGTTTGTGTTTCAAAAGCAGGGAATAGTTCTTCCTCTTCACGTTTGAAATGTATTAATGTCTCATTGCTAAAACTCAAAAAGGCTTTCTCTGCCATTTCCCAATCACTGTTTGCAACTGCTTGCTCTGCTGTTGCGAATATTGTATCACACTCTCTGTGCTCATTGGTCATAAATTGTAAAATACTCATTTAGCTTCTCTCCTTAATGTATGGTAATCATTTTATTCCAAAGTTCTTGTGAAAGTAAGATTTTTTCAACATGCTGTTGCCATAGTTTTCCAAATACTATTTTCTCTTCTGACGAAGCAAGTCCTTGAAGATTTTTCCCCATTAGTTGCTTCATTTTTGGATCACTTGGTATGATAGAAGAGTTATAGCTGAGTACTACACTTTTATTGGTATCAAGCCGAGTTAGTTTAACCTCACCTTCCATTTTTATATTATAACTTACTAAGTTATTTCTACTGAAGTTCCCTTGTATGCCCTTAAAGCCACCAATACCACTAGCACCAACAATAAATGAAATAATATTACAAATGACACCAGTGACACCTTCATCCTCCTTGTTGCACATAGAGACATGGATCATGCCACGCTGAGGTAAAGAATTAGAATAGAGTTTCTCTAGCCCCTTGAGTGTCATGAGGTATGCACCAGCAACAGTGGGACAAGAGTGCCCTGCAAGCTTGGCACACTCTAGATAGCTAATCTCCACTTTGCCTTCTTTGAAAACACCAAGAAAGTCACTAAGCGGATCTTGGAGCAAAATGGTTGGAACTTTATTGAAAAAGTTAGGATGTTTCATTAAGAAATCCCTTTATTTTTTATAGGTATGGGATTATAGTTTAAAAATTTTAATAGTAGATTGACATGTATCAATCTACTAATTAATCCCTATTTAAGTATTTAGGAGTAAAATACTCCCAATTAAAACTAAATGTAAAAGGAACTATAATGATGCAAGGTGTGCCACAACCAGCCTTCTATATTTTCAAATGTCAACAATCAGCACCTCCAGGTATGCCAAAACCAAGCTGTGTGAGCCAGAGTGATCCTGAGAGTCAGCAACTCTTTCAGCATTTAGCACAACAACTGATGATGAAAGGAATTATTGGGACAGTTCAGCCAATTCAGACAGGATGTCTTAACCGTTGCCAACAAGGTCCAGTAATGCTTGTAGAGCCTGGTCATACGATGTATGTAGGGTTAACAAAAGAGAAGATCGACCGTATTATTGATGAGCATATTATTGGTGGCACTGTGGTTGAAGAGTATGTGATTTCTGAAGAGATGTGGGGTGAGCCGGTTCCTCCATCTCAGATGGCACAATAAACAAAAGTCTTTTTTAGAAAAGTAAACTAGACCTAGTTTATAATCTCTTTACAATTACTATATAATTATAGATTGAAATATTGGTATAATTCTAGTAATTTAATGATATTAGGTAGGAACATAATGAATATTACTATGCTTTATTCTAAACTGCATAGAGCAACTGTGACTGATGCAAATCTTAACTATGTAGGCTCCATTACGATTGATCAAAATCTTCTTGAAGCTACCAATATGCGCATAGGACAAAAGATTGATATTGTCAATATTAATAATGGTGAACGTTTTTCTACCTATATTCTTTCTGGTGAGCGTGGTAAGGGTGATATTTGTCTCAATGGTGCAGCTGCAAGAAAGGTACACAAGGGAGATAAGATTATCATTATTGCCTATGCAAGTATGAGTGAAGAGGAAGCAGAAGCTCATGAGCCCAAGATTGTTATCCTTAATGATGACAATACGATTGCGCAGACATTTAAGGGGCTAACATAATGTTTAGTAACTTTGATATGAGCAAGATGGCTGAAGTTATGTCTCAGATGCAAGAAAAAGCCAAAGAGTTGCAAGAGCAAGAAAAAAGTATAGAATTAACGGCAAGAGCTGGAGGCGGAATGGTCGAAATACGTGCTAATGGCATGGGTGAGATTATTGATCTAAATATTGATAATTCACTACTAGAGGATAAGGAATCTTTACAGATTTTACTCATCTCAGCGATGAATGATATTAATAAGATGGTAGAGGATAACAGAAAGTCCCAAGCAATGGGGATGTTTGGCGGGATAAGCCCATTTGGTCCATAACTAACGTTTAGTATCTATTAAATAGCTAAACTCACGTGAGTTTTTAAGTTTGATAATTGTTTTAGCAGTTATGGTTTTTTTACCTTCTGCTTTAACAATATGCCGAAGTATTCTGCTCAGTTTCATTGCTTCTCCTTCTTTTTAAATGTATCTCTTTAATGAGATATGCCATCGTAACGTAGAGTAGTTACAAATTGGTTACAAAAGGAAAAAAGATGAATCTATTAACCGAAGCCATAGAGAATGATTCAATTGCTCAACTAAAATCCTTGATTGAAGAAGGAGTTGATTTAAATAAGTCTATTCTTATAGGTGAAGAGTATGATTTGGAGGATTATGATAATATCTCTCCACTTTTTTATGCTATCCGAAAATATGCCTCTTTGGCATTTATTGAAATAATGCTTGAAAATGGTGTTGACCTGTATGCCACAGACAGTGATGGTGTTTCTGCACTTGATATAGCGGTTAAGTTTAAACGTAAAGATGTTATCCGGTATTGTATCGACCAGGGGTTTAATCTCAATACCACTAAACGAAAGAGTGGCATTACACCGGTTATACTTGCTGCTTGTTTTTCTGATATAGAGATGATGCAGATACTCCTTGATGGTGGAGGAGATATCAATGCTACTGATAGGGCTGGAATGAGCCCATTGGATTACTCCCGAAAGCTTGGACAAAAGCAGATGAAAAAGTATCTCGAAGAGCATGGCGCAAGATATGCGGCATATTGCGACTAATATAATTTGGTCAACTACTAAAAAGCTTTATATGTCTTATTTTATTGTAATCATTCTGTAATTCTTTTTTTTTATACTTATATTATTCAAAATATAGACAAGGATTACATATCGTGAAAAAAATTATACTCTTGGTCACAGTAGTAGCGTCGGCAGGAATGTCAGGTGGAGATATTGAGCGCCCACATAAAAAAATAAAAGAGATAAAAAGAATAGCACTTAAAGGTGATCTAAGATTAAGGTATGAGAGTATTGAAAGAGATGATAAAGAAAATAAATATAGAACCAGATATCGTCTAAGACTTGGTGCAAAAATTAATCTTATTGATTCTCTCTATATCAATGCAGGAATGCGAAGTGGTTTTGGTAACCCTACATCAGGGAACCAAACTTTTCATACCGATGAGCCAATGGGTGATTACTTTTTTCAATCACTTAGGTTAAATACTTTAGGACTTGTGTATAAATCAGGAAATACTACTATGAAAATTGGTAGAGAGCCCTATATGATGTATAGACCTATTAAGTCTCAGCTCATTTGGGATAATGATATTTCTATGAATGGAATAAATTATCAATACAAAGATAGGACACAGACTATTACAATAGGGGTAAATCAGCCTACTATGGAAGAAAAATCTGTTGCTGAAAATAGTGTCAATCTTTTTATTGCACAGTATGTGTATAAAACTAAATTTAACTTTGCTAAATTGTATACGGGTACTGGTATTTATTACTATGATGGACTAAAAGACAATACACCAATTTTTGGTAAAAATAAAGGTAATACAGTTATAAATGGTATCTATGCCAATGATTATCATATCGTAGAGGGATTTGGAGAATTGCAATTTGGCAATGTATTTGGTATGCCACTTAAGGTTGCAGCATCAGCTGCATATAATATTGCCGTGAGCGGTAATAATTTTGGGTATGATCTTGCATTTCAACTTGGTAAAGCCAAGCATATTGGAGAGTGGCAGGTCAAGTACTCCTATACTAATATTCAAGAAGATGCAGTCCTTGGAGCATACTCTGATTCAGATAACTTTGGTGGTGGTACAGCAGCCAAAGGGCATGCAATACGTACAAAATATAAAATGAGCAAACATCTCTATTTTGCAGGTAATTTTTTCTTTAATAAATATTATGAGAGTAAAAGTAAAATTGTTGGGATAAAGCCAGACTATAAGCGTGTACAACTTGACTGTATTGTTAAGTTCTAATATAACGAGCTGCAATACTTTTTGCTAAACATTATAAGACTGTAAAGGAAGGTTTATGCATAATACAATCAAAATAATTCTTGGAGCGGTATTTGCCACAGTTGTTGCTTTCTATACCAATAGTATTGTTTTTCATATGGCACATGGTGGATTCCTTGTTCTTGCAGCAATATTTGGTGCCTATATGGCAATGAATATTGGAGCAAATGATGTTGCTAACAATGTTGGACCTGCAGTAGGTGCAGGCGCATTGACTATTGGTGGTGCAATTGTTATTGCTTCTATTTTTGAGGCAGGTGGTGCCCTTGTTGCTGGGGGAGATGTTGTTGGTACTATTAAAAAAGGTATTATTGACCCAGCTGCTTTTGGGGGAGATCCACTACTCTTTGTCTATGCGATGTCTGCTGCATTATTGTCTGCTGCGCTTTGGCTTAATCTTGCTACTTGGCTCAAAGCACCAGTTTCTACTACCCACTCTATTGTGGGTGGTGTACTTGGAGGTGGAATTGCTGCAGGTGGATTTGCTATTGTCTCTTGGGGAACTATGGGAAAAATTGTTGCATCATGGGTTATCTCACCGGTATTGGGTGGTGCGATAGCAGCAATATTTCTTTATGTTGTCAAATCACAAATTCTTTACAAAGAAGATAGGGTTACTGCAGCAAAAAAAGTTGTACCTGTATTGGTAGCAATCATGGCAACAGCTTTTTTAACCTATTTGACACTTAAGGGGCTTAAGCATGTTTGGAAAGATTTAACAGAAGTATTCTCATTTCTACCACAGACAAAAAAACCTACTTTTGGCGTAGCACTTATTTTTGGTATGATTGGTGGAGCTATTACTTTCTTTTTTGTTAAACCTCGTGTTATTAGTCGTATTGGGAATATGGAAGGTAGTCGTACAGATATCAACCTACTTTTTACTATCCCACTTATTTTTGCTGCGGCAATGCTTAGTTTTGCACATGGTGCCAATGATGTTGCCAATGCCGTTGGTCCACTTGCAGCAGTCAATGATGCACTGACTAATCTTGCTGTCTCTAAAAAAGCAGCAATTCCTCTTTGGGTTATGGTAATTGGTGGTGTTGGTATCTCTATTGGACTGGCACTTTTTGGTCCTAGACTTATCAAGACAGTTGGTTCTGAAATTACTGAGCTTGATCAAATACGTGCTTTTTCCATCATGATGGCAGCAGCAATTACGGTAGTCATTGCTTCTCAGCTTGGCTTGCCTGTCTCTTCAACACATATTGCAGTAGGTGCTGTTTTTGGTGTTGGATTTTTACGAGAATGGCTTGATAGTAAAAATATGGGAGAGAATCAGCAGAAGCTTCAAGGGGAAATAGAGAAGTTACATATACTTAAAGCTGACCTTAATGCTTGTACCAATGAAGATCCAACAAAAAAACTAATACTTATTGAAAAGCATAAAGAGCAAAAAAGAGCAGTCAAGAAGCTCAAAAAGGCAATTAAAGAGAACTATATTAAGCGTGGTATGGTTAAAAAAATTGTTGCGGCATGGATTATCACTGTTCCTGCTGCGGCCATACTCTCAGCACTTATTTTTTACATAATCAAAGGGTTTGTGGCATAGGCAAGCCCCTCCTAAAAATAATTTTGTTTCTATAGCACAAGCCTCCAATATGCTATAATACTTTTATGCAGATAAACATAGAGATTGTTATTATCGAAGATGAAGAAGATATTCTTGAACTCATTGAGTATCATCTTGAGAAAGAGGGGTTTGCCGTTACTGGTTTTCTCTCAACTGAAAATGTAGAGCAGTTTCTTGAGGAAGAAATCCCTGCACTTATGATTATTGACCGTAACCTACCTGGAACAGAGGGAAGTGATTTTATTGCTTATTTACGTGAGATTGGTTACGATATTCCAGTTATCTTCTTAACTGCTAAAGATAAAGAAGTAGATCTTGAGACAGGTTTTGAAGTAGGTGGTGACGACTACATGACAAAACCTTTTAGCCCTAAGGAACTGGTGCTTCGTGTCAAGGCATTACTAAAACGCTCAGGTGCTATGCAAAAGCAGGAACGTCTCAAACATAAGGGACTTATACTTGATTTTAGTCAGAAAACTATTATTTCTGATGGCAATGAAGTCCTATTAACTAACCTTGAGTTTAGACTTCTTTATACCTTTTTTAATAATATTGATAAACCATTGACACGTGACTATCTGAGAGAAGAGGTGTGGGGCAGTGAAAGTAAGAGGGTTAATGATAATGCTATCAATGTCGCTATCAACCGCCTTAAATACAAGATAGATCCCAACAGTATGCATAACTATTTTCACCCAGTATGGGGTGTAGGCTATAAATTCTTCTAAATATGACAATCTGACATATTTTATCCCACTCTTTTTTAAAACACGTTACACTTTTGCTATGAGCAAATTTGAGATACTTAAAGACTATTTTGGGCACAAACAGTTTCGACCACTACAAGAAGAGGTGATTGACACAATTGTAGATAAAAAAGATGTACTGATGATTTTACCTACTGGAGGTGGAAAATCACTTTGTTATCAAATTCCTACTTTGTTGATGGAAGGTGTGACAGTAGTGATTTCACCACTATTGGCATTGATGTATGATCAAGTAGCTTCCCTGAAAGCCAATGGTATTACTGCAGTTATGCTCTCATCGATGCAAGATGCCGAAGAGAGCCAGAAGATAGAAGCACAATTACGGTACGGTAAAGTTAAATTACTTTATGTTGCACCAGAACGGTTGACCAATACTCACTTTCTTCATATATTGCATAATTTAAAGATTAACTTTTTTGTTATTGATGAGGCACACTGTGTAAGTGAGTGGGGGCATGAGTTTAGAGAGAACTATCGTAAGCTGTCGTTACTTAAGGCACAGTTTCCTACTATTCCTATTGCTGCCTTTACTGCTACAGCAACCAAAACAGTTGAAGAAGATATTATTGCTAATCTTGGATTACAAAGTCCTAAGCGAGTACGTGGATTACTCTTTCGAGAGAATTTAACTATATATGCTAGGCACCGTATTAAAGATGGTAAAGAGCAGTTAATTAATTTTTTGAAGTTGCATGATGGGGAATCTGGTATCATTTACACCCTTTCTCGTAAATCAACTGAATCAGTAGCAAACTATCTTCAAGGCAAAGGCATTAAAGCATACCCTTATCATGCAGGACTTTCAGCAGAGAAGAAGAATAGTACTTATCATAACTTTGTAATAGATAAAATACAGATTGTTGTGGCAACTATTGCCTTTGGAATGGGCATTGACAAATCTAATATCCGCTTTGTAGTGCATATGACCATGCCTAAGACACTTGAGAATTACTATCAAGAGATAGGACGTGCAGGGCGTGATGGATTAGAGTCTGAAACACTATTACTTTTTTCTGCTGCAGATATCGTACAACAGAAGATGTTCATAAATGATTTACCAGATACACCCTACAAAGAACACGCCTTCAATAAGCTTGAGAGCATGGTACGTTATACCAATAGTGAGAGATGTCGTCACCAGAATATTGCAACTTACTTTGATGATTGTATTGAACCTTGTGTTGACAAGTGTGACAACTGTACTATACATGAAATTGAGAAGGTCAATATTACCGAAGCTACACAGATGCTACTCTCAACCATAATTCGTACTGAGCAGAAGTTTGGACTACATTATATTATTGATGTGCTTCGAGGAAGCAAGGAGAAACGGGTACTACAGAATGGACATAGCAATCTGAGTGTTTATGGTATTGGTAAAAAATATACTAAGGCACAATGGTTGACTATTGGTGACAAGTTACTAGAGCTTGGTGCAGTAAATATAGGGGAGTTTAAGGTTTACAAATTGACACTATTTGGGGCAGAAGTACTAAAGGGAATGCATATAATTTTACTTAAAAAAGAACGGTTGAGCATTAAGCAAAATGTTCTTAAATACAAAGTACCTAACGTTGATGATTATAATATTGAACTTTATAATAAACTTAGAAATCTACGTTTGCAGATAGCATTACATAACAATATGCCCCCTTATATTATTTTTTCTGACAAAACCCTCAAAGAGCTCAGTGCTAAACAACCAAAAAATAAAGAGGAGATGCTAGAGGTACATGGTATTGGAGAGGTAAAATTTGAACGGTATGGAGAGAAGTTTTTAGGGCTATTAAATGGATAGGCTACCTCTTTGTGGTATTGATGAAGCAGGTCGTGGACCACTTGCAGGACCACTGATAATGACTGGTGTCATACTGAAAGAGAAGATAGATGGATTGGCAGACTCTAAACAACTAAGTGAAAAGAGACGGGAAATACTCTTTTCGCAAATTATCCAAGTAGCACACTATTGTATTGTTCGATTCTCACCAGAAGAGATTGATACTATAGGTATCTCAAAATGTCTTTCAAGGGGTCTAAGGCAGATACAACGGGAACTGCCTAAAGCACACTATCTTTTTGATGGCAATAGTACTTTTGGTGTTGCAAATATTAAGACCATGGTCAAAGCTGATACAAAAATACCAGAAGTTTCAGCAGCAAGTATTTTGGCAAAAGTGACACGTGATAGGGAGATGATTGAAATGGCAAACATATACTCAAAGTATGGTTTTGAACGCCATAAAGGATATGCAACCAAGGCACACTATGAAGCATTGCTAAGATACGGCAGATGCTTCATTCACCGTAAAAGCTTTTATGTAAAGGGGCTTGATGAGATTATGCTTTTTAAATAGTTATTGTTGATAAAGTGTTGTAATGTGTTCCATTTTTCTACCCATATTGAGCAGCACCATATCAGCAAGTACAAGTGCCATCATCGCTTCAGTTACCACAGCACCGCGAATGGCAACACAAGGGTCGTGGCGTCCTTTGAGTTCGAGTGTGACAGGGTTGCCCTTTTTGTCTATGGTCTGCTGTGGCTGAAAGATGGAAGGGGTCGGTTTGAAGTGGGTTTTAACAATGAGAGTATCACCATTACTGATGCCGCCAAGGGTTCCGCCTGCATGGTTGCTTGCAAACCCTTTGGGAGTGATCTCGTCGTTATTCTGGCTTCCCTTGAGGTGCGTACTTGCCACACCATCACCAATCTCAACTGCTTTGGCGGCATTGATACCCATCATCGCATCGGCAAGTATCGCATCGAGTTTGTAGTAGAGTGGCTCCCCTAGACCTACAGGGATACCGGTAGCACGGGTGAGTACCACGCCACCAACAGAATCATGTGCCTCTTTTGCTGCAAGAACTGCCTCTTCTTGTACTTTCTCCTTCATTGGGTCAAGTGCACAGAGCTTAGAGTTTTGAGCATGAGAAAAGTCAATAATCTCGGCTTTAATGCCATCAACTTCACATAGACCACTCTCTATTTTTACTCCCACCTCTTTAAGTATTAGTTTGGCAATAGCACCTCCTGCAACACGGGCTGCTGTTTCTCGTGCAGAGGAGCGTCCACCACCACGGTAGTCACGTAGCCCATATTTATGAAAGTAAGTAAAGTCAGCATGTCCCGGACGAAAAAGATTCTTGACACTGTCATAATCTTTACTTTTTTGATCAGTATTGAAGATTATCATTGCAATAGGAGTGCCAGTAGATACTCCTTCAAAGATACCAGAAAGGATTTCTACTTTGTCATCCTCTTTACGTCCAGTCTCCAGCTTTGTTTTCCCTGGCTTGCGTCTATCTAATTCTGACTGAATAAAGGTTTTGTCTATTTTTAGCCCAGCAGGTATGCCATCAAGAATACATCCTATCGCTTTGCCATGAGACTCTCCAAAAGTGGTTAAGGTTAGTCGTTTTCCAAAAGTATTCATCTCTTCAATACCCCCAATGCAATCTGTGCAGCTTTTTGTTGTGCTTCTTTTTTACTCTTTCCTTTAGCAGTAGCAATGATCTCGTCATTAAGTATCACGGCAACCTCAAACTCTTTTTTGTGATCAGGACCAAAGGAACCAAGCATCTCATATTGTGGTATCACCCCATGGGTTGCTTGCGTTAACTCTTGAAGAGCAGTTTTGTAATCTTTTGAGAGGGCATCAAGATCTATCCTAGGGTGTGCTGATTCGAGTAGGGCAATAGTAACCTCTTTAGCTTTTTCTAGCCCTGCTTCAAGATAGATTGCACCAATAACTGCCTCAAATGCATTAGAAAGTAAGGAGGGTTTGTTGCGCCCATTATTATTTTCTTCTGCAGCAGAAAGATAGATATATTTACCCAAATCCATAGCACGTGCTAGTAGCGCAAAACCGCTTTCGTTAACCAAAGAGGCTCTTATTTTAGAGAGTATTCCTTCATTAGAGTTGGGAAATTTATGAAAAAGATATTCACCGACAATAAGGTCAAGTACCGCATCTCCAAGAAATTCAAGCCGTTCATTATTATAAGGCTTTTTATGACTTTTGTGTGTCAAGGCCTCAATAATTAATTGCTTATTTTGGAATGTGTAGGTCAGTCGTTTTTCTAATCGACTATAGTCTGTCATCCTAGCTCCTATGTTAGGTTTTGTTGTATGCGTTCAGCTTCAGTGCGTGCTAGTTGATCACACCGTTCATTTTGTGGGTGTCCATTATGCCCACGCACCCAAATACCTTTAATATGATGAGGTTTAGCAACTTCAAGGTACTTTTTCCAGAGATCAATATTTTTAACTTTTTTAAAATCTTTGTTTACCCATCCCTCAAGCCATTCATTAATTGCCTTAATAACATAGGAGCTGTCTGATACTACTGTGATATCACAGGGCTCCTTAAGCATCTTTAAGCCTTCAATAACACCAAGAAGTTCCATACGGTTATTGGTGGTATATTCCTCTCCTCCATAATACTCTTTACAATAACCATTGTACTCAAGAATGCCACCGTACCCACCAGGACCAGGATTGCCCAAACTGGAACCATCAGAGTAGAGAGTAATCTGTTTGCGTACGTATTTTTGCAATTTGTTCCTCGACTTTTATAGAATTAATTGCCATACAGTTAGGACATCGTTTGAATGAGACAGGGAAACTCTGTTTACATTTTTTACACAAGTAGGAGAACTGAAGATCTCCTCCTTTAAATCCATTCTCTTTTGCCTTTGCAATCATATCAAGTATAAATATACCACTCTTGGCTATTGGCTTTTGTAGATATCCTTTGGCATAATAAAGTGTTGAGAGTCGCGTATCGGCTGTAATTATATCTAAATCGAGTTGTGAATTTGGTAAGTACCATAAGATATCGAGTATCTCCCTAATACGCTCAGTATCGATGTTTTCCCATGCAACCCTAGTATCAAGTCGAAGCATGAAATCAATAATATATCTGTAGAAACTAGGTTCTTCTTTGAGAAAATTGCTTAGTATTAAAAGTTTTTTTTTGATTGAAAGATGATGATTGTTTGAAAGTTCAGAGAATTGAAGAAATTTTTCTAGAATATAGGTATCTTCCCCAAGAAGATGTAGAGGCTCAAGTACTTCTTTAGCCTTTTCATACTTGTGCATTATTTCATAAACAACCCCTAGCCCATAAAGTACTTTTTTGTTTCGAGGGTTTTTCCTAAGAATTTCAATATAGATTGTACGAGCACGCTCTAAAAAGCCAGCATGCAGATAAGTTGTACCTAGCCTTTCCATTAACTCTATTTTTGTCAGTTCATTGGCAATATTTTTGATGAGATAGAGATAGATATTAATTGCTTTGTGATACTCTCCAGAGTTTTCAAATGCTTTTGCAAGAAGTGTTAGTGGTTTGAACATATGTTCTTCAAAGACCATATCTGCAGTATCAAGTGCACACTCAGCACTGTCAAACTTATCAAGAAATTTTAGTAGGTTCCCTGCCTCCCTTTGTTGCTTATAAAGACCCCATGCATATGTCACTACAGCAATAATAAGGCTGATAATGATAATAAGGAGGATACTAAATAGTGGATCGTCATAGGTGGGGAGAATATATTCCATACTAGATTATACCAAATTCGATATAATACTGTTATGATTGATCAATCCTCCATAGAATCTCTCAAAAATATCATTGATATTGTTGATATTGTTGGTAACTATGTAGAGCTTAAAAAAGCAGGCACAAATTATAAGGCAAACTGCCCTTTTCATGGAGAGAAGACACCATCATTTGTAGTAAGCCCCTCTAAGCAGATTTACCACTGCTTTGGCTGTGGGGTAGGTGGTGATGCTATTAAGTTTGTGATGGAAATTGAGAAGCTAAGCTACCCAGAGGCAATCGAGAAGATTGCTTCAGGGTTTAATTTCTCACTTAATTATATTAAAGGTAGTTCAGATTACTCTAGTTCCAAGCGACTGCTTGAAGTAATTCAACACTGGTATGTGAAGAATCTTGAGCAAAATAAAATAGCAAAGAATTACTTACATGAACGAGGTATTTCTCAGAATGCTATTGAGCGTTTTGGCATTGGGTATGTACCTGAAGGTAGATTGGTGATGCAGTTTCTCGATTCTACCTCCTTGCCGCGCCCGCAAGCAACTGAAGCAGGGATTATTGCACAAGGGGAAGATGGTGGTTACTATGCGCGTTTAGTTGAACGCATTACTTTCCCTATTTTTTCTCCTAATGGTGCAGCAGTTGGATTTGGGGGTCGTACCATCACCAATCATCCGGCAAAATATATCAATTCACCACAAACTAAACTTTTTAACAAATCTCGTTTACTTTATGGCTACAATCTTGCTAAAGAAAGTATCTACAAAAACAAAAAGTTAATTGTATGTGAGGGTTACCTTGATGTTGTAATGTTCCATCAAGCAGGTTTTACTGAAGCGGTGGCAACACTGGGGACGGCCTTGACAAGCGAACACCTTCCACTACTTCGCAAAGGAGAACCAAAAATTACTCTTGCCTATGATGGAGACAAAGCAGGAGTAGCCGCAGCACTTAAGGCAGCACAAATGCTTTCTTATAGTGGTTTTGATGGTGGAGTGGTACTTTTCCCTGATGGACAAGACCCTGCTGACCTTATTGCCAAAGGACAAAGCACAATGGTGACAAAACTCTTACGTGAAGCTAAGCCAATTATTCCTTTTGTGTTAGAAAAAATGGTCGAGGAGCATAATTTGAATGATCCACGTTCTAAAGAGGTAGCATTTGGTGTTGTCAAGCAATTTCTTTTTAGATTAACACCCATTATTAGAGATGCCTATCTTCCCATAGCGGCAACACTTATAGGTGTATCACCTACTATGTTTGGTGTGCAAGCACAGTCTGCCAAAGCTAGAGAGAACTTCTCTCAGGCTAAAGATGATATAGCACAGTTAAGTATTCTGAAAACACTTTTAGAGAAGCCAAAATTGGTTGATTTTGTATTAGATGTAGTTGATGTGAAGTTTTTTGGGAGATATGTGGAGCTTTTAGAGGCATTCATAAGGGGAGAAAAAGAGCATCCAAAACTAGTAGGGCTTTCACTTGATGAAAATATCAAAGTAATGGATGAGAAGGAGTTAGAACAGGCTTTAGTACAGATGCTTCAAGCCTACTATGAAGAGAAACTTAGAAATCTTCCTCGACAGAAAAATCTCTCTTCTACAGAAAAAATGTACCAGATTAGAAAAATCAAGATTGATATTTTGCCAAAGTTAAAAAAGGGTGAGTTGGTAATATTTGAGAGCTAATATATAAAGACAATAAAATACTCTTATTCCCGTATAGTTCATAATTAAGAAAAATATTAATAAATTAGTAAATGAGTTTGGTTGGTGGATCCTATCGGGATCGAACCGACGACCTCTTCGCTGCCAGCGAAGCGCTCTCCCAGCTGAGCTAAGGACCCAAATATCAATATAATTATTTCCATTTTGCCTATAAAAACTATTAAAGTATGAGATTGTAAATAGTGGTGACCCCTAGGAGACTCGAACTCCTGTGGCCAGGATGAAAACCTGGAATCCTAACCGCTAGATGAAGGGGCCATAACAACAAAAATGCAGAAAAACAAGTGGTGACCCCTAGGAGACTCGAACTCCTGTGGCCAGGATGAAAACCTGGAATCCTAACCGCTAGATGAAGGGGCCATAACAACTTGTGGACGGAATTATATAAACACAATCCTTAAGTTGTTATTAAAATGTCGGTACAATACTAAAAAACGAGGTTCTTATGCGGTTTACATTCTTTCTTCTATTTCTTGTAGTTTTTATTAGTGGATGTATCAAAGAACCCCATGTTTATACTAAGCAGCATAGTGCACTTATGGTACTAAGAACACCAACTATGCACTATGCCTATCAGGGGTTTATCTATGAGGGTGAAGATAAAATAAAAATTGAAATCTATGAAAATGGTCAGGCACTGTTTTCTTTGTATATTACGCAAGATACTGTGTGTAGTGGTATGTTTAACTGTATAAACAAAGCATCACTCAATGAGCAAGCACTCTCACCATTTTATCCAGATAATATTATTGAAAATATTTTTCGTGGACAACCATTAATGGATGGGAAAAATGTAGTTAAAGAAGATAATGGCTTTACACAAAAATTAACAAATGGCAATAAATATAATATTGTATACAGTGTTTTAAATCATGAAATGACCTTCCATGATACAATCAATCATATAGTGATGAAGATTAAAAAATCCAAAGGGTAACAAATGAAATTTGTAGGAGCACATGTGAGTGCCAGTGGAGGAGTAGAGAATGCGCCTCTTAATGCAATGCATATAGGGGCAAAAGCCTTTGCTCTTTTTACCAAGAATCAGCGTCAGTGGGTTGCTAAGCCACTGACGGAAGCCTCTATTGAAGCATTTAAGTCAAATCTTGAAAAAAGTGGTATCCTTTCTAGGCATGTGCTTCCACATGATTCTTACTTGATTAATCTTGGGCATCCTGAAACAGATAAGCTAGAGAAATCTCGTGAAGCATTTATTGATGAGTTAAAACGATGTGAACAGTTGGGGCTAGAGAAGCTCAATTTTCATCCAGGCTCTCATCTTGTTAAGATATCTAAACATGACGCACATTATGAAGAGAAGTTGATAGAAGCAGAAATACATTGTCTTGATATTATTGCTGAGTCAATTAATTTTGCCATAGAGGCAACAGAAGGCTCTAGTGTTAAGTTGGTTATTGAGAATACTGCTGGGCAAGGGAGCAATCTTGGCTATAAATTTGAACACTTGGCACACCTCATAGAGAAAGTTGAGGATAAAAGTCGTGTGGGTGTTTGTTTAGATACCTGTCATACTTTCACTGCAGGATATGATTTGCGTACCCGTAAAGCTTATGATAAGACAATGGATACATTTGGCAATATTGTTGGATTTGAATATTTGATGGGGATGCATATTAATGACTCCAAGCCACCACTTGGATCACGTGTAGACCGTCACCATTCACTAGGATTTGGTGAAATTGGCTGGGATGCGTTCCATTTTATTATGAATGATCCAAGAATGGATGATATTCCATTGGTATTAGAGACTATTAATGAGGAGATATGGACGGAGGAGATTAAGGCATTGTATGATTTTATTGAAACTTAATTTTATCAATAAAAAGTGTAGAGTATCATGACAGCACTTATCAATGCCAAATTGATTATAGGCAATAAGGTTATTGAAGACCAGATACTTTTATTTAACAATAAGATTATAGATATTGATAGCAATATCAATATTAATGATGTAGACACTATTGATGCTAAAGGGGCATATGTAAGCCCTGGATTTATTGATATACATATCCATGGCAGTGGTGGTGTAGATGTAATGGATGCTACCCCTTTAGCACTTGAAACACTCTCAAAAACACTTCTACAGACAGGAACAACAGCATTTCTTGCAACAACAATGACTATGAGTCAAGAGAAGATAGAGGCGGCATTGGCAAACATCAAAGCCTCTCTTGGTAGATTATCTGGTGCACAGATCCTTGGTGCACACCTTGAGGGACCATTTATCAATGCCTCTAAAAATGGTGCACAGGATAAATGCTATATACAGTCTCCACAGAGTGAATGGATAGAGCCTTATCTTGATATTATCCGTATAATCACATTGGCACCAGAGGTAGCGCAGGGTATGGCATTTATTGAAATGATGAAGAGGAGATATCCTGAACTAATTTTGAGTATTGGGCATTCAAAAGCAAATTATGATGAGAGCATAAAAGCATTTGATGCTGGGGTATCCCACGTAACACACCTATTTAATGCCATGTCTTCATACCATCATCGAAGACCAGGGATTGTGGGTGCCTGTTTTGACCGAGATGAAGTTACAGCAGATATTATTGCTGATACAATACATGTACACCCCCATCATTTACACTTAAGCCATCAAATGAAAAAAGGGCATCTAATACTTATTACCGATGCAATGCGTGCTGGGTGTATGAAGTGTGGTAGATATGATCTTGGAGGAAGAGATGTTACTGTATCGGAGGGTAAAGCAGCACTTGCTGATGGTACTCTAGCAGGTAGTGTGCTACGCATGAATGAAGCCCTTAGAAATATGGTAGAATATACAGAAATGACACTTCCAGAAGCAATTTTAAGTGTAACACAACTACCGGCAGAAAAACTTAGATTAAAAAAGGGAAAACTTATGTTAGGTTATGATGCTGATTTGGTTATTTTTGATAAAGATTTGAATATTATAACAACCATAGTAGAAGGAGAGGTTAAATACCAAAGGAGTATACAGTGTTCAAATTATTCAAACGAAAGCTAAGAGAGGTAGTTTCGCCTATTGATGGACAGGTGGTTGATATTACCGAAGTACCAGATGAGGTATTTGCTAATAAAATGGTTGGAGATGGGGTTGCCATCAAGCCTATAGGAGATATATTCTGTGCCCCAATTAGTGGTACTGTTAGCAAGATATTTTTAACCAATCATGCTTATAGTATTAAAAGTGACAAAGATCTTGAAGTGATGGTACATATTGGGTTAGAGACGGTAGCACTTGAAGGAAAAGGCTTTGAACGTTTGGTTAATGAGGGTGATAGCATTACTGCAGGTGATCCGGTAATTAAAGTTGACTTGGATTATATTGTGATACATGCCAGAGACATTATCACTCCTATTATTATCTCTGAAGAGAGTGATGTTCAGCAGATAGAGAAAAAGTTATCTATTGTTAAGTGTGGTGATGTTGTAATGAAGGTAACCTAATGCTACTATTGTAGCAACAATAAAGTATTGAGGATATTAAGTAGTCAATACTTTAATTTTCTCTGCTATACCTTCTGCTTTTGTGCCAAGTACAATTTGGATTGAATGCTTATCTGGTCTGATAACTCCTTTTGCCCCCAGCCTTATGAAATCTTCATCTTTTAAATTATGACTACTTTTAACACTCATTCGTAAACGAGTAATACAAGCATCGGTGTTTATAATATTATCAATACCGCCCAAGGCTTTAATAAAGGCAGTCACAGTTTTATCTGCATCTTCACTATTTTTATGGGAGGATTCGGTTTCAAATATTTTGAGTTTGAATATCTTAATGGTATAGTAACTGACAATAAAGTAAATAGGAGTAAATGCAAGCCCCAACATAACAAGTCGGAGAGGGTGAGTAGCAAGTTTGTAATTGATGAGGTAGTCAATGAGACCAGCAGAGAAGCCAAATCCAGCATGAATATTGAGTCCTTGGGCTATGGCAAGTGCAAGCCCAGTCAAGAGGGCATGGATAACAAAGAGTACTGGTGCAACAAAAAGAAAGAGAAACTCTAATGGTTCGGTGATACCTGTCAAGAATGAGGTAAATGCAACTCCTGCAAGGATGGCACCAGCTTTCTTGCGATGGGCTTTGGGAGTATTAAGATAAATTGCATATGCAATAGCAGGTAGACCAAACATCATTACCACATAGAAACCAGACATATAAATGCCTGCACTTGGATCACCGGCAAAGAAGCGGTGTAGATCACCGTTGGCAACTACTTGTACGCCATCCTTGAGATAACTATACTCACCCAACTGGAACCAGAAGACTGAGTTGAGAATATGGTGTAGCCCTAGGGGAATCAGTAGACGATTAAGTACACCATAGATAAAGGTACCTATTTCACCCAACCCAATGATAGTATTAGAAAAAGCATCAATACCATTTTGTGCATAGTGCCAAAAGTAGCCAGAAAGTACTCCTACGATAATAGCAACAAGAGCAGTTATGATAGGTATGAAACGTTTTCCTCCAAAGAATCCAAGAAACTCAGGCAGTTTAATAGTATGATAGCGATTATAAAGTATCCCTGTAACTACCCCGATAATAATGCCGACAAAAACCCCCATGTTAACCGTATTGTCAATGTTCATATAGACTGCTTTGGCAATAAACACGCCAATGGCTCCAGAAAGTGCTGCTGCTCCATCATTATTTTTTGCTAGTCCATAGGCAATACCGATGCCAAAAAGTAGGTCAAGATTGGAAAAGATAGCCTCTCCAGCACTTTTCATTATAAGGGCAACTTGTCCTTCAAAAATATCACCAAATCCAAGACGAAGCAGTAATGCCGCTACAGGTAGAATAGCAATGGGGGTCATCAGTGCCTTACCAATATGTTGAGATAGGTTAAACATGTCGGATAGTCTCCTTGATAGTGGGAATTTTCTGTGCTGAAAGGCTGAGTGTAGTGATACCATGTGTGATTAGCCAAGGCACTACTTTGCTGTCACTAGCTATTTCTCCACAGATACTGATAGGCTTATCTGCCTCTTTGTGAATCTTCTTGATAGTATCAAAGAGTACTTGTGAATATGGGTCTAGGGTTAGCAAAGGATGGGTTCGTTCGATGGCAAATAGATATTGGTTGAGATCATTAGTACCAATGGAGTAGAAATCGACTATCTCGTTGAATGCCTCTATCTGAAAGAGAACAGAAGGTATTTCTACCATGATACCAAACATAATGTTATCAATATTAATATGATGCTTTTTTGCTATTTTCTGTGCAAAATGCTTGGCTTCATTGAACTCTTTTACAGTAGCAATCATGGGAAACATCACTTTAAGTGCCTTGCCTTCTGCGGCAATAAAGATGGCATGTAATTGTGCTTCAATAAGTTCTGGGTGAGTTTTAAGTAGGCGAATACCGCGGATACCTAAAAATGGATTATTCTCTTGAGGAATGTCAATATAAGGCAATGACTTGTCCCCTCCCACATCGAGGGTACGTATGGTTACGTCATCAAAAAGATTAAAAATAGCCTTATAGATATCTTGTTGTTCTTTAAAGGAAGGAAGTTTCTCTTTAAAAAGAAACTCAGTGCGCAGCAACCCAATCCCTTCCGCACCTGAATTTTTAGCAATCTTTGCTGAAGTAACATCAGTGATGTTGGCAAGTATTTTGACAGAGATACCATCAGATGTGACTGCTTTTTCAAAACGTTTTTGATTGGCTGTATTTAAAGTCTCTTTTTCTTGACTGATGCATGCTTGAGCTTTACATATATCTTCTTTTGTTGGAGATATAACAAGTGTACCACTGTATGCATCGAGGATAACACTCTCCTCTATCTGTGGTAAATTCTCCTGAATGATTAGAGATGGAATTCCCGTTGCACGTAGTAGAATAGCAGTATGGGAGGCGGGTGATGTATTTTTGAGAACAACCCCCTGTACTTGCTTTGGTAATGCTTCTATTTGCGAAGGAAGAAGATCCTCTGCAACTAGTATGAATGTATTGGAAGGGTAGTTTATTGTAGTATGGTAGCCTAGGTGTCTTTTGACTCGCTGAAGAATATCTTGGTAATCGACAATCTTTGCCTCCATTTTACCACCATGAAGTGCTTCGCTTTTTTGTATTATATATTTTTCAAAATCATGAAGTGAATTGATGTGTGCGAGGGACTCAAGTAATACTTTTTGGGCAAGATAGATTGTATTATCAGCTTGAGCCTGATGTGTGATGTAGAGATACTCTAATTCAGCAATACTCATAGTAATTGCTTCAGAAAATACTGTACCAGTTATTTTCTTTGTAGTAGTTTTACTGTAGTGCCATAATGAGGAAATCGTAACCCCAGACACAATGATTTTTCCATTTAAGTGAGTACCATCATAATGATTTCTGGTCTCCTTTATAGTATTGTATTCAGGTTCTTTTTCCATGAGTGCTTCAAAGACTTGAGAAAGTTTTTCTATGGCCTTATCAGCATCCGTTCCTCTACAGATGAGATCAAAATGATCACCCTTATCAAGGTTGAGTGATAGAAGTTCATTGAGGTTTTTAGCATTGATAACTTTACCACGACTCTCTGCTTCAACACTACAAGAGAACTTTTTGGCTTCAGTAGTAAATTGTGCTACAGGGCGTAAATGAAACCCATTAGATGAGAGAATATGCAATACAATTGTATGGCTTTTGGCAAAGAGTCGATTAAATAAGAACATTGGTTATTTTATATTTCTAGTACAACGTACATAACGGTCATAATATTCTGAAGCTCTACTACTTTCCCCGTGTTTGAAGTTAATACCCCAAAACTCATCATCTTCTTTGGCAACAGGTGTGGATGTCCAGTAGAAAGAGTCTTCCTTGATGTAGTCAAAAACTTTAAGAGTTGCTGGTTCTATACGGTTATAGTCAACGATACTTAAGAGTTCTTTAATGGTTGGCAGTCGCCAATTACTAAAATTACCAAGTTTTAGTTGGTGACAGTAGGCTTTAGCACGTGGATGAGTGATTTTTGTCTCTTTTGTATGTGATGTATCTTCCCACATTAGACCAGTTCGGGTGTCACGTACCATTGTTGCTTCAGAAAATAGTAGTGTAGCACCAAAGGTAAAGAGCAGTATAAGCTTAGGCATAGCAACCTCCTAATCAATTTTTAGTTTTTTAATAAATATAGTATAGCAAATCAAAACAAAACTTTGCTATACTGAAAAGAAAATAGGAAAGTATGCATTGAAGCACCTAATTGATTTTATAGAAGCCAAAGAGATAAAGAAGAGCTGTATCTTCAAGCATTTAAAGTGTACCGAAGTGGAAGCAAAACTGATCCAGTATGTTTGCTGTCGGTATGTTCAGGGAACAGAGGAGATATCGGTATTGGATATGTTGCAGGAAAATTTTCGGGGAAAGTCCTATCTTTATCTTAAGAAGCTACCACTAGTAAAGAATCTACTTGATCTAGGCTGGTTTATACAGGTGAGTTTTGGGCAGGTTAAAGCACATGACTCTTCGCAGTTGGAACTTATTAATACTTCAGTAACACCGAGTATGTCACTACTCCGCCTACTTGAAAAAGGGTCATTAGAAATATTTTTACCAGAAATAAAGCCTTATACCGATCACCTAGAGTATCTACAAGATCAGTTTGATATGGTTGCACTGCTACATCAGATTGCTACTTATAAACAAGAGTTTACTAATAACTCATTGAATATTGGTAGGCTTAAAAATAAGTTGACACTATTGACAAAACGTATCGAGGAGCGTATCAAAATTACCCAAACACCTATTATTGTTGAGGAGTTTTTTAAAGAAAAGCAACTTGATGAAAAAGAACAACGTATTTTTCTTGCCCTTTTGAAAGAAGAGTACAGTGGGGGTGAAGGGCAGTTTCGTGATATGAACACACTGATTGAACTAATTAGCTTCGATGAGTACGAGAAGATCAAGAATCGTGCCCTACTTGAAGATGGTGCCAAGCTAATTATTGAGGGAATTATTGACTATGAAGAGATCCTCAATATGTTTGGTGGAGTAAGCCGTTCATTCTATCTTCAAGAAGAGGTAATGCAACGTATTATTCACCCTAAAAAGAAAAAAACAGTTACCAAACTTAAGCTTGATGCATTAGTTAAAGAGCAAGAGCTTTTTGAATACCTCAAGCCCGAGACAACACTTGACGATGTGGTACTCCACTCTAAGACCCGTGAGACACTTGATAATGTAGTAAAACAAGTTGACAAAGAGGTATTTAAAAAATTGCGTGAGTGGGGTATTAAAGACAAGCGTAAGAGTATTGATGCGCGCATTATCTTCTATGGGGTAGCGGGTACAGGTAAGACAATGACTGCAATGAGTCTTGCCAAGACACTGAAAAAACCTATTCTCTCTTTTGACTGCTCAAAAATCTTATCAATGTATGTAGGAGAGAGTGAGAAAAATGTTCGCCGTATTTTTGATGATTTTAAAGAGCTTAGTGCTAAAGCAAAGGTCGAACCTATTTTGTTGCTTAATGAAGCTGACCAGTTTTTGAGTTCTAGAAGTGAAGGAGTTAGTAGCAGTGCTGATAAGATGCATAATCAGATGCAGAATATCTTTCTTGAGCAGATTGAATGTTTTGAGGGGATACTTATTGCTACTACTAATCTATTGGGCAATATTGACAAAGCTTTTTCAAGACGATTTAACTATAAGATTGAGTTTAGGAAGCCAGGTAAAAAACAGCGCTTGAGACTTTGGCAGTTTATGTTGCCTGAAAAAGCAGACTATACAGAAGATTTTGATGTAGAAATACTGGCAAAATATGAGCTAACTGGTGGACAGATCAATCTTATTATTCGAAATACTGCCTACAAGGTTGCGGTACGCAAAGAGTCAGTTTTTGGTAACCATGATTTTCTTGAAGAGATTGAAAAAGAACTTGGCAGTAGTTTCGATGGCACTAAAAGTATGGGATTTAAGGTTTAGTGATATCAAAAAGAATAAAAATAATGATATATTGCTATTAAGGTTTATTGAGGGTAAATAGTATTGAGCATACAAATGCTTTATATAAAAAATCTTAAATATAGATTATGTTAAGTATGTAAGTTATTTTGATAGATGAAGGAAGAATATCTATGAATTTTAACTCATTCTCAATAATAATGATATTTGTATCATTAATTTTAGTAGGCTGTAAATCTGTATGCGATGCTAATTTTTCAACTACATACAATGGCAATAAATATGGATGTGTTATTAATAACACAACACATAAAGTATGGTTAGATAGAAATCTGGGTGCTACAAGAGTAGCCAGATCTATTACAGATACACTGTCTTATGGTGATTATTTTCAGTGGGGCAGAAAAGCTGATGGCCATGAAGACAAGACATCAAAAACAACATCAGTTCTAGCAACAACGCTAGAAAACCCAAATAGTAATTTTATTGTAAGAGCAGTAGATAGTGATTGGGTAGCTGATGGAGTGGATGATAATGGATCAAAAAGAACAGCTTTTCTATTGAAAACTGATGGAAAAGGTATATGCCCTAATGGATTTAGGGTACCAACTAGGCAGGAGTGGGAAAATGAATATCATACTTGGAAAAGTAACGATACCGAAGGTGCCTATACTTCGGTATTAAAATTACCAACATCAGGTATTCGTGTTGCAGAAGCCCAAGGTGCACGTCTAACAGAAATGGGTGAACGTGGTTACTATTGGACATCTGAGTTTGATGAAACAAGGAGACTTGCTCGGTATTTTCGTACCACAAGTGGTAAAGGTGTAAATTTTCGTCCAGGTTTTCCTATATATGGATTATCTATCCGCTGCATTAGAAAAAATAGTGCTACAGCATATGAAATTGCTAAAAATAAATATTTAGAATAAAAACTAGAAGGTAGATAGTAG